>JAYTCW010000162.1:0-4471 GCA_043736295.1 Planctomycetota bacterium | reverse complement strand
TCATCCTGTTTGGGGAGGAGTAGAGACGGCGGATTGACAAGATACACAATGGCGAATACCGCCAGTGCACCACCCGCCTGGAGCGTTTTCTTCCACTGGAACTCGAAGAAGCCAGGAATGACTGCCGCAACTCCGCCCGCTGAGAGGGATGCGAGAACTCGCAGCAAGAAGAATTTGGCAGGCTCGTTGATCGGCTCCTTGCGGAGAGCCGCATAGGCCAGTACGACACAGAACGAGGCACCAAACGCAAATGCCAGGAGCGAAAAGATCAGCCTCTCACCACGTTGGGTTGTCATAGAATTCCCCTCACGTCGGGACCATGGAGCAAGATTGGGAACGCCTATCCCCGAAGCTCTGCTTCGCCGAGCGACCCGCGACTCACTCTACAGCCAGTCGGTCACCATCTCAAGGCGGAGCTTCGGGGATATGCGGTCCCAAGCCGGAGCTTGGGACCGAGGCCCCAAACGACGTTCGTGGTGGGCCTGCGCCCAGAGCGGCTGGTCCCACCCTACGTCACTGGATCAACGGTATAGCATGGCACAAACGGCACCGACTTATTGGAAAGAAAGGTCAGTACGATGTTCTCCGCTGCTTGCCTTGCTGAATTCTCACCAAGTCCCTTGAGGTCAGATACTTCGCATGCTCCATCTAACGAGAAGCGACCTGACCGAGCCACGGTGTCAATGCGTACTAGGCGATTTCCTGTCATCATGCATGCGAGTCCCAGCATTCCTCGCACTTGGGCTTCCTGCAGGAGATCGATGATCCCTCGGTTCCATCTCAAGAGGCCACCCTTGCGACGTCGTTTATTCACATCAAATGGCTCACATGTCGTCCCGATGCTTAGGATATCAATCTGATCGATGGGCCAGCGTAGAGCCGTCGTTGCCTCGACGAGTCCCACCATCGCTGGACAGTTTGCCCACACGCCGCCGTCAATAAATGCTAGACCGTCGGGGTCTGTGAAAGCGTTGAAATACGACGGTGCCGCAGAAGTTGCGAGGGCCACTGTAGTGGCTGGAAGCCGATAGTCCATTCTGTACGCTGCGCAGTGTGCGGTTTTGAAAAGCTGGATATCACCATTCAGCGCGTTGAACGCCGGGATCACCAGTCGATTTCGGGAGTTCCCAAAGAGTCGCTCACCAAGAACTTTATGCAGTTCGCCCGACAGAACTTCTTGGGAGTGCTTGGGTTGTGTGGCGTGACGCCAGAATTCAGCGATCTTGCCCCAAGTCCCTGCTGCAGGAGGTGGAAAAATCACTGGCCCCCGCTTTACGTAAAGATCAACGATTTCACGCAGGGCTACTCCAAGCCCGATTGCGACTGCAATAATACCGCCGGTTGACGTACCGGTGATCAGATCAAAATGATCGCTGATTGACTTGCCGCTCAGCTTTTCCAGCGTGTGAAGCACCGACGCTGTGTAGGCTCCTTTCACACCGCCCCCATCAAGTGACAAGATGCGATATCGTCGGCTTTGATTAGCTTCATCGGAATCGTCGCTCATGACCCGCCTTTCGAATCGTGATGGGGATGTCGGGATGAATTCCACCACCAAGCCATTTTCCGGTCGCGTGCCAGACTTCGTAGAAGTAGAGCCACATGGAGGTCCAAGGGAGAATGGTGTGGGCAATGGGATCGTTCGGCTTCCATTCGCCGCTTCCCGGCAAGAACAAACAGAGCCGCTCCTGTGAGTACATGTGCGGTATATTTTCGCCGTCAGAACCCTTTCGAAGTGCTGGATTCACAACACGAACTTCGGGGATCAGACCGCCCCGCTGAATGACGCAGACCGTGTAAGTTGCGGATAGCTCGGAGGGCTGAAGCTCGCCAACGGCGGACAATGAAGAACCGCAAATCTTGCTGCGGAAAGTTGGCCACAATAGTCTGAGATACGCCAATTGCTCACCCAACCCAAGGACACGTTGCGGTATCAATGGTTGTCCCCATGAAAGTGATTGGACGGCATTCGCACACTGGTCGCCACTGACAGCGCCGGAACCAGCAGTCCAGACGGCGTCTCAACTCGCAATGAGCGATCGGTTCGGGGGCGAACGACACTGCGATTAGCTAACCCCTCCACCGCGTTGCGCACCGGCGATTCGCCAAAGAGTTCGGACAGTTCCTGCTCGATGTTGTCAATTCCGCGTAGTGTTTGCAATCGCTCCCAGCGCTGCAGGAACGCCGTCACAGAGGTGCAGAAATCACGATACGCGGTTGGATTAGAGTCCCATTTTTCGCAGATATTCTCGGACAGATGTGCCGGATTGGTCAGCCGCAGACGTTTTCCCGACTCTATCTCCCGAACGGTCGCATTGAGAATCGAATGCAGCGAGTCCGTGCAGAGTTGTTGCCCTTCATAGAAATGGCCACTGAGCGTTGTCAGGATGATTGACGGCGGAGCCAAACTGGGCCGATCAACATATTCGACATCTCGCCATCGTTTGAATAGCTGCACGCTCCGTTTCAGCGCTGGCTTGGCGTGGACCGCTTCCTTCTCAGGCACCGGATCAACTTGGGCTCGCGCGTACTTTGCGTTGAACGTCCACACGGGAACGCAGAGATTCTCAAACCACACTGCATGATCCTGCGGATTCGTTGATTTCCAGACGTTGTTCGCGGGGTGCTCTAGCGCGAGATCGGCATTCAGGTCCGGAACGAGAATGCAATTTCCGCCGCAGGCGGAATCGGGAATCGCCGGAGCAATGTCGAGATGGAAATCACCGGCATATTCGAGCCGAATGCATCGTGGCATTCGCTTCATCATTGGCCGGTAAAGCCCGTTAGCGTACAGGCGATCCCAGATCAACTGATACAGTTCACCGGGATGCCAATCCTTGGAAGCGGTCAACTTGCAGACTGCATCGAGATCGAATTCGGATTTTCCGATGGGCTTCGTCGTCGTCCCCAGACGTTGCGACCCTTGCGGAAAAATATGCGGATCAAATCCCCGGAGGGGACTGCCTTCGCGTGAAAGCCAGTCCGCGACGGCTCCATAGTGGCTGCGTGCTTTTCCGTCTTGCGTTTCCGTCAGTTGCAAATCAACGCAGACCAATTCCAGATACGCGTCCAGCGTATGATTTGCAGATGCCGTTAGATTCATCAACAAGCCCTCCTTAGCGGTCGATCCGCCAATCAGTTCAGCAAGCCATTGCCGGAACACTGCATATGGTATCAATGAAACATGAACTGTCAATAGGCTGTCTGAAAGAATGTTCACACTGAACAAAAAGCCCCGGCTTGGATCACCGGGGCTTTTGGGATTCTTCGAAATCACTTCTTCTCGAACTCGGCGTCGATCACGTTGTCGTCTTTGCTGCCAGACGTTGAGCCGTCGGGGCCGGGGGCGGAAGAACCAGTGGGGTTACCCCCACCGCTCGCCGCTTGGGCCGCGTCGTACATGTGTTTCGACAGGGCGTGGGTGGCTTGTTCGAGGTTCTCGGTGGCACTGTTGATGGCGGCGATGTCTTCGGTCTTCGTCGCTTCATGCACCTTCTTCACAGCCGCTTCGATGGCGGACTTCGACGCCTCGTCCAGCTTGTCGCCGAGTTCCTTCAGCTGCTTTTCGGTCGAGTAGACGAGGTGTTCGGCCTTGTTGCGGGACTCGGCGAGCTCCTTCTTGGTCTTGTCGCTGGCGGCGTTGATCTCGGCTTCTTTTTGCATCGCGCTGATCTGGTCTTTCGACAGACCGCTGGACTGCTTGATCTCGACCTTGTGCTCCTTGCCGGTCCCCTTGTCCTTGGCCTTCACGCTGAGGATGCCGTTCACGTCGATGTCGAAGCTGACTTCGACCTGCGGTGTGCCACGCGGGGCGAGGGGGATGCCTTCCAAGTTGAACTGGTCGAGCAGCCGGTTGTCGTTGGCCATCGCCCGTTCGCCCTGGAACACGCGGACCGTCACCGCCGTCTGGTTGTCGACAGCTGTGGAGAAGGTGTTGGACTTGGTGGTGGGGATGGTGGTGTTGCGTTCGACGAGGACGGTCATGACGCCGCCCTCGGTTTCGATGCCGAGGGAGAGCGGGCAGACATCGAGGAGGACCACGTCCTTCACATCGCCGCCGATGATGGCCCCCTGCACAGCGGCCCCGATGGCGACGACTTCGTCCGGGTTGACGCCCTTGTGTGGTTCCTTGCCCTGGAAGATTTTCTTGACGAGTTCGACGACCATCGGCACGCGGGTCGAGCCACCGACGAGGACCACTTCATCGATCTGCGACGGGCTCAGCTTGGCGTCCTTGAGGGCCTGCTCCACCGGGCGGCGGCAGCGTTCGACGAGCGGGTCGATCAGCTTCTCGAACTGGGCCCGCGTGATGTTCATTTGCAGGTGCTTGGCCCCGCTGGCATCGGCGGTGATGAACGGCAGATTGATCTCGCTGTTCTGGGCCGAGGAGAGTTCCTTCTTAGCCTTCTCGGCCGATTCGCGGAGCCGCTGGAGCGCCATGGCGTCCTTGCGGAGGTCCATGCCGTTCTCT
>JAYTCW010000161.1:0-5121 GCA_043736295.1 Planctomycetota bacterium | reverse complement strand
GAAGTATACTCACCCGGCGTGAGGATCGCAGTCTGGAGGGTGGCACAAACGGGCAAGCTGTATGTGCATCTCAGTCGTCGGTGCCCCGACCCTGAAGGGGTCACGCCCCGTAGCCCAGGGTTGCCCGCGCAGCGGGAAACCCTGGGTTTGAGATTGATGACGCGAGTTCCAACCCCCACGGGGTTGCGTCAGGCGTGGGACGCAACCCCATGGGGGTTGATGTATGGTTCGTGCCGATCACCCAGGGTCTTCCGCTGCGCAGCCGACCCTGGGCTACGAGGCGAGACCCCGTTGGGGTCGAAGCCCTGGCGAATCCTCAATCCACCGACATTTGAGAGGCATACACCCATGTTGGAACTCTTAGGCGATCAGTCAGATCTCGCGTCCCCAGAGACTTCCGAAGTGTTCGGAGACTTCGGAAGTCTGGCGGGGGCATCAAAGGGATTGTTCAGTCCCGCACTGCCAATTCATTCCCTGCTGACCCCACGACTACACTCACTGCGGGAATCGCCGGGTACGCGACTCGCCCGCGCTGAGGGGCATCGCTGATCTGCCGTTGTTCCGGGGCCAGGTAATCCGAGCTTTCCGGAGTGTCAAACCGCTGCTTCCAGCCCCACACTTGAGCCAGCGAGTCCTGGTACAACAGCGTCCACTGGTCACAATGAGCTTCCAGGATACGCACGGTTCCTCGCTGGCCCCGATGTAGCACGAACATCTCTGGGCTGCCATAACGCAGAGCCTTCTCGGGATCGATCGGGCCAGACTTCGGGCTGCGATACCGCTGGCCGGGATAGTCCTTGCCAAACAGAAAGTCGAAGTGAATGTCGATCACTTCGGGCGAGTAACACGTCGTGTATCGACCGTCGATCGCCACCGTGGATCGCCGCAGCGGGTCGGGCTCTTGTGCGAAGCAAGCCAGCGCGTACTGCGCCCAGTTGAACGTCACCACCGTCCGACCTCGCAGCTGCCGGTCCTCCAGGAACTGCATGGCGGCGACCGGGTACTGACTCGCGTCGACCTCCAATCGAGACACCTGCGGGGCCAACCGGACTCCCATGAAGACTGTGCCGATGAGCAGGCAGACGCTGGCCCACTGCACACTACTTTGGCTGAACGGAGCGGGCCCCGCCTTATCCGGACTCTCGGTGATCCGCTGCCAAGCCGACTGCAAGTGCGGTGGAATCCAGAACGCCACGAGTAGCGCCAGGAACGTCAGGTGACGAATGTGGCTGACCGCTTGCCAGCAGACCAGCCCCAGAATCATCAGCTGGGTGAAGTCCTTCGGGAGCCGCGTGTACTTCAGCGAGAACAGAGTTACCACAACCAAGGCCCAGAAGGGAAACGCCTCGGCGGTGAAGAGCGGGATCGGCTGCCAGTCTTGAATCTCCGGCTGCGGATGCCCGATGGCGGCTAGCATCCAGCGATGCAGGGCGAGGCCGTACGGAGTGGCGAACGTCCCCAGCCCAGCGACACAGCTCATCAACACATATCGGCGGATGCGGCCCTCGGCAGACCAGCCCCACAGGCACAATGCCTCGACGCTGCGAAACACCAGATACGCCACGAAGATCGCCAGACCCGCCGCAAAGCTGCCATGCGTATTCGTCCAGACCGCGAAGAGTCCGAAGCTGAGCCACAAGCAGCGCATGCGTTTCCAGCTGTATTCCGCCCCCTCGTCGAGAGCCAGCGGTGGCGATTTCCAGGGGCGCAGATTCCAGCGGCCTTCCCAGCCCTCGAAGATCCAAGACAGGCTGACTAGCATGCCGCTGAACATCGTGTAGCCCAGCACCTGCGGGCGGAAGTGCCAGTGAAATGCCAGCCCGAACGACGCGAGGAGTGCGCACACTCCAGCGGTCCCCCAGCTGACGTGATGGCGACGAGCCTGAAACAGAATCAGCCCCAACACGATCTGGCTCAGCAGAAATTTGCCAACCACGAGTCCGGTTGGGCCGAACCGCATCTCGGTCCAGGCAGTGAGCAACTCGGCGAGGTTCTCGTGGTTGATCCAGTGAAAGCCAATCGCCGTGAACGAGCCGGTGGTCGCTTTGGCCAGCCGACCGGTTTCGATCCAGTCGCGTCCAAACAGCGAGTGGCCCCACAGGTCGGGGTCCGCCTGGTTCATCGCCATGACCAAACCACCGGTCACCAGAATAAACAACACCCAGACGGCCTTGAGCGCAGAGAGCTGCGCGGAGGTCGCCGCTTGATCGTCAGCAGCGAGGAGCGGTTGTACCGATTGTTCGGAGAGTGTCGTGCTCATGTCGTTTCGCGAGGGGGGCGAGTGTGACGATGGAATGGTGCCCCGAACTGACCCGGCCTTGGCACCTCCCCTGACCGTAGTTCACAGCCGAGAACTCGAGCGGGCCGAACCTCGGAGAACGTCGAGAGCCGCTGTTTCCCGCCCCGCTTGCGTCCTACAATCGCACCTCCCGCCACGTCCGTTCAGCCTCCGGGAGAGTCGCCTTTCGCTCCGCGAAAGGCCGGTCTTTCGCGGAGCGAAAGACGACTCTGTGATCTGTGAATTGACGAATCCCCTCCCATCCAGAAGAGCCCCCGCATGCGAATCGCCTACCTCGAATGTGCCACTGGCATCAGCGGAGACATGACGCTGGCCGCTCTCGTTGACGCGGGGGTTGACCCGGCGGTGATCCAGGCGGCGGTCGCGGCTCTCGGCATTCCGGGGGTCGAACTACAATTCGAATCGGTGATGAAGTCCTGCTTCCGCGCCACAGCTGTCCGCATCCAGCACCCGCCGGGCCAGCCGCACCGGGGGTACTCGCAGATCGCGCGGATGATCGACTCGGCGACCGGCCTCACCGAGCGGACGAAGACGCTGGCCAAGTCAATCTTCCGCGTGATCGGCGAGGCGGAGGCCCGCGTGCATGGCTCGACGCTCGACGAGATCCACTTCCACGAGGTCGGGGCGATTGACTCCATCGTCGACATCGTGGGGGCCGCAGCCGGGTTCGATGCCCTGAATGCCGAGGTCATCGTCTGTGCCCCGCTGCCCACGGGGCGGGGTCAGGTGCGGATCGACCACGGCCTCTGCCCGGTGCCGACGCCGGGGACAGCTGAGATCCTCAAGGGCATCCCTCTGGTCGACCTGCCGATCATGGCCGAGCTGACCACGCCCACGGGAGCGGCGATCGTGAAGGTGCTGGCCGACCGGTTCGGAGCGCTGCCCGCGATGACGATCGAAGCGGTTGGCTACGGGGCCGGGACGATGAACCTGCCTGACCGCGCGAACGTGTTGCGGCTGTTCGTGGGGACGGCGATCTCGTCACCCGATACCGATCAGGTGTGCCTGCTGGAGACCAACCTCGACGATGTCAGCGGCGAGGTGATCGGGTATGTGAAGCAGTCGGCTCTGAAAGCCGGGGCGCTCGATGTCTACACGACGCCGATCCAGATGAAGAAGGACCGACCCGGCGTGATCGTCAGCGTGTTGTGCCGCCCCGAGGACTGTGAGCGGTTCGAGACGCTGCTGTTTCAGGAAACCGGCACGCTGGGCATCCGCCGCCACCGCATCGAGCGCGTGAAGCAAGCCCGGCAGGCGTACACCGTGCAAACCGCCTTCGGTCCGGTCCAAGGCAAACTCGCCTGGCAACCCGGCAGCTCCCCGCGTTTCGCCCCCGAGTTCGAGGACTGCGCCCGTGTCGCCACCGAGCACGGCATTCCCCTCCGCGATGTGTACCGCGCCGCCGAGGGAAGCTTCGCGAGTGACTCGATCCGAGTCCAAGAAATCGCGAAGCCCGCCCAAGACGCGGCCCACGACCACGGGCACTCACACGATCACTCACACGATCACGGACATTCCCACGATCACGGACATTCCCACGATCACGGGAATTAACCCGCGAGTGGTGGCCATCCGACCGCCTCACTCCTCCGAGTGACTCGCGATATTGGGGCGTGATTCAGAGAGGCGCAATCGTCGCCTTAACATCGAGCTGGCCAGCGAAACGGGCAAGAGAAGCATGTTGACGAGAAACACTCGAATCAACACGCCGATCATGAAGAGGATGTCCTGATCAGGGACTCCATCCCAGCCGGGCCTCGACATATCGTCTCTAATCCAGATGAAATCCAAGACCACGATGATCGCCGCGATTGCGATCCAACCCGTGACCATTCCGAGTAAGCCACCTCGCCAAACCAGCGTTGCGGCGATGGCTACGAAGACACTCCACCACATGAACCCGTAGCAGGTCAGTTGAGAGAGCGTATCCAGACTCAGGAATGGCATTCCCTTACAACTCCCGCACCCAGATGTTCCGATACCGCGTCGGGTTGCCGTGGAACTGGAGGCTGATCGAATCCTTCGCATCGTGGGCTGTGTAGTTCGGCGGGGTTTCGTAGTCAGTCGGGCCGCGCAGCTCGGCGTGGTCTTGGACCAACACCCCGTTTTGCAGCACGGTGAAGTACGCGGGGCTCTTCAGGGAGCCGTCGGCACGGAACCGGGGAGCCTTAAAGATGATGTCGTAGGTCTGCCACTCGCCCGGCTTGCGGCAGGCATTGACCAGCGGGGGACGCTGCTTGTAGATCGAGGCACACTGCCCATCGAAGTAGGTCTGGTTCTCCCACGAGTCGAGAATCTGCACCTCGTAGCGGCTCATGAAGTAGATGCCGCTGTTGCCCCGCCCCTGGCCGTTCCCTTCGACCTTTTCGGGCGTCGCGAACTCCAAATGCAGCTGGCAGTCCCCGAACTTCTCCTTACTGCGGACGGAGCTGCCGACTTGGCCATAGCCGTCTTTGAAGACCCAGTTCTTGACTCCGTCCCAGGCGTCCATATTTTCTCCGCTGAAGAGCACCTGGGCATCAGACGGCACCGGCGTCGAGGTATCAACCAGACGCGGCTCAGTCCAGTTGACCCCGCTCTTCCACTCTTCAGTCATTCCCCAAGCTCCGGCGACAAGAGCGGCAGAAGCCACAATCCAACGAATCGTGAGAAGCATGATGCAATGTTCCTTGAGCGAGCGGGGATGGAGATGAGGAGATCAGTGTGTCGGGTGAAATGCTTGGTTGCAATGACGCGGCAGGGACGGATGGAATCCTCGGGTTGGCTACAGTAGAAAGCGAGTTGCAACTCGTGTGTGAGTCGGGATAGTCGGTGGCGAGGAC
>JAYTCW010000160.1:0-5023 GCA_043736295.1 Planctomycetota bacterium | reverse complement strand
GCGCCAAGGAATGGGCCCTCCAACGACTGACGACGATCGGCGAAGCCTGCCGCGCGCTGCTACGAGAAAACCTGCGCACCACCCTGGAATGGGCCTTCGGCCAAGTCACAGAACATGGCCAAACCGTCGATCGCGTGATGGTGAGACTGGGGATCGGGTGATGGTGAGACTGGGGATCGGGTGAAATGCAAAACTTCAGATATATCTATCACATCCATCCCACCAACACCTGTCGCGGCGACCAGAACGCGTTCATCCAAACCGAAACCCTCAACATCCACGACCAGTACATCTATCCCCTAGTCGAACGCTGGTGCGACCTCAACTCCCTCCGCAAGATCGACCTCTGCGGCGGCCTCCACCCCACCCCCGGCTACGAGTCCGTCGACCTCCACGGCGGCCAAATCACAGCTGACCTCAACGAGCGCTGGCCCTTCGGCGACGGCGAGATCGGCCTCATCCGCGCCCACGACGCCCTCGAACACCTCCACAACCCGATCCACACTATGCAAGAAGCTCACCGCTGCCTCACCCCCGGCGGCTGGTTCCTGACCATCACTCCCAGCACCGACGGGCGAGGGGCGTTCCAAGACCCCACCCACGTCAGCTTCTGGAACAGCAATTCCTTCTGGTACTACACCAGACCGGAACAAGCCCATTTCATCCACAGCCCCGTCTTGTTCGAGGCCAACCGGGTCAAGAACTTCTACCCCAGCGACTGGCACCAGGAGCATCAGATCGTGTACGTGAAGGCGGATCTGACGAGAACATGAGTTTTTCAAATCCGTGTCTCGACTGGCAATCGTTTTTGGGTCTTGCTCGGGCGGTAACTCCAGAGGCCTGCGAACGTCTGGCATGAGTCAGTAAAAGGCTGCCACCAAACGTGGTGCAATATCGAGGTCTAGATGATCCATCCCGCAATGAAGCCCGAATTCAAATTCGCCCCGGGTTTCGACCATTGATTCCGTGATGAGAACGTCACGGGGAGCAGTTCGGATTCTCTTGTCGATTCGATCCAACCGTCGAATCCCAAGAACATAAGAAATCTGAGTTGCGAGTCCAAGACAGGGGCGAGACAGTCCGGCCAATGCGTAGCCCATGACGACGAAGATCTTGCGCTGGCCGAGACGGTCCGTTCATGCCCCGGTCCACAGCTTGAGGAGACTCGCGACCGTCTCCGCTAGGCCTTAGAGAAGCCCTAGCAACGTCCGACCACCGCCCAGTGCAATAAGAATTGCGGGAGGAGGGGATAAACGGATTCGCTGGCGATGTCACTGACAGGGCTGGCTCAGCCCAGCAGACGCACGTTTAGAGGAGGCGATTCAATAGTGGTCGGCGGTTTCATTGCCGGAGACGCGCAATCCGTTGTTATGACGCTTTCCCTGTCGAGGTCATCGCATCTTGGCTCGATTCTTCTGTTGGATTGGATCGATAACTGCCGTGCTCGCCAGACCGCGACTTAACTGGTGCGGCTATGGGGATGATCCAAATTGGCATCGCCATTCCCAGAAGCCATTCACACGCCGTTATCCACAGATAGATGGCGTGCTGGGAGTAGAAACTGCCCGGAACCACATGCTGTTGAAAGTCCATCATTTGTGTGAGTTTAGCATGCCACACGACCAGTGCGATGTCGATGATGGCCAGCACGGCGGCGATGCTCCACAGTGCGGGTCTGCGTCTGCGAGTGACTTCAATTAATAGGCAGATAAGAAACAGACACGAGAGGCCGTTGTGCCACTGAGTGACACGCTGCGTGATGAAGCCTTGCTCCTCGCTGCCGATGAGGTAGGTTCCGATGGGAACGACGACCACGGCATAGAAGCTAAGTCCGCCCCACCACGCGGCCCACACGAGCAACAGGAACAGTTTCCAGATTGCGCTGCCGATGGCTTGAGTCGAGGAATCGGCAGTCTCGCGGATCATTTCGTCTGCCTGCATCAATCGACTTCCAGGACCGTGCCATCGGGCGAGACCTTGATATCCCGTGTCTTTCCGTCGGCAGATTTGCCACGGACTTCGTAAACCGTCTGGTCGCCCTCTGTCTCGGTCCACGCGGTATCGAACTTCACGCCGGGGAGTTTCTCCTTGGCGACTTTCATCACGGGTTCTGGAACTTTTTCGATCGGCACCATTTCGGTCTTCTCAAATGCTTCACCGCAACCAGCGATGAGCAGCAACAGGACGGACGGAATGATGAGGGAAGCACGCATTGCATTCTCCAAGTGAGGAAAGGGTTGAGCAGGCCATCAGAAATCGGTCGAGACTGGCTCCCCGCCAGCTCGTGTGGTCAAGGCTTGGTAGACACGGTAGTCGAGCGAACTGCTGAGGAAGCTGACGTGTCCGTCACCGAAGAGAAAATGCACACCGCCGGTGTGCAGACTGTAGAACTGGTTGACGTGCGAGCGTCGATCGCCAGGGCTGTACCCGTCGCCAGTGTGTCCCAGAATGATGCTCGCTGCCGATTCCGGTGGTCCCGTGCCAACTCCATCACTGCCGTCTGGAACGATCACCGCACCCGTGACAGCTCCCGTCCATGTCGCTTCACCGAGGCGGAAGGATCGCTCGCCAACGAGCAACGTGGAAGACGAACCATCGGTGAGGTCTCGCAGACCGATCTTGCTGTTGCGGAAGAAGACGCCATCTCCCCCGACACCCGGCTCAAAGGTGCCAAACATTCCCACGTAGTTGGCGGAAGCCACTTCGCAAATGTTGCTCAGCAACGTGCCGGTCGACAGATCACGCCTCGCCGTTTGCCAGCGGTTCGGAGCTGTGTCTGACGGACAGAGCAGCGTCGGCAACGTCTGCACGCGAACGACATCGTTGACGGCTTGTTCAATCCCGACGTTGAAATTGATCTGGTTGTAGAGCGGTGCTTGGTCGAGTTGCGGCAACAGATAGCTACACCACCCCCATCCATTCCCAGTGTCGTTTCCGGCAACATCGAACAGCGACACGTAGCCGGGGGGGAACGTGCGCAAGCTGTCGTGATAATTGTGAAGTGCCAATCCCAACTGTTTGAGATGGTTTCGGCACTGGGTCCGCCGGGCTGCCTCTCGCGCTTGTTGTACGGCGGGCAACAGCAACGCGATCAATACCGCGATGATCGCGATCACCACCAGCAACTCAATCAGCGTGAATCCCCGCCGCTGTATCGCATGCGATGTCTTGCTCATTGATAGCACTCCTGTCCCGTCGCCAGCCAATTGCTGAGAAACGCTCGTTCCTGATAGGATCATAATTCCAATGGGTTGCGGGACGATGACGACTGAATGACAGTTCTGTCATTTTCTGGCTGCTGATCTTCTCTCGCAATGCAACGCCGCTGTCCGTATGCGACAATCGACACACGGAGGTCTGGATGCGTGTCTTGATTGTCGAGGATGAAGCGAAAACGGCGGACTATCTGGCCAAGGGTCTGCGCGAGCATGGATTCGTTGCGGACGTGGCCCGCGACGGGCGGGACGGCTTGCACTTAGCGCAATTCGAATCGTATGACGTAGCGATTCTCGATGTCATGCTGCCAGGGCGAGATGGCTGGACTGTGCTGCGAGATCTCCGCAGCTCGGGGAGTTCCCTGCCGGTCTTGTTCTTGACCGCTCGCGATAGTGTTCAAGATCGAGTGCGTGGACTCGAACTGGGCGCGGATGACTATCTCGTCAAACCCTTTGCTTTCTCTGAACTGTTGGCCCGCATCCGAACAATCCTGCGACGCGGAGCATCGCGTCAACCGGAAGAGTTGAGTGTGGGCGATCTCGATTTGAATCTTGTGCGTCGCAAGGTTCAGCGTGCCGGACAAAAGCTGGAGCTATCCCCGAAGGAATTCTCCCTGCTGTCTTTGCTAATGCGGAGAGCGGGAGAGGTTCTGTCACGGACGCTGATCGCCGAACAAGTTTGGGACATGAACTTCGACAGCCACACCAACGTCGTCGATGTTCATATCCGTCGTCTGCGTGCGAAGGTCGATGATACCTTTGATCGCAAGTTGATTCACACAGTGCGGGGTGCAGGCTATGTCCTCGAAGTTCGCGAATAGCCGATCAAGACGATGGTCGCTCGCCGCGAGGCTGACGGTCTGGTTTTCGGTCCTCACTGCCGTACTGATCGCAGGGACGACCGCCTATTCGTACTGGGTACTCACCTCAAATCTGGACCGCGAAGATGACGACTTCGTGGCCAGTCGCCTGCGGGATGTCGGTTCACGGCTACGTGACGAATCCGATGGTCTCGCCATGTTGAAGGATTCATGGAAGGAACCTTCAACCGAGCCATCACCGCTCCACATTGTGATGCGTGTCGTGAAGCCTGATGGAACAATCCTCACCGCGATGCCAGAGAGCGATGCCGTTCCCTGGCCACGGGCTGAGTTTCGGGGATCGTTGGAAACGGGAGGGACAGCGGGGGAATGGCTATGCCTGGCGCAGGATGCGGCACTGGCGTCAGGTGACGCGATCGTGATTCAGGCTGCTCTTGATCGGCGGCAAGAGTCAATGTTTCTCGCCCGCTACCGGAAGCAACTCTATTTCATCCTGTTCGTGGCCACGGTGGCCAGTGCAGTTGGAGGAATCTTGCTGGCTCGCAGGGGACTACAACCCCTGCGGGAACTGTCATCTGTGGCGGCTGGAATTGGTGCCAATCAGATGCAGGAACGGCTCGATCCGTCGAAGTACGCCACTGAATTGGAACAAGTGGCCACGACTTTCAATGGAATGCTGGACCGACTGCAAGTGTCCTTTGAGCGGCTGACTCGATTCTCAGGTGACATTGCTCATGAGCTGCGAACGCCGCTGCACAATTTACGGGGAGAAGTGGAAGTCTCTCTGGCGAAGTGCCGCTCAGACGACGAGTACCGGGACACGCTAGGGTCGTGCCTGGAAGAAACAGTCCGGCTCTCACGGCTGGTCGATAGCCTCTTGTTTCTCGCTCGCGCGGAGCAACCTCAGTCCGCGTTAAAACGAGAACCGTTACGACTCGCCGACGAACTCCAGACCATTCAGGATTTCTATGAAGCGGCAGCGGACGA
>JAYTCW010000159.1:0-6381 GCA_043736295.1 Planctomycetota bacterium | reverse complement strand
TCATATTCCTTGGCCCGACTAGATGGTCGGCCTTTGCGTCAACCGACAGGGATCGTGGCCAATTGTGCCTACATCGACGCACATGACATCAATCGGGACCACCAAATTACACTCAATGAGTTCCTCGCGAGATCGAACGGGGCAGAGGCGGCAAAGATATTCGCGTCGCTCGACTCCGATGGCGACAACATTCTGGGTGACCAGGAACTGTTCATCGAATTTCGAGTGGCCCTCGATGTTCCTCGGGATTTCGCACGCCTAGACACTGACCATGATGGGCAACTGGGACCTGATGAATTGAAGTCCAATGCCCATCCGTGGCAAGCGGCCATGTGGCCGCGATTGATCCCCGCGTTCGATCAGGATCAGGACGGTCGCCTCAGCTTCCGGGAGTACCGGCTCACCCCGTTCGCCAATCCGGCCATCGAATGGTATCAACCTCCGCTGTTTGTCGACCGAGACTCTGATGGACAACTCTCATGGGAAGAGTTCTTCCCCCAGAAAACGGCGCAATTCATCAACCTGGCTCGGCACGTCTTCGATTGCTTTGATCTGAACGATGACGACTCTTTGTCGATCAAGGAGTTTGACTTTGCGGCGAACTTCTCGCATGCGCCGACGGAGGTCGTCTTCGAAAGCCTCGATCGTGATAGGAACCAGAAACTAGATCTCACCGATGCTGTGGGACTGGTCAAGCCGACCGGAACCGACCCGACCGCAAAGCTCCGCTGGGAGGAACGAACGATGGAGGTCGAGGACGCCATTCGATTGGCGGACAAGAACGACGACAACGGAGTCGATCAGAGTGAGTTCCAGCCTCACCAGGCTATCTTAACTGCTGCCCTCAACGGGCAGCCGATCCCGCAAGCGACCGAGGCCGTCGCGCGCTCCATCACTGGAGCGACGCAGGGTAATGACTGGAACCGGCGGACGATCCTCCTTGTCGTTGCAAACATCCTTCTAGTCGGTGGCATCGGCTGGATGGTGCTTCGCCCCCGCACTTGAGCAATCCTGGCATTCGGGCTTCCCCGTTCACACGGACATCGGAGGGTGAATCATGCGGCGTGTAATTTATCAACAGTACAGCAGCCGGGCTGGTTGGTCGATGGTCGAGGTGTTCGTGGTGATTGCGGTCTGCGGCCTGTTGACGGCGGTCGGCCTGCCCTCGATTCTCAAATATCGAGAAGTCGCAAGGCAGAGCGCCTGTCGCGATCACCTGCGAATCTGGACGGTGGCACTCCACAATTACCACGACGTTTACAATTCCCTGCCGCCAGCAGCCGTCTGGCGAACCGATGTCACCTCGTCGCTGGCGCTGCAACACTCGAAGCAGATCGATCGGATTACCCGCGAATCCTGGGCCCTGCTGCTCTTGCCGTTCGCGGGGAAACCAGAACTCGCTCAGAGTTTTGACATGAGTCAGTCCATCGGGGCCGAGGCCAACGCCGCCGGGCGAATGACGGCCGTCGATGTGATGTCCTGCTCGACGGATCACCACAATCGCAACGACAATCCCTATCAGATTCACCGCTCCGGTTCCGAGGACGCTCCGCTGCGATTTGCCAGGGGGAACTACGCCATCAATGGTGGCACGCACAATATGAGCCTGGAGCCACTCAGCACAGCATTCCCCAGAGGTGATTCTCCACATCTGGAAGTCAATGAGGACACGCGGCAGTTTCAACTTTGGGGAAACGGCGTCGCAGGAATCAACAAGTCGTTTTCGCTCAATGAGTTCGCCAACGGTCAGGGAACAATGGCAGCATTCGACGAGATTCGGGCGGGCATACATCCACTCGATACCCGTGGCGTGTGGGCGCTTGGTCAGATTGGTGCCAGCATCACTTGGGGGCACGGCGTGAATGGAGACGACTATGGTCCCAATAACCAGTGGTCACGTTCGGACGACATCCTCGGCTGTCGTGACCTGCATCATGCCGTTGGCACGGAGACTCTTCATCAAGAGGAAATGCCCTGCGTCGATTATGTCGACGTAAATCAACAGGCCACCGCGCGTAGCCTCCATTCCGGAGGAGTCCACGTCGGTTTCCTGGATGGCTCGGTTCGATTCATCAGTGACCGCGTCGATTCCAGTCTTTGGCATGTCATGCACTCTCGAGAGACGCCAACGAGCGTGCTCGCCGACGATTTCTCTGGAAAGCTGGCTGCCGATAACCTGCCAGAGGATAACCCCCTAAAGGTTGTAAGCTCACATTCTCCAGCCGCACAGGAAGCAGACAAGTCGCCGGACAGGGAACTATTCTCAAACACCATAGGCATGTCGTTCGTCTGGATCCCAGGGGGCGAATACAATATGGGGTTTCCAGATGTCGGCAGTTCCGCCGACTTGCCACCGGAATGCCCGGATCACAAAGTTCGCATTTCCAACCCATTTCTGCTGGGAGTTCACGAGGTCACATGTGAACAGTTCCGATTGGTCATGAGTCGCCCACCCCAAGAGTCCATCGGCAAAGGCTCTGATTCTGTGGAACCCCACAGTCGGCCTTCGTCGGACCAAGCATCCCTCGAATCTTCCGCAACCGATGGCCAATTGCCGATGACGGATGTGACATGGCAGGCTGCGAACTCGTTTTGTCAGCAACTCTCCGCAATGCCTCAAGAGCGGGCTGCTGGTCGAACCTACCGCCTCCCCACTGAGGCCGAATGGGAATACGCCTGTCGCAGTGGATCTCGCGAAGCGGCCATCTGGTCGGATCAAACCGTAAACGTCGCAGTGAGTGGCGAGTCGGCGGGGCAACTTCCAGGCTTGGAACTGGCGATCGTCGGCTCATTCGCCTCCAATCGCTTTGGCCTGCATGACATGCGAGGCAACGCCTGGGAGTGGACAGCCGACTGGTATGATCGCGACTACTACGCACGTTCGAGAGTCGACAATCCGGTCGGACCAGCGAACGGATACCTCAAAGTCGTTCGCGGTAGCGACTGGCGGTTCGTCGGTGAACCCTGCCGAATCGACTACCATGTCATGCCACCTTGGAAATCGAATCCCTTTGTGGGGTTTCGCATTGTCTGTGATCCATCTGGTCAGTGACGTTGCCTACAGTGACTACACTCCCCGCATTGGACGCGAAATCGACTGACTCCGAACTTGGAGGCGAAATGACTCACCGCTTCATGAGATCCGCCTTCACGTAGACGATTTGATGCTCCTGATGCCAATCGCTGGGGTGGAAGTTCTTGACGCGGTTGGCTTCGAACAGGACGGGGCTGTGAATGAACCGGGCCTGTTCGGGGCGGGTGTAGTACCAGAACGAGTTGGAGTTCCAGAAGCTGACGTGGGTGGGGTCTTGGAAGGCCCCTCGGCCGTCGGTGCTGGGGGTGAGGGTGAGGAACCAGCCGCCGGGGGTAAGGCAGCGATGGGCTTCTTGCATGGTGTGGATGGGATCGCAGAGGTGTTCGAGGGCGTCGTGGGCGCGGATGAGGCCGATCTCGCCGTCGCCGAATGGCCAGCGCTGGTTGAGGTCAGCTGTGATGTCGGCTCCGTGGAGGTCGACGGATTCGTAGCCTGGGACGGGGTTGAGGCCGCCGCAGAGGTCGATCTTGCGGAGGGAGTTGAGGTCGCACCAGCGTGCGACAAGAGGGTAGAGGTACTGGTCGTGGATGTTCAGCGTCTCGGTTTGGATGAAGGCGTTTTGATCGCCTCGACAGGTGTTGGTCGGATGGACATGGTAGATGTAGAGGCAGCGGTCAATGTGCTTCACATTCCCGTATATATAAGTGCGACAGAGCAGGTCGTGATCGTCGAGGATGGCTCGTGATGCGTCGTGACCGCCGATGCGATGGTAGAACGACGATCGCCATGCCCTCACGTGGTTGGGGGCGAACCAGATTTTGGAGAATGACTTTGGAGACGGCTCGAATGTCACGCATTCGAACTGGGGCTCGTCATCCCAAGTGAACGGGCGGTAGCGCCAACCGAACTGCTCGTCGTATTTCCAGGGCTTGCCGTCATGGATCTCACAGCTGTTGGAGTAGGCGAAGTCGACTCTTGGGTCGGAGAACGCAACTGCGAGTTCTGCGAGGCAGTCGGGGGTGAGTTCGTCATCATGGTCGACCTCGACCAGGACATCGCCTCGGCAGGCATGGCAGGCGAAGCGCTTTAGTTCACCGATGTTCTGGGTCTGGCCGGTGTAAGGGACGATGCGGGCCTGGGGGAGATCAACGTGGATCTCACCCGCATCGCCGTTGGGGACGATCACCCACTCGAAGTTGGTGAACGACTGGCTGGCGATCGAGCGGGCCAGGCGGTCGAGGAACTGTGGATTGTGTGTAGGCGTGAACAGAGACAGAAGCATGGTTGGCTCCAAGGTGAGGTGATACGAATAAGGCCGCCGGAGAGCACTGGCGGCCGGAGAAGATGCGAGTTACAAGGCGGCGCTCGACCAGAACGCGTTGTTACGGAGCATTTGGTCGCGGGTCTTGCGGGGGAACCGAAAACCTCGGTGTCCCGCGCGGATGCCGCTCAGCGTGACGATGACATATGGAGGGAGGTCGCCCTGAATACGGACGATGAGCTGATCGCGGTCGACAGCGGCACCGATGAGGGACGGAAGCGGGGAGGTCACCGAGATCACGTCGATGGTGCCGGGTGCGCAGACTTCGATGAATAGGGGATCGATCGTCTTGGTCGTGATCGGTCCCGTGATCGGAATACGGACGATGTCTTCGAACCGCACGTCCGGTGACTCGACGCAGAACAGGGCGACGTGTTCGCCCTCGCAGGGGACGATGGCCATTTTCATGCCGGGCGAACCTTGTGGCCCCTGCGAGCCGGACATCCCCATCATGCCGGATGAACCTTGTCGGCCTTGTGGTCCCTGGCTGCCGAACCCTTGAGACCCGACAGCACCTTGTGGTCCTTGCGGGCCGGACATCCCCATCATGCCCGAGGAGCCTTGTGGTCCCTGTGGTCCCTGACTTCCACCTTGACTGCCGGAAGTTCCAGGTGCGCCCTGCGGACCTTGCGGGCCGGGTGTCCCCATGCCCATTGAACCTTGCGGCCCCTGTGGCCCTTGGCTTCCGCCGCTTTGGCTCCCCGGAGATCCTTGGGTGCCTTGTGTTCCCTGAGGCCCCTGCGTTCCGAAGCCTTGGCTGCCGGTTGAGCCTTGAGATCCTTGCGGACCCTGTGGGCCTTGGTTTCCGCTGCTTTGACTACCCGGAGATCCCTGAGAACCTTGAGGCCCCTGGGTTCCGAAACCTTGACTACCAGATGAGCCTTGAGAACCTTGCGGACCTTGGCCACCTTGAACACCCTGCGGGCCTTGAGGGCCAGTGCTGCCGGAACCTTGGCTCCCTGATGTTCCTTGAGAACCTTGTGGACCCTGCGGACCCTGCGGACCCGAAGTGCCGATGCCGTTGCTGCCTTGAGATCCGGTAATGCCCTGTGAACCTTGGCCCCCTTGCGGACCCTGGTATCCCTGCGGCCCTTGACCACCTTGGTATCCCTGTGCCCCCTGATAACCTTGTGAACCCTGATAGCCCTGCGGGCCTTGTGTTCCGGTCCCATTTGAACCAGAAACGCCCTGCGCCCCTTGGCTTCCAGGGAACCCTTGATAGCCTTGCGGGCCATCGAAGCCTTGAAAACCCTGATAACCTTGGTAGCCGCGTTCGCCCTGGTAGCCTTGATACCCTTGGTATCCTTGCGGTCCTTGATAGCCGGGAAATCCCTGATATCCCCGCGAACCATCGAAGCCCTGATACCCTTGATAGCCTTGGGAACCTTGATATCCCTGATACCCTTGCTCCCCTTGAGAACCGGTGCAGTTGTCGCTGATCCAGCTGCAGTCGACATCAAGAGTACAGTTGCTGCCGAGCGTCAGGCCGTTCCCCACGAGTTCATCGCTGGCCACTTCGAGAGACTGGCCGTTCCAGTAGATGCCACAACCGACCGGGATATCGCCCCAGTCGACATCCAGCGCACAGTTCGCTCCCGGAACGAGGCCATTCCCGGCGAGAGCGGTCGGGTTCACCTCGATCGCCTGGTTGCCATCGAACTGCAACCCGCAGCCGACCGACACATCTAGCAGACAGCTGCTCCCGAGGACCAGCCCCTTCCCCGCCAACTCATCGTGAGCAACTTCGATGGTGTAGTCGTTCCCGGTCTGGGTGATATAGATTCCGCAGCCGTGGTTAATCTGAACAGACGTGTCGCAGAAATCTCGAATCCAATCACAGTCGACCGCTAGATCGCACTCGCCGTCGCCAACCTTGAGGCCCGGCCCGATCAGTGCTGCCCGTTCGACCCGCACGTCGCCACCGGCATCGAGCGCGAGTCCGCATCCGGCAGCCACCTCGAGCGTGCAGTTATTCCCGATGGTCAGACCCGCTCCGGCCAGCTCATCATGCGCAATTTCGAGTTCG
>JAYTCW010000158.1:0-38729 GCA_043736295.1 Planctomycetota bacterium | reverse complement strand
CAGTGGATTTCGCAAGTGACAGGGACAGAGAGACCAGAACACACTGATCAGAAACAGGTTACGACATTGAGCCTGAGGAACCTGGCGCTGTCCAGTTAGCCTCCGCCCGCCCCGCCCGACTCCAGATACGCCAGCAGGTCGCGGACTTCGTCGAGCGTCAGCGTATCGAGCAGCCCACTGGGCATCGGCGAGGTGGGGGACGACTGGTGCTGGTCGATCTCCTTCTTGTCGATCTCGACGACCTGGCTGGCATCCAGCGGGTCGAGGCTCAGCCGGACTTTTTCGGACCGGTAGTCTCCCTCGGGGATGATACGGCCCGTGTGGGTTTGCCCGCTGAGAGTGGTGATTGTTTCCAGCCGGTAGTTCTCGGCCACCGACTTCGAGGGGGCCAAGATGGAGTCGAGTACATCCTGGCGGCTGAACCGGCGACTCACATGGGTCAGGTCGGGACCGACAGCTGCACCGCGCAGTCCGACGCGGTGGCAGCGGGCACAGAGGGCTTCCTGGAAGAGAAGTCGGCCGCGCTCGGCGTCGCCTTTCGGCCCCTCATTCTCATGCAGCGAGGCGAGGTCATCCGACATCCACTTCTTGAACAGCGGACGCGGCGGCGGCAACAGCTCCGGGACGGGCGGCTGCGGCTCCAACAGCCCCGCCAACTCGGATTTCTCCGCATCGGTGAGCGTCTTGATCGACTCCTCCCGCAGCCACTTCTCCAGCGGCGGCAACCCCGCCCCGCCGATCATTAGCGGGATCGAGTTGATCGTCTCGAACTGCTGCCTCCGCAGTGCGGGCGTCCAACCGGTCTTCTGATTCCGCAGTGCCAGCAGCCCCGCCAGTTGGTCCTCCTGCATCCCACTCGCCAACAACACCGGCCCCGCAAGAGCCGGGAGTTCCTCCGCCCCGAGCTCGCCGAGCAAGTACGCCAGTCGACGACGAAGCTCGATACTGGTGCCCTCGGGGGCCACCGAAAACGGGCGAGTGTCGAGAGCCTTCCACATGGCGACGACTTCAAGGATCAATGTGACCCGACGGGCGTGGACTTGATCTCGTGAGGTCTCCAGGCAGAGGTTCGCGACTCGGATCCAGATGAATTGGGATGTGAGATCGTGGGTCGCAATGGGGATATTCTGACCGTGAACCTCGATATTCTCCATCATCGAAACAATCGACCGGACCGCATCCGGCTTCCTCGCTCGTGCAATGACCATCAGCGATGTCATTGCACCCGGTCCCGGCGCGATTGTCCGTGAGCCACCGGTCTCGACATTCTCGGGGTCTCGTTCAACGACCAGACGGGCCGCATGTCGCTCGGCAGGATCTTGAGACAGTAACTCCCTGGGCAAGGACGAATTGCTCATGCTCGTAAGTGTCTTTTTGCTGCGGACCTTCCCGGAGTCTTCCAGGTTGAGTTCTTCGTGTCGGCTCGAAGGTCCCGAAGTGCGTACAGGGGTTTCATTCGTGGGCATGATCCGAAACAGCGCCGATTGCGTCTTCCTTCCCCCAGTAATCAAATACATCGCCCCGTCGGGACCGGTGGCAATATCGGTCACATTGAGTGGTCGCCCTTGCAGGAAAGTTTCCGCACTGGCTCGATATGTCATTCCACGCGGTAGGATATGCACCGCAATCACGCGCCCATAGGTCCAGTCGAGTGCGAACAGTGCCCGTTGATAGTCCTTGGGAAACTTCAGGTCGTACCCAAACATCACCGAAGTCGGCGAAGATCGACCGATGTCAAAGAGCGGTGGCGCATGGTCCGGCTGGTCGTGGAACCTCGGCGGCAGTTGGCCCGTCACTTCGCGGTAGCCGCTGTCTCCGCCAGTGACCAACTGTAAGATCCGGGTGGGGCGATACCACGGCGTGCCCATGTCGTGCTCGTTGTCGGCATCGAACGTGAACGGTTCGCCAAGCTGATTGATCGCAATGCCATACGGATTTCGCAGCCCCGCATGCAGCAGTTCAGTCTTCTTTGTCTCGGGGTCCAGCCGAATCAGCGTCCCTTCCTTCTTGGGAGGGAGCAGCTTCGTTTCGCGAAGCGGCGAAGTCCGGTCATCGATATCAGTCGTAGGAACATCGACTGAATCGCCATGAATTGAATAGACCCACAGCTTGTCGGTCTTCGGGTCTTTCCACAAAGCAATATCGTTCCGCCCATGCCCGACTCCGCCGGGAAACTCGCGGAGTTTTTCCAAGTCTTGTGGCTTCCTTTCATCATCGATCTTCAGCCGGAACATCGCTTTCGAGTTGTTCGCATTTGCGTAGAGCATCTCCCCGTCGTAGGCCAGACCTCGGCACTCTTCGAGCGGCACTTCAATCTTCTCGACTCGCGCAACGGACTTCTTGTCCTCGGCGATCGTCATCCGCAGCAGCCCCACATCCTCGCGCGAGACCGTCAGCCGTCCCTGGTCATCAAACGCCATCGCGATCCACGACCCCTCGTCCGGCTGGGCCACGCGGAGTTCGGTGATCTCGAACCCGGGGGCGATCCAGAACTTCGGGCGGTGCTTGTCGGCGACCTCGCCCTTGGACTGCTGCCACTGCTCGTAGTTCTCAAACGCGGACAACGAGAGATCCCGCCGACCGATGCCCCACAACTCGGGAGCGACCGCACCGCGATCCTCCAGCAGGAGTTTCTCCGTCTCCAACGGAGGCACCTTCAGCACGCCAGTCGGATCGACCAGCCCCACCGACCAGGCGGCATCGCTCACGATCATCGCCGAAGTGCCGTCCACATACCGGACCTCCAGCGACAGGGCCACGCCCGTCAACCGGTTCGCCTCCCGCAACCGTACGCGCAGCCGGTTCTCGCCGCGCTGCACCGCGTTCGTCACATCCAGCGTCTGCAACTGCACAAACGGAGCGACCTCCAGCACCTCAGTCTCGTTGATCGCCACCGTGGCAAAGCAGAAGTCAGCTGCGAACTTGAGCGTCGCCTGCTGCACCGGAGCCTCTGCCGAGAACGATCGAGTAAGGTCGACTGACGGCGAGTCTGGCGTCGAGGTACTGAGCCAGTGTGGGTTCGCCGCCGTCGGGGCCGCCACGGGGTCAGCTGCGAAGGAGAGTGAGCATGCCAGGCACAGGCTGGTGGTTATCCAGAATCGACGCATGGGACACCTCACTTCAGCGAAGGGAAATCATGAAGCGATGAGAATACCTGAGTCGTGCAATCGGTTGCTACTTCGTGGGATCGAACCGAGTGCCGTGAACACGCTGGACCGTAGGCGATTTCGTTCCGCGTCTCGCATTCCGCCTGCCGAAGCCGCGACGCACGCACGGCTCGAAAAATGTCCGGTCGGAGGAGTCTCCGTCGCGGAGCGACGTGAGCTACGGGCACGTAGAAAACGTGCCCCACGGCGGCCCGGAAGGAGCTACGCCCGCTTGGCGTCGGGATACCGAATCCGACCGTGGTAGACGCCGATCAGCGACTTCACCAGCGATTGCTCGACGATACGGATCTCATTGAGTCGCAGTGAGCATTCGTCGAACTGGTGGTCGAGCAGCTTCTTCATCGTGATCGCGTGAACCAGTGTTTCGAGCCGCTTGGGCGTCGGATCGGTCAACGTGCGACTCGCACTTTCGACAGCGTCGGCGATCATCAGGACGCCCGCTTCGCGCGTCTGCGGCTTGGGACCGGGGTAGCGGAACGCCGACTCTTCCGTCTCTTCCGGATCGATTTGTTTCTCGGCCTGACGCGTGGCTTCGTGGTAGAAATATTCGACCAGCGTCGTCCCGTGGTGCTGCTCGATGAAGTCGATCAGCTGTCGTGGCAGGCGATGCTGCTGTGCGAGATCGACGCCGTCTTTCACGTGGCCGATGATGATGAGGGTGCTCATCGCGGGGGCCAGATTCTCGTGGCGGCTCTCGGTTCCGGCCTGCACATTCTCAATGAAATACTGCGGCTTAAGCATCTTGCCGATGTCGTGGAAGTACGCCCCCACGCGGACCAGCAGCCCATTCGCCCCGATGGAGTCGGCAGCCGCTTCCGCCAGACTGGCCACGGCGATGGAATGGTTGTAAGTCCCCGGAGCCCGACGCACGAGTTCCTGTAACAGCGGATGCGAAGGGTCGCTCATCTCCAAGAGCTTGATCTCGGTGACCACGCCGAAGACCTGTTCGATAAACGGCAGACTGCCTGCCACAAAGTAACCCGCCAGCAGTGACCAGGCCGCCGACTTCAACGCGAACCAGAGCAGGTGCGTGTCGTTCAGCAGCACCATCGACTGCGATTCCGAGACACTCACGCCGCACACGACCAGGAAATTCACCAATGCAGCGGATAGCCCCACCTTGATCAGCGTGGAGCGAGATCGCACTCGATGCAGGGGAATCACAATCGCGGCTGCGGTGCCCATCATCTCTACGAAATGTCCGAGCTGGGAGGTCGTTCCGAGTGAGATGAGCAGGCTCAAAGCAAACGCGGTGAGCAGCGCCAGATCTTGGTTGTAGGCGATTGCCAGAACCATCGTGGTCACGAGGAGCGGGACGATCTCGGCACGTAGCGGGTCAAACGACAGCATACGAGACAATCCGGCAGTGACCACCAGGACAACCAGATACACCGCCAGCCGACCGAGATTCTGGACCAGCCGAGGTTCATTATGGACCGCGTAATACCCCGTCAGGATTCCCAGCACGACGATCAGCGAGAACAGCACTGCCATCCGAGTGGCCTGTGCGGTCCATTTCAGTTGTGACTCGACTGCGTGGTACTCGACATCCAGAAGTCGCAATGCCTCCGGTGTAATCAACTCGCGAGGTCGGACAATCAGGTCGCCAGCAATGTACGGCACATTCACATCTTGCACCTGTTGCCGGGCATTGAGTTGTTCGTCCTTGGTCGCGGTCTGATCGAAATGCAGTGTGGGTGCGGCCTTCACGATCAACCAATGGCACAGAGCAGAGTGCAAGCTCTGACGGAGGCTGGGGTAGGACAGCCAGGTCTTTCCCAGTTCGCCCGCGTCGTTGAGCTGGGCGGGCAATCGGACCTGCGAGTACAGGCGTTCGAACGGGGGCGTGCTGCCCGAGGAGGACACGACCCGGACCATGCGGTCGCCGGAGATGCGTTCGGTCTTCACTTCATGAGGATCGGCGATTCCGGATCGGCTTAAAGGCGAGATGAACCGGGCGAAGTCGTCGGAGATATCGTCGATGCGCTGTTGGGCGGTCTCCATTCCCGCCGAGGTCAGTTCGCTCCGGAGCGTTTGAAATCGCTCTTCCATTTCGGCATTCGTATTCGGGCGATACGAGGCGACATCCGCCCTCAAACTCTCCGAAAGCGGGCGATCACCGGGCAACGCCATCCCAAACGCGACACGCGTGTCCTCTTGCAGCTGACCCAGCGATTCAGCGTTCGAGATGTCTCCCAGATCCGCTCGTAGCTTTTGTGACAGTGTCGACAGCGAACTGGGGTCATGCTGAAAGACGAGAGGCACGTTGCGCTCGGCGTCGTTGCGTTTCCGCTTGGTCTCCTCTTCGTCCAACTCGTCGAATTTGGTCCGCGCGGCGATGCCGTGCGCGGAGTATTGCCCGATCCGGTAGGGAAACGGTGCCCGCCAGCCTTGCAGCACAATGATCAGACACATAATAGCAATCAGACACATGGCTAGCCGCAACAGAATCTCGCGATCCTGCAGGGCGTCCCACGCTTGAATGATTGTCGCGCGACGCGGGCGAGGAGCCGAGGCTTTCGACACCCGCGATCTTTTCTGGCCAAATCCGAACATCCGACAGACTGCTCCTGTAAGAGACGGTGCTCTCAACAAACTCGCTATGTCGCCGCCGAGGAAAGGAATGTTTCGAGAAACTCTTCACCACCCGAAGTGTGGAATTTCACCGAATCGAGCAACACGTCATCGTAACGGTTACCCGGCCATCGCCACTGCGGGATCCAACGCTCTGTCTTGTCGTCCCAAGCTGCGAATTCAATCACTGAATAGCGACCATCAGCATTTCCGCCGTCCGAGCTGTCCGCGAACTTTTCTTCGTAGACATAAATCCTCTTATGGCTGACCTCTGCTTGATAAACAAATCCCAGCACGCGACCATCCGCCACGTACTCATCATCGAGAGACCAGGTCAACTTCCCAGCTTCTGTCAGATCAAACAGCTTCTTCGTTGCGAGTTCCCATTTGTCAGGCATCGTCTCGTCTCCATTCATCCTTGTTGCGTTGAATCTCGACCTGGCTCTGGAATGACCTCAACTGAGTATGAACGTTCGTCTTCAAAGACCGAGCAAGCCGAGGTTCGCTGTTCATGAGGTCTCGAAGAGAGGTCAACAGAGATTCTACGCTCTCGTCCTTCGGTAAGTGAACACTGAGTTCCTTGCCGAGAGGAACAAGTTTGCCAGCAATCGGTTGAAATTCAACCGCTTTACTGGCTTCATCGAAATCACGAATGGCGGCACTTAGCCTTTCAAACGTCTGCATCGAGGTGACACGCGTAGTATACCGACTCCTCATGCTACGCACGGATTCCGCGACGTAAAAGGTCAGTATCAAGCCAAAAACTGAGGCGTAACTCCCGAATACACCAATCCCATTGACGCCATAATTCCAGTGGACCCAGCCGGAACTCGCCAGCAACAAGGCAGCCAGCAGCCAGAAGAAAATCACTCTGGGCTTGAACTGACTCAACTCGGGCGACTCCTACGAGCGTTTCAACGCCCAGCGTCAGCATCTCGACGGACCTCCAACGACATCTTGCCGTTGGCCGGGAGATCAAACATTTCTACCGCTCGCGGGTCGAAAGCAGTTTAGTGCTTCCGCCGGGTCGACTTGCTCGAATCGTCATCATACGCTTCCACGATCTCGCGTACGAGACGATGACGTACAATATCTGCTCCCGTCAACTCTACGACGGCCACCCCCTGAATCGGACGGCAGCGCTGGACCGCATCGATCAGCCCCGATTTCATGGAGGGCGGCAGGTCGGTCTGGGTGATATCCCCGGTCACCACGATGCGTGACCCCTCCCCCATGCGGGTCAGGAACATCAGCATTTGCGTCGCCGTGGTGTTCTGCCCCTCGTCGAGAATCATGAAGGTATTGTTGAGCGTCCGACCTCGCATGAATGCCAAAGGCAGGATTTCAATCACGTCCTCCTGCATGTAACGCTGCACTTGTTCGTAGCTCAGCATGTCGCTCATTGCATCGAGCAGAGGACGCAGGTAGGGGTTCACCTTCTGCATCATATCGCCCGGCAGAAAGCCCAGCTTCTCGCCCGCCTCGACTGCCGGACGAACCAGCACGATCTTGCGAACCTGCTGCCGCCGCAAGGCGTTCACCGCCATCGCGACGGCCAGGTAAGTCTTCCCGCAACCCGCCGGGCCGGTGCAGAAGACCAGCTCGTGCTGCTTCATCGCATCGACATACCCCTCCTGTCCACGGGTTCGCGGTTTGACGCTGCGCGCCTTCTCGAACAGGTCGATCTTCGCATCCGGCGACGGATCGTTCGTGGCGATGTGGATTCCCAGCACCCGCGCCAGGTCGTCCTCCTTCAGAACCCCCTTGCGGCGAACCAGCGGCAACAGCAACTCCAGCACCTCGCGGGCATGCGGCAGCTTGTCCTCGGGCCCGTCGAGAATCAAATTCTCCCCGCGCAGGACGATCCCCACTCCCAGATGTTCCCGCATCTGCCGCAAGTGAACATCCTGCGGCCCAAACAGCACCCGCATATCGTCGTCGGCGCTAATCGGGATCTGTTGTGTGTTCATAGGAAGTGCAGTGCAGAGGAGCCGGGCGGTGGGTGGCGGACCGCATATTGCGATCAGATCGCCGCCTGTGCGTCCCTGACACAATCTTAGGGAGCAGGTTCGCTGACGGACAGTGGGATAAGGCCATTGAGGGGACACTTCGGGGGGGGTGTATCGGAAAAGTAGGCAGCCGTGAGATTCTGCCCCCTCTCCCCCACAATCGGTCATGCTTTCGAAGAGGACTCCACTGTGGGGGAGAGGGTGGGGGTGAGGGGGCCACAACGCTCGCTCCAAGCCCCCTCACCCCGGCCCTCTCCCCACAGCCACGTCCTCCCCGAAAGCCACACCACCAGTGGGGAGAGGGAGCAGAAACACGCCACTGATGACAATTCTGATGCACACACGACACATCGGGAAAGACACCTCGGCTTTGGAAGTGCTTGCTCAGCGGTGTACACTGAATCGACCGGGTAAGGACGGCGACTGTGAGCCAGCTGGGGCTGGCAGTCGGCGTCTTTCCCCGGTCAGTCCTCCTCAGAGCCGCATCATGCAATTCATCGACCCTCACGTTCACATGGTCTCCCGCACGACCGACGACTACGAGCGGATGGCACGGATGGGCTGCGTGGCGATGAGCGAGCCCGCCTTCTGGGCCGGATTCGACCGGGGGAGCGTCGATGGCTTTCGTGACTACTTTCGTCAACTCACTGAGTTTGAGCCGAAGCGGGCCAGCTGGTCCGGCTTACAGCACTTCAGTTGGTTGTGCATCAACGCCAAAGAGGCCGAGAACGTCTCGCTGTCTCGTGAAGTGATCAAGATGATCCCCGAGTTCATCCACAAGACGGGCGTGCTGGGAATCGGAGAGATCGGCCTCAATAAGAATACGAAGAACGAGTCGACGATCTTCACCGAACATCTGGAACTTGCGGCGAGTCTCGATGAGCTGGTGCTGATCCATACGCCGCATTTGCAGGACAAATATAAGGGCACTCGCATGATCGTCGACATGCTCCAAGAGCGGTCTGATTTGGAGCCGGGGCGGGTCTGCATCGACCACGTCGAAGAGCACACAGTCCGGCTGGCCAAGGAGAACGGCTACTGGTGCGGCATGACGCTCTACCCCACCACCAAATGCACTCCGGCCCGCGCAGCTGACATCATCGAGCGGTACGGCGACGAGCGGATCATGGTGAACTCGGCGGGCGATTGGGGGCCGAGCAATCCGCTGGCGGTGCCCGACTTCATCATGGAGATGCGTCGGCGAGGCCACAGCGAAGCCAAGATCCGCAAGGTCGTGTACGACAACCCGCTGGAGTTCTTCCGCCAGTGCAACCGGTTCCAGTTCCGGGTGCCGGAGTAATTCGGCAGCTCCGCTCTGAGTATTACACCAGCGGGGCAAAGAGCCGGCACACGTTCTCGACGAAGACGCGGCTTAAGGACCGCTCTTCCCATTCTGCCAGAAGAATTGGGCGACAGTGTTCCAGATCTGACTGGAACTGTTGCTCCAATTCACGGGCGAATCCTTCGCCATAGAGAGCCAGCGCGACTTCGAAGTTGAGCAGCATGCTGCGGTAGTCGAAGTTCGCGGTCCCCACGAGTGACCACACTCCGTCGATGGTCAGGGTCTTCGAATGCAGGATCCCCTTTTTGTACTCGGTGATCTCGACCCCCGCTCGGAGCAAGGTGTCATAGAATGATCGCCCGACCCACACGGTCCACGGATAGACGGAATTCCCCGCTACCATCAGTCGCACCTTGACCCCCCGCGCCGCGGCCGTTTCCAGTGCCATGACCAGCGGGACTGTCGGTGCAAAGTACGAGGTCGCGATCGTGATCGACTCGCGGGCTTCGTTCATCGCGGCGAAGGTCAGCGTATGGAACGGCTCGTTGACGCCATCTGGTCCACCGCTCACGACCTGGACAATCCCATGTCCTGATCGAGGAGGAGGCGGAAACAGGGCCTCGTCGGTCAGTTCCTCGCCCGTCGAGTAGTACCAGTCCTCGGCGAACACTTGTTGCAGCTGCCAAACTGCGGGGCCTTCCATCCGCAGGTGGGTGTCCCGCCAATGTCCGATGTCGGGGTTGGCACCAATGTATTCATCTCCAATGTTCATCCCGCCGGTAAATCCGATGGTCCCATCCACAATGACAATTTTTCGATGGCAGCGATTATTGAATGACCAGCGTTCTCGAAATGTCGAGCCGGGCAGGAAGGGCACCACTTGGATTCCCGCCTCACTCATCGGGGACAGGAATTTCCGATTGAGAGCCATCGACCCCAGTGCATCATACAGGAAGCGAACCTTCACCCCGGCCTTCGCGCGCTCGATCAACAGGTCGCGAACACGGGTGCCCGTACGATCGGGTTGCCAGATGTAGTATTCGAGATCGAGGGTCTGCTTCGCTCCCAGGATTGCCTCCTCGATCCGGCGCAGTGTCAGGTTCGTGTCGGCGATGACCTCGATCGAGTTGTTGCCCGTGAGGATGCCTCCGCAGACCCGGTTGATGAGCAAGGCGAGTCGCGTCTGCTGGCGAGTCAGCTCCAGATCACGCAATTCAAACTGACTCACGTTGGGAAACTTGGGGGCGAGCTTGCGAGCGGCTGCGAGCTTCCCCGCGCGCCGCCGTTGAATGTTGGTCATCCCAATCAAGAGGAACAGGATGCCACCGAAGATCGGAATAAAAATGATCGCCAGAATCCAGGCGACCGCCGCGACGGGTTGCCGCTTGCGAGACAGGATGACCCAGCGGATCAGCAACAGCGTGACCGCGTAACCCGCAATCAACAGAAAGATCCGGGCGTAGACTGACATGCACTTTCCCTGGGGAACTCGAAGTTCGAAATCATACTGTACCGGGCGAGCGGAGGACTCTCTATGAAGGAACTCTGTGGGAACCATCAGCGAGAAGGCAATGCGGCCCACATCCTCTACAATGTCGGGATGAGTGCTGCTTCCCCAACACCGCCCGTTCTCTCACTGGATGCGATCGAGACGCTCGTCTCGCAGGCCGAGCCTCGGGCGCTGTTCGTCGAGCCGCGCATCCTGCGGCGGGTCATTATTCAGGACCGCCGAATTCCGGGTCTGGGGATCCGGGTTCCGCACTCCAAAGTCTACACGATCGAGCGCGAGCGGCTCCTGATCGTCGCCGACCGGTCGGAACTGGGGCTCTCTCCGGCGGAGGAGTTGCCGCGGCGGATGATCCTGCTGGCTCGTCCGACGGACGACGAGGAATTCGCCCGACTCACCAGTGCGGAGCGGCTGCACGCGTTCTGGCGACTCACCTTTCATGGCCGGGTCCATGCCGAAGTGGAACAGCTGATCGAGGATCAACAGCTAACCTCGGCATTGATTGCGGATCGCATTCGTCAGATCGGGTCGGGTGAGTTCGCGGAAGTCCGGCATGTGCTACTGAAGGACGACTTGCTGCTCCCTCCTCAGGATGATGAGGTGGCGTATGTCGAGTTCCTGGCCGTCGTGCTGGAACTGAAATACTTCGCGCCGTGGGATCTGCAGCTGTTCTTCCCGGCGATCCGAAATTGGGAGGCGATTGAGCCGTTGTGGTCGGACCTGCCTCACGAGACGTGGTATCGAGAGACCCAGCCCGAGGGTGCCCCCGAGCGGTTGATGCTCCCGGTGGCGGACGTTGTGCCGGTCGAAGTGCCCCCCGTCATCGCGATGGTCTCGGACCCGCTGGAAGTCCAGTCTCTCCTCCTGAATCCGCGTCACCACACGCTCTTGCTCGCCCAGGCGGAACGGGCTCGCCAGGTGGGCAATCAGGTCAAAGCCGCGATCCTACGCATGCGAGCCGCCAAAGACGATCCCGCAGGTGCCGCGATCCACCGCTCCGCCGCCGAGGAGGTGTTGCGTCAGCTGGCCCAGCGATTGCAGCGAGTCTGGCGGTTGAGTGACTCGGAGTGGGAAGAGTGGTGGCGGGCGCTGTGCCCCCTGCTGTCTCGGGCCGCAGACGGCTATCGCAACGTCGAAGCCCGAGTTCTCTACGATCTGCAAAAGGTCTGCGTCGCTCACGAACGCGGGGTCTACCGGTTCAACGTCTGGGGTTGGGTTAAGACCTTGGGCGGGGAACCGCTGCGGAGGGAACTTCCGCTGCTGGAAACGGTGCAGAGCGCGAAGTATCTGCAATCGACGGCGGAGCGAGCCTCGTCGATCCGCATTTCGGCAGTCGACCGCAACCGGTTGATGGCCCTCATTGATGTGGTTCAAACCCGATCAGATCAGGAATTGCGGCAGACGGTGCGGCCGCTGATTGAGAAGACCTTCGACGATGTCGGTTTGGTGCCGCAGAACATTCCGGAGCGCGTGGCCCGCCGCAAGGTGATTGAAGGGTTGCTTGACCGGCTGGTCGAGCGCGGCTTCATCACGATGGGAGATGTGCGGGATGCACTCTCGCAGAACAGCTTGAAGCTGCCGGATGTCTCGGGGCCGGTAGAGTTGGCCTGGGGCGACCGCTTACTGCGAGCGGACCGACAACTGGCCAAGGTTCTGGATGGGGTTTATCGGCAGGGGGCAGTCTATCTGCGGGCCTCGCAGCGGTTGAGTTCGCTGGCCTTTGGAACACCTCTGGGGCGGTTTTCGGTAAGGCATATCGCCTTGCCGTTTGGTGGGGCGTATCTCGCGCTGGCGATGCTGGTTCACTTGTGGCAGGGGACTCCCACAGAAACGCCACCGCCTCCATCCACAGCTACTGTTCACAGTCCGGCAGACTCGGCAGTGATCCCTCCATTCGCCCCATCGCCTCTGCCTGCCAATCCGGGAGTTGGTCCGAAACCAGCCGACGGGTCCGGTCCCGCAATGGACTCCGTGGACGATCAGCCGCCGTTGAAGGCCGACCCTCTCGCCGAGGCCCCCAACGCGGAGGGCCAGCCCGAAGCAGTTGCCCAGAAGCCTTCGAGCGTGGCCAAGCTGACTGACCGGGCCGTCGACGCGTTGCAGGACGTGGGCGAAGCTGCAGTCAATGTGACGACGAAAACGGTTGACGCGACCATTGGCCAGCAGGTCCGCAAGAACATCGAGAACGCCAAGCATGCCGAACCACACACGACCCCGTTTTATGCGGCGTGGCTCGTGCTGGGCGTCTTGGTGTGGATGCTCCTGCATCGTCCCCGGTTTCGTCGCAGTGTGGTCAAGTTTTTCGTTCGACTCTGGGCGACTTCACGCTGGCTGGCCTACGAGCTTCCCGTGTCGGTGATCGATTCGCAGCTTGTCCACCGCGTTCTCGAAAGCCGGGCCTTTGCGATTCTCAAGGGGTATGTGCTGCGCCCGATCGCGGTCACGCTGGTCTTGGTCGGCACAACGTGGTTCTTGATGAAATACTCACTGAGTTGGCTTCTGCCGCCGCCCTCTTTGACTTGGCGAAACTGGCTCGACAGTTTTCTGGTGATGAACCTGTTCCTGAACTCACCGGCAGGGCGATCAGTCGAGGAGCGGGTGCTAGACATCTGTGTGCGAGCGTGGCACGAGTTGCGATTCCGCATCTTCGCGGTGATCTATCACTTGGTGATGGATCTGTTTCATGACGCGATGCAGTGGATCGAACAGTCGCTCTACACCGTCGATGAGTGGCTGCGGTTCCGGGCCGGGGATCCGGGACGGTTTGTCGTTCTGAAGATCATGATCGGTTCGGTCTGGTCGGTTGTGTCTTATGTCATCCGCTTTGTGGTGACCTTGCTGGTCGAGCCACAGATCAACCCGATCAAGCACTTCCCGGTCGTGACCATCTCGCACAAGATTCTGCTCCCCTACACCAAGCAGATTCTGCACCTGATCCACGGGTCGGTCGGTGCCGAGCGGATGTCTGAACCGACCGCAGCTGCAATCACTGGCGCGATTGTCTTGCTAGCCCCCGGAGTCATCGGGTTCCTAGTGTGGGAACTCAAGGAGAACTGGCAGCTCTACGTCGCCAACCGTCCGACGGGAATCCAACCCGTGCGCGTCGGCAGTCACGGCGAGTCGATCACCGCCCTGTTACGCCCCGGCTTTCGTTCGGGGACGCTTGCCAAGCTGTATATGAAGCTGAGGGGAGCGTTGCGACTTGAGTCCGATCCGGGCCACGGGTATCGCTCGACACGACAATTGGCCCACATCGACTCGGTCGTACTGGCGGTGCGGCGTTTCGTGGAGAGGGAGTTTTGCGTGCTAATTGCGGAAACGAAGCTGCTCAACGGGGCCACAATTTCCGTGGGCCGAGTGGAACCAGCCACAAATCGGTTCGATCTGGAGCTGTGGTGTTCACTCGCCCCGGAGCGGACGCTCCTGATGCGGTGGGAGGACCTGAACGGATGGCTGGCAGCTAGAATAGTCGATCCGGGCTGGATGATCGAGTTGCCTGTCGAGACGCGGAGTCGGCTGAACGTCGCGTTGACCGGCCTGTATAAGCTGGCGGGAGTCGACTTGGTGCGTGAGCAGGTGCTCTCCACCGTAACGCAGGGAACGGACATCGAGCCGGGTCTGGAACTGGAAGCCGATGCCGTCCGTCTGATTTCGCCGCAGGCCGATCCGGTCGTCTATCCCTTGCGGCAAGAGGGCCGCTCGATCACGCCGGTCGCAATCCATGGAGCCCCCGCAGCGGGTTGGCCAGTCGTCGACCGTAGTCAGCTTCTGTTCCAGGATACGGATGTCACTTGGAGCGAGTGGGTCAACCATTGGCCCGCGTCGGAACTCACCGCTCAGGCGAAGCAGCCCGTGGGATAGGCTTCCAGCCTGTCATATGCAGTCAGGCGAGCGGCCAGTGATGGTTGACCAATAGAACGGACCCCCAAGTCCGTTCCGCCCGGACCTAGGGGGCCAGGCTACGGGAAGTTTCCACGGGCCGCTCGACTCAGATGACAGGCTGGAAGCCTATCCCACGGGTCAGACCAGTCTGACCGTTCGTGTCACGCCTTCAGCCACTCCACCACCCGTTCGGCCGTAATCGGTTCACTCCAATAGGTGAAGTGATCCGCCGGGACGACATGCACTTTCAGCTGCTCTGCCGGGAATTGACCATTGCGCAGGGAAATCATACTGGTCTGACTACAGACCAGGTCATGCTCATCATCGAAGAGGAATGACAAACTCGCATCGGCCATGCGTCGCAGGAATCCGGCCAGCGCGGGTGGCAACGCAGCCACCCCGGCGAGAATCGTATAGGGCACTTGAGCGGGTGGCTTCGCGGCGTTGAGTGCCTTTAAGAAGTCCGATTGCGGTTGCAAATCGCGGATCGCTGCCGCATCGTTCACCGCTTTGTTGAACGCCATGTTCAGCGGGAGTAGCTGAGGCACCAGCACGCACTTGGCGAGGGCCAGCGTTCCGAGCCAGCGGGCGATGCTCTGCGACTTGGCGAGCAGCGTGCCGGTGTTGGGCGGTCCGGCGAGCAGGCAGCGACTGACTCGCTCATGCGCCCCGAGCATCTCGATGGCAGTCCGCGCGACGAGTGTCCCCGTCCCCACAGCCAGCAGGTCGACTCGTCCTCCCCCTGCCAGTGTGATGCCGCTGCTCGCCAGAGCCTGTGCCAGTTGCGTGGCACTGTCTTGCAAGGGGGTGACCACGGTCTCGTATTCAAACGCGACGATCCGGTCATAGGTCTGCCCCGAGCGTTCCACTAAGGGGCCGATCTCCGCCAGCATCGAATCGGCATCCGAGAGTCCGCCGTGTACGAGCACCAACACCTTGTGCGTGGGGAGGATGTCGCCGGGATTGGCCCGGCGGCTGCGGACCTCGCCGAGGGCGAACTGCCGCGAGTGTTCTCCGATCACGAGAGGCTCGGCAGCCACGCACTCGCAGGGAATCCAGCGGACGACCTTCAGCCCCAGCGAGCCCAGTTCCCAACTGAGCATCTTGTAGAAGTACAGGCGAACCGTCCGCACGAGGTTGCGCGTCCCGACTCCTTCGAGCGTCGACTCGCCCGCTGGTGGGAGCCAGGTGACATCAATGGCCCCGCTCGTTCCGTCCGCGATGCCGACCGGATAGAGCAACTCCCCATCCGAGGCAATCGCCAGCACGCGTTCCCGTGACACCGACGATTCCAGGCTTCGCTGGCCGGGACTCCACTGCACTCGCAACGGCGACTCGACCGACAGTTGGGATCGAGCGAGGTTGTCGGCATCGATCTCGAACGAGTCGAGGGCAGATCCGCTTCCACCAAGCAGGCTGGCCAGCAGTGCGGCTTGTGGATGAGGCGCTGGATGTCCGATCACCCCCACAGACTCCAGCATCGTCGTCGTCCCGAGCGATCGCTGTTCAGGAGTGGCCGTCACGGGCCGCAGTGTTCCCGAGAATCCCGCCGGGGCAGTCACAACGCACGCGGTGCCGGGGAGAGGAACCGACTGACCGCCCAGCAGCGGACGCTGGAGTTCCTTCGCGGGCCGCACGAGTTGATAGGCCAACTCGGCGGTGGTCCAGTCCTCTTCGGCGGGGGGCTCGACCGGCTGGAGGAGGCGCGTGCCGCTCCCTTGGGCCGCCTGTTCCAAGAGTTGTCCCAACGGACCGCTGCCAGTCACGGACCGAGTTCCTGCATGCTGCCCGGCTCCGTCCATGGTCAGCAGATCGAAGTCGGTCGGGCTGCGGGTGGCGAACACCTTGATCGCCTCGCGAACCTGCGTCCGCGCATCCCCGGTCTGGAACATCAGCCGGAAGGCCCGCGTGGTGACCGACTTCCCCGGCGGCAACGGGAGTTGCTCTCCGGCCATCGCGGGCCAGATCAGTGACACCGATCCGTCATAGCCGAAGCTGAGGGCCGAGACATACAGCGGTCCCGGCGAGCGGTTGGTGATCTGCACCTGGACCACGGTGCCCGACTCCAGCACCGCTTGGTTGGAGTCGGAGATCTGCGTCCCGTCCTTCAGTTTGAACTCCACCGCGACCAACCCGCGCAGCTCCGACTGCGGCGAGGGGTTCTCGATCCGTAGGGCGTTGAGAGACTTGGCCCACTTGCGGATTGAGGCCACCAGTATGTCGAGGCTCTGCGTCGTGGCCAGTGATTCGAGCGGCTGGCCTGCGGCATCACAGAGCGACTGGCCATCCCCAATGGAGAGTACCTTCAAGTCGGCCACTGCGTCGGCAGTCACTCGTACCAACCCATGCAGGTCGGGTGCGGTGAGTCGCTTCTGGATCGCCTCGCGATCCTCCAGGCTGACACCGGCAAGTGACACCGTGCGTGTCAGTTGCGATCCACACGTCGTCGGTTGGATGCGACAACCGGGGGACAACACTCGCTCCCCGTCGATCACTTCACACAGGCTCTGCACCGCATCGCGCTGCACGACTCGCAACCGCGCGAGCGGGCGAGCCTCACTGCCGATCTCTCGCTGTTGTTCGGGGAAGACATTCAGTTCGTCCCCTTCGGTGAGGCCATGCACTCCGCCCGCATCAATACGGATCATCCCGTCCTGCGACCCGGTGACGCTGATCCACACATCGCGAGGCGGACGGACTCCGCCGAAGAGAACACGGTCGCGGTCTCCCTCGCACTGCGGAGATTGCAGCGGATACCACTGCTTCAAGCGGCGGCAGACGCGTTGGTAGATCTCGCGATAGCTGGCATTCCCGGCGGGGGTCTTCGCCAGTTCCTCGGCGAGGGCATAACTCATCGCCCCGTAATACCGCTTTTCTCCCGAGGAGCTGTCGACGTACTCGTTCGCCGATTGGCTATTGCTGCATGCGGCCAGTAGGACATGCGAGTTGAGCGGCGTTGAGGGATCGGTCGCAGCGCTGCGAGTCCCCGTCGCGATCACGGGAGATCGCTCGGGCTGCGGCCTCAAGTCAGGGGGGCATTGGCGCGTGGTCAGTTCCGCATCGCGCGTGCCCGAACCCGAATGGCAGCAGTCCAAGACCACGGTGATGTTGTCGGTGTACAGAGCCAGTTCGTCGATGAGTGCCCCGAGTTCCCAGTCCTTGATATCGAGGATGTCGGACTGTCGGCTGTCGTGAGGGACCATCGTTTCATCCAGGCCGGTCGCCTTGGCTCCGCTGGCATCTCGTGCCATCGAGCCATGTCCGCTGAAGTGGAACAGGAACGCCGGGATCGGTTGTCCAGCGGCCTTCGCGTTCTGGGCCGTGCTGATCAGGTGTTCGCGAATGCCCTGCTTGATCGCGGCGTGCGTCGCCTGCTCATCCACGATCACTCGCAACTGCTCATCGGCCACTCCGAAGCGGCTGCGCAGGACGGAGGCCATCAACTCCACATCGTTCCGGCACCCCTTGAGCGGGGGGATGAAGGGAGCCTTGTAGGTGTTGATTCCGATGAGGAGGGCATAGAGGGGCGTCGGCATAGGGGTGGTCTTTGAAGTGGGATGAAAACAGATCACTCAGGTAAGGCGACCGGCCAGACTTCGCGTCCCAAAAGACTTCCGAATTCTTCGGAGACTTCGGAAGTCTGACGGGTAGGTTTCCACTGGCCGTTCGCCTAAGAGCAGCATGTGGTCAGCGAGAGGGAGGAGGCAAGATTGAGATCATTGTCGGGAGTCGCAGTGACGAAAACGAGCACATCCTCAAGTGTGGACTGGACTCCTCTCTGCTCCCTCTCCCCCACGATCGGTGCTGCTTTCGATGAGGACTTGGCTGTGGGGGAGAGGGCCGGGGTGAGGGGGTAAAGTCTCCCGTGTGGCCCCCTCACCCTAGCCCTCTCCCCCGCAATACCGCTTATCCCTGATGGCCACGTCAATCGCGGGGGAGAGGGGACCGGAATTCACCCTCATCCTAGTATCCTCAATCGCGTTTCCATCACCGAGTCTCACGCCAGCGTTCCGTAACACCAGCATAACGCCCCAGTGCCCCGAACGATCGGGGGTCGAAGTCCCCTCCGCGAAACAACTGGCAGCGTTCTTCGAGTTGGCGGATTGACGCCGCGCGCGGTGTCGTCCCCCACCCAGTCAAGCGGTCCTGCGTCGCTGATTCGGGATGCACGCGGTAACGCGTTACCACCTCGCGCGTGATCGCAAACCGCACTCCGCGAAACAGACAGCGCAGCTGGAACTCGGTATCGAGGCTCGTGCGGTTCATGAGTCGACTGCCGAAGTCAGCATACCCGCCCATCTCGCGAAACATCTCCGTGCGGAAGACTGCGGTCGGGTTTTCGAGGAAGTAGTCGGTCTTGTCCCACTGCGGGTAGAACGATCGGCGATAGTCGGCCCGACGAATCCGCTCCAGGGCCTTCGTCTCGGACATCACGGGGCGGATGAGGTCGTCGTCGCCAAACAACTCGACTGCCCCCCCGAAATAATCTGCCCCGCTCCAGTGCAGCATCTGCCCGGCCCAATGCAACCGGTGTGGCAGGCTGATGTCGTCGGCGTCCTGAACCGCGACGAGGTCAGTTTCCCAGAACGGAGCCGCGTTGTTGAAGGACTGGAACTGGCCGATGTTCTCGCGGTTGCGATAGACCCGCAACTGGGGATGGCGTGCCCATTCGTTTAGGAAGCCAGTGGTGTCCTCCAGTGTGGCATCATCGATGAGGTGGATGATCGGAGTGACCTGCTCCTGTTTCAGCAGTCCCGCCAGAGCCTCACGCACGTAACGCAACTGGCCGCGAAAGGGGAGGACGACATCGCAGCGAACGGGGACGTGCGGGAAACGATCCCGACGTACGGATTTCAACTGCCACGGAGAGGGAGCGATTGTTTGAGCGGATTTGCGAATCCAGCGTGACGAGTCTGGCGCGGACTGGGAGTCGCTGGCTGTCGCACCTGTGGCGTCCACAGCGGGGTCGGTGCCTGTGACGACGAATCGACCTTGGCGGTACGCCTGGGTGATGAGGTCGGCCTCAGTCTCTAATCGTCCTGTCTCTGCTTCGCCCATGTCGACCAGCGTGGCCCGCCTCACGACGAGTGACCAAGGGATGATCGCCGATGACTCTGCGTCCAATGAATCCTCCTCGCCAGTCGGTGACTGCACTCGGGGGACACCAGCGACATACATTTCCGCACCCGACTCGCGGAGTGCCCGGATCGCATGCGAGAGTCTCAGCGGTTCACTGATCGCCGAGGGACTCTGGACCGCGAGATAGGGCGTCCGCAGCGCACTCGATATCTGAGACACGACGCTGAGCGGCGTCACCGGTCCAGGCAGGCGATGAATCTGCACGTTCCAGCGAGCCGCATGGTCCCCCCAGTTGATCGGCGCAGTTCCTGAATCGATCACATGCAGAATCGGCACCGACTCGCACTGGTCCAGCACACTCTCCATCGCAGCCCGGAACTGAGGACAGTCCTGGTCGGCACACAGGATCACGTCACACAGCGGAGTCGGACCCGCCCCCGTCGGTGATTTCGTCTGTTGCAGGAGAGCGGCCTCCGCTCGCGCCAGCCATGATTCCCAGTGCGTCTGCGAGGCAGCGTCATTGATCGCAGTCAACTGCTCCGCCGCGTGATGATAGACCAGCGAGGGGAAGACCGGATGTTCCGAGAATGTCCGCCCGCGAGTCTGCTCGATGCAGATCTCGCACATGGGCCGCGTGACCCTGATCTGCTCTGGTGATGTGTCCAGAATTTGAGCGAGGAGCAGACATTGAGCCGATTCGGTGGCGTCTTCCCGGCGAACGCCAGACCGATAAACACAGTCAATCGGGTCTTTTGCAGACATCGACTTCACTCCGGCCATTCGAAGAACTCCTGCAACGATCACAGCCATACGGTGAATGAAATGCCGCTGGATGCGCCCAGTGCTCCTTGGGGGCAGCAGACTCGCGAGTTGGGCGACTGGACGGTGGGGTTGTCAGGTTTGTATCAATTCGAGTCGCCATTGTCCCGAGCGTCACGACGGCAGAATCGCTCCACGGTATCCTGCGCTACCTGCCTGTTTCACCTACGACATCGGAAAGACGAGGGTCGAGTCTGGAACTGTCGACGCACAGTCTCAATACGAGCTTTGCGAAAGATGTTCCGTAGACTCCCGTTTCGCCGCGTGTTTCCCCGCGGAAACGCGGGTTGTCGTTTCTTCAGAAAATTCTTTCTTGAACATGGTTGCCATTGTCGTCAGGATGGGCACAGACAGCAAATCCAAACCACGCAGTAGCTGTGTCTGTCCCGGATTCGGGAGGAGTGAACTCAGTGGAAGTCGGAATTGATCACGTCCGGAAGGATCTTTCTTACGAGGCCCAATTGTCTCCATTGCCGTTGAAGGAGCCGCAGCCCCCTCCGTGTGGGATCGGGTATGGACGCTGGTCGCTGCTGGAACTGCAGGCCGAACAAGACAAGATTCAATCGACTCTGTTTAGCCCGTTTTTTGCTGAACGGGTGTCGCAATACAATCAATTGGGGACTCGGGGGGAATATCTCTGGAAGTGGTGTATCTACGGGTTGCATTCGATCCTCCTCCCCGCCGTGGCCGAAGAGTATCACGACCATATCACTGACACCAAGATGCTGGCAGTCATGTATGGTGTACTGCTGGATGATGTCGCCGATCTGTGGGGCGATCAACCGTTTCTGGATCGTCTGATGCGGGTGACTCTTGGCGAGGCCGTTCGCGATTTTCAGGATCTAGGGGTCGGCAGAGCTGCTTATGCGCAGTTCACCTGTGATGTCTGGGATGAATTTCAACTGCGGGTGTCGCGGTATCCTCGTTTTTTCGAGTTCAAAGACTTGCTCGATTACGACAATCGGCAGATCGTGAACACGATGTGGTATTCGCAACTGGTCAACGCGGATATCTCTCTCCTGAATATCGAAGAGCATGACGTATACTCCCCGCACAACATGCAGATGATGTCGTTCGCAACGATTGACCTGATGTGTTCGCCAGAGTTCGATCACCGGGAGATCGGACGCCTGCGCGGGGCGATGTGGCATGCTCAAAGCATGGGACGCATTGGTAATCTGGTGAGTACCTGGGAGCGTGAACTCCAGGTCGGAGACTACTCCAGCGGAGTGTTTGCAATACTTGCAGATCAGCACCCCCAGTTGATTCAGGACATGCTGCTCGACAAGACCGACGCAATCCATGCGGCCCTCACTCAAGATGATGTGGAAAAGGTGTTTTTAGACAAGTGGGACCGACACCGGGCCTCGTTCGAGGCTAGGTTATCATCGATTCAAACCGTTGACCTCAGACGCGTTTTGCGGGGACTCGATCAGCTTCTCCTCATGGAGATTGGAAGCCGGGGGCGGAAGTAGCATTCCCAGTCTGAGGAGGCTCGTCCAGTCCCCGGGTTTCTAGGGACAGCCTCATGTGGTCGGCACTCTTCCACCGGAATCGGACTTACTATTTGCTCCTGGCGATGGTGCTGACCCGACTCGTGGGTGCCATCGGTGGATCGATTACGATTCTTTATGTCCATCTCACGGGGGCCATTCCCTCTGCCGTTCAGTCAGATTTTCGAGTGATGTGTGGCTATTCAATCGTGGCAGCTGTGCTGGCCACGGCGACCCATTCGTACTTCACGACACGCCAACTTCGTTTCGTACTTCAAGCCTTGCTTCGTGGCGATACCCCCGCCAGCGCTGTCGGGGAGAACGCAGTCATGGAGGCAGTTCGATTCAATCTGGTCCACCATCGCGCAGCGGCATGGTTGGTTCCCATGGTGACAACAGCACCGGTTTCCGTACTGCTCTACCTGTACTATGGCCTCGATTGGTTTAGCTTGTTCAATGTCACCGCCGCCACTCTACTGGGAGTGTCATTGTCTGTACTGCTTATGTACTTCATGACGATTCCAGCCATGCTTCCGGTCATTCGCTTTTTGGGTGCGAATGGATATCGACCGCCGATGAACGCTCCCGTTGAGCGGCTCCAGTACCGCGTCGTCCTGTGCTTTTCCGTGATTCTCGCCTGTTCTGTGACGATCATCGGAGCGGTCTCCATTCACCGCTTGCACAACATTCAAGCCGCTTTGCCACATACTCGGAGTTTGGCCAGCAATCTCGAGTGGCAGCTGTTCGCGATCGCTGGGGTTTCCATGCTCGTGGGCTTTATCTATTCCCGGATGCTGGCTGTCAGTGTAACGACCCGAGTGAGCGAACTGGTTGTTGCCATGAATGAGATTCAACGAGGAGATCTGGGCAGGCGAGTCGAACCGCATGGAAATGACGAGATTGAAATCCTCGGGCACAGATTCAACGAGATGGTGCAGGACCTGGAAGTCTTGCACACACAACTCGAAGAACAAGTCGCGGTCCGTACCAACCAGCTTCAGGAGTCCCTCCTTCAACTCCAGCGGCGTCACTCGCAGCTTGAGAAGACCAATCTCGAACTCAAGCAAACCCAGGAACAACTCGTCCACGCCGAAAAACTCAGCTCTCTTGGCCAACTCGTCGCCGGTTTGGCGCATGAGATCAACAATTCCATCAATGCCGTCTCCAACGGCGTGCCAGCCATGCAGCTGCGGCTGAAGAAGCTGCGGAATGGGCTGGCGATGAGTGTCGGGTCATCGGGGCAGCCTGCTTTACCCCCGGAATTGGTGGCAAGTTTTGACAAGCTCGAACTGCTGGCGGGAGTGATCGCTGAAGGGGCGGACCGCACTGCCCGTATCGTGAGTGACATGAAGACCTTTGCCCATCCCGGACGTGATCGCGATGAGGAGTTCGATCTCCACCGCGCGCTCGATCTCTGCTTGAACCTCTCTGTCAAACAGTTCGTCTCGACGGTCCACATCGATCGAGAGTACGCCGAGATCCCGTCTCTGTACGGACCGTATGGTCAATTGCATCAGGTCTTCCTGAATCTAATGAGTAACGCGGTTCACGCGATGAAGGGCGGGGGGCGATTGACCGTCCGGACGGTGCTCAGCGAGGACTCTGTCGCCCTCTCAATTCGAGATACCGGTGCTGGCATTGCCGAGGACATTCGCAAGAAGATCTTCGATCCCTTCTTCACCACCAAGGCCCCCGGTGTCGGCACCGGACTGGGACTCTCTATCAGCCACAGTATTGTCAAAAAGCTCGGCGGATCGATCGATTGCGAAAGCGAAGTCGGGCAAGGCACCGAGTTCAAGATTCGCATCCCGCTGCCGGTGTATATGCGAAAGGGCGAGGCCGTGGCGTTGGGATCATCAGCCACCAGTTAGACTTTCGAGGTCTTTTTGCGATTGTTATTGATGGACACGCCCAGGGGTTGCAACCCCTGGGCTTTGGGCATGCTACACGACGCTTACTCTGTCTTGTCCGTCTGCAAGAAATCCAAGCTCAACATCCCCCGCTCCAGCAGCGACTCCATGAACGACGGCAGATAACCGGTCGCCAGCAACTCCCCGCCTGGACGCCGCAGGAAGATGTCGTGGATGATGATCTGCGACTGCCGGTCGTCGTACCGCACGAGTTCGCTGATCTGCGTCACGACGCGCTTGCCTCCGGGCAGTCGCGTGATCTGTACAATGATGTTCAGTGCTGAGGCGATCTGCCGGTGAATTGCCACCACTGGCAAATCGACCGCCGACAGTACCAACACCTCCAGCCGTTTAATCGTCTCTTCAGAACTATTCGCATGGAGGGTGGTCATCGACCCGTCATGGCCGGTGTTCATCGCCTGCAACATGTCGAGGGCCTCAATGCCGCGACATTCTCCGACGAGGATGCGGTCCGGTCGCATGCGGAGCGAGTTCTTCACCAGATCGCGGATCGTGTACTCCCCGGCCCCCTCGACGTTCGCGGGCCGCGTCTCCAATGACACCACATGGTCCTGCCGCAGCTGGAGTTCCTGCACATCCTCGACGGTCACGATCCGCTCGCGAGCCGGGATGAACGACGACAGCACGTTCAGCATCGTCGTCTTACCGGAGCCGGTGCCGCCGCTGACCAGCAGATTCTTACGGGCAATCACACACGCCCGCAGGAACATGGCCGCCGGGCGAGTGAGCGTTGACCCCTCGATCAACTCATCAATCGTGAACCGGTCGGTCGGGAACTTGCGGATGGTCAGGCACGGCCCACTCACTGCCAGCGGAGGGATGATCGCATTCACGCGGCTCCCATCCGGCAGCCGAGCGTCGACCAGCGGCTGGCTGCGATCGATGCGGCGACCGACCTGGGCCACGATGCGTTCGATGATCGATTCGGTGACCTTGTCGGAGAGGAACCGGCGTCCCGACAACTCGATCACGCCGTCACGCTCGACATAAATCTGGTCGCTCTTGACGACCATGATTTCGTTGATCGTCGGAGCCCGCAGCAAGTCCTGAAGCGGCCCAAACCCCAGAATCGTGTCCTTCAAGTCCTTCTTGAGCGTCCGCAGGATCAGATACTTCCGCAGCTCCTTATGCAGATGCGGCCGCAGAATTCCGAACACGTCGTTGAACTGCTTCTCGACCCGCGTGATCCGCGAGCTGAGGTCCGGCAACTCATCGAGCCCCAGCTTCCCGCGTGCGAATTTCAGCAGGTTGACCAGTTCCCCCTCGCGCTCTGGCACTTGCGATGCCGGGACATCAAACTCGTTCCGCAGAAAGCTGAGCGTCGTCGATGCCCCCGGATCGGTTTCGAGGATCAACTGTTGCACGATGTAGTCGCGGAGGTTGATTCCAACGAGTTCTTCGAGCAACGTCTCATTGGCCTCGGAGAAGAGTTGCAGTTCGCGGCAGACATCTTCGATCTGGCGTTCGAGCCGGACCAGGCTCTCGGCATCGCCGATGCGGTTGGCTTCGAGTTCATGCAGGTCGAACCGCTCCAACAACCGCCGGTGGACTCGCAGTTCCAGATCGGCGAGCAGACCGCGCAGGTGAGCTTCCAGATCGACCCGCGAGATGGCCGAGACCTCATTTGACTCCAGCGTCAGCGTGTACGGCCAGATGCGAATCTGCTCGTTCGCCAGGAACGAATGTTCGCTGCCGCCGAGAACTTCTGTCTCGCCCACGAGGCAGCTATTCATCCCCAGGTTCTTGAGCCAGACCTGGTTCCCCTTCTGCTTGAGGAGGGCCTGCTGCCGGGCGACCAGGGGGCTGGCTAGGACGAGGGCGTTCGACCGCTCGCGACCAATCGTCACCTCGTCCCCCGGCACATCCAGAAGCGATCGCTGACTCTCGTGGAGTTGGTTGTACCAGATACGCATGGGGTGGGACCGGGGATGATGAGACAAGTCCGTGAGATCGGCTTCCAGCCAGTGGGCCAGGAGCGTAAACCTTAGTTCATCATTCTGGTCCAGCCTCTCCGGGAGAGCAATGCTCTGGCAGATTCCGGGGCTTACGTGTGCGGCCAAATTCTCTGACACCGGGATGAACGCCCGTGGGCTGTCGGAGAATCTCACGAGAATCGTCTCGCCCGCAGCGGGGAGTCAATGCCCTCCCCCGAGACAGGCAATTCTTGCCGATCTCAGCACAGAGCATTCCGTGGCGGATTGATTCCGCAAGCCTGTCGCAGCGGGGAAACCAGAGTGAGAGTCGCACTTTGTGATTGCCTCGGGGACACAAGGCTCCGGACGGCTGGCGAGACACGGTGGATTCGTACGCAGATTTCACAGATTTTCACAGATGGTCAGAGGGCAGACAAGCCCTCAGCCACCTCGGTGCGTAACCGTAAACTCTGTCCTGATCTGTGAAAATCTGCGAAATCTGTGTCCCCCACCTCCCCGTTGATCGTCGGTCACCGACAGGGAAATCCTGACTCTTGATGTGGGTGATGGGGGCTGCATCTTGGGGGCATTCCCTGGCTGCGCAAAGTGCGTCTCGCACTCGGGAAATCGTCTCCCACAAGACTGGTGTTGTTGCTGTTCTCGTGGACTTCTAGAATCGAGGACGGTGGTTTCATGAGGAAACCTGACTGACTGTGCCCCGGCTGAAAGCAGTCCCCATGGATGGATACACTGAGGTTGATACACCGACGAATCGTCGGTGGTTTGATCGCTGCGCATTTATGATCATTGCCATCCACATGCTCGTGTGGACATTGGTGCCGATACTGGTGAATCGCAATTTGCCCTTGGATGTCGTCGAGGCGCTCGCCTGGGGACATGAATGGGAATGGGGTTACGAGAAACATCCGCCGCTCAGTGCGTGGGCAGCTGAAGCGGCAACGGTGCTGGGAAATGGGGTGGACGCTCCCCTGTATCTGATGAGCCAAATCTGTATTGGATTGGGTTTCTGGGGGATGTACCGCTTGGGGAAACGCCTGTTCGGGCCCGCGGTGGGACTGCTGAGCCTGCTGGCGATGGAAGGGATTCTCTACAATAATTTCACCAGCCCCGAACTGAACGTGAACGTCGTGCAGTTCCCGTGCTGGGCGTGGGCGTTGGATGCGTTTTGGTTGGGAGTCCACACGGGCAGGCTCCGCTGGTGGTTGCTCTTGGGCGTGTGCGTTGGAGCGGCTCTGCTGGGCAAATACTTGGCTGTGTTTCTGGCTTTGCCCTTGCTGATCTTTCTAGTGATTTCGCCTGCGGGACGAGCTTCTTGGAAGACAGCTGGACCATATGTGGCCTTGCTGACTGCGATCGGAGTGTTTGGTCCTCATCTAGTTTGGGCCTCTGAACATGAGTGGGTGACGATCCTCTATGGACTGCGCAGAGCGGGAGGAGGTGGTACGCGTCCCTGGACCGACCATCTGTCCAATCCTGTGGATTTCTTGGTCGCGATCCTTTTCAATGCCTCCTTGATCCTGCCCGTGGGGTGGGTCTTGCGGCGGCAATTCCAGCCCAGCCCACTGAGTGAGGACCGGGTTCGATATGCGTGGTTGATTGCGGTTGTCCCCGTGGCCTCGATCCTGTGCCTGTCGTTTCTCCGGGGGTGGGAACTCAAATCGATGTGGGGGGCCCCGATGCTGGTGGCTCTGACGCTTCCATTGGCAGCTTCGTTTCGGAGTATTCCGCCGGGACTCAAGCACTGGCAACCTGTCCTGGGGGTTTGGGCTCTCATTTTGACCGCTCCGGTGGTGGCATATCTGGTCGAGTGGTCTGCCTCACCCGCCGTGATTCAGCACGAGCGTCGCTGCGACTTCGAGGGCCGGGAATTCGCAGCCACCGTGACCCAGCTCTGGCAGGATCGGTATCACCAGCCGGTCCCGTATGTGATTGGTGATGTGTGGTTGGCCGGAAACGTCGGCTGGTATTCCACGGATCGCCCGGCGGTGGTCATCTGGAGAGATGGGCCACAGAGTCTGGACATCCGTCGAGAAGAGGTGATTCGACGCGGGGCGGTTGTGGTCTGGTCCATCACCGATCGAAAGGGACGAACAGCTCCCGCCGAGCGACAGGACGTTGTTCCCATCGGCGAGCATTTTGGTCGCCTGCTCCCGCAGGAGACCATCACCATTCCCGGACATCACCACACGCCCGATGTCCGAGTGGGGATCGCCTGGCTTCCTCCCCAGTCGGTCGAACATGCCCCCGAGGCCTCCCCGCACCCGCCGCGCCTGGCGGAGAAACCCAGCGAGATCGCCCCCTCTACGGTGCGTTAGGATCGAATCCCCGGGACCATCCGTCCCGCAGCGTCAAACGACAGAACAGCGGCCATCGTCATGAACACCATTCCGATCCACTCGACTGGCACCTCTCACTCGCCCGCGCGACAGTGCAGTGTGGTGATCCCTGTGTTTAATGAGGAAGAGGTCATTCCCGAACTCGTAGATCGACTGCAAGCTGCCTGGGAGCGGGTGCCCGAAGTCAATTGGCAAGTCATCTTTGTCGATGACGGCAGTCGCGACCGCTCAGCGGAACTCATTCAGCAGCGATCGGTCCACGATCCCCGGATCGCACTCGTGCGGCTCTCCCGCAATTTCGGACACCAGGCAGCGATCACCGCCGGACTCAACCACGCCGAGGCCGATGCGGTCATCATCATGGATGCCGACTTGCAAGATCCCCCCGAGGTGCTTCCCGATCTGATTCGGGAATGGCTGGCGGGGGGGCAAGTGGTCATTGCCCAACGGCTATCTCGCAAAGATCGGGGCTGGCGCGGTCTGGCGTTTCGGCTCTACCACGCCTCGATTCACTGGGTCAATGATTTCAAGATCACTTCACAGGCCGGGATATTTGGTCTCATCGCGCAGCCCGCGCTGGACCATATTGTCCAACTGACCGAGCACAACCGCTTCCTGCCTGGGCTCCGCGACTGGGTCGGTTTCGAGCGCCGCATTGTCCACTACCATCGCGATGAACGCGCTGCGGGAACTCCGAAACAGAGCTTCAAAAACCTGCTGCGTTACGCTCTCGATGGCATCTTCAGCTTCTCGTACAAGCCCTTGCGGTTGCTCGCCTATATTGGGTTGGCCAGTCTGCTGTGCGGCACCGGTTTGGCATTCGTTCGGATCATTCAGGCGGCATCGGGACAAGGGTGGAACGGCATTGACGGTGTCAGCCTGCTGGCCGCATTGCTCATCTTTCAAGGCGTGCAACTGATGGCACTGGGAGTCATCTCCCAATACTTAGCCCGGATCTGTGACGAGGTCCGCGCACGCCCCATGTTCCTGGTCAAGGAGACTCTCGGCTTGCGCTCGACGCAGGTCGACACGCATCGCAAAGCCGCTTAGGAGCGTTCGACAATCAACTGTCACAAAGTCGCCTTTCGCTCCGCGAAAGAGCGCTCTTTCGCGGAGCGAAAGGCGACTATTATTTGTCGAACGGTCCTTGATCACATTCCCGTGTGTGTACCACTCTGTTCAGTCCGCGAGTGAGTCCCACCTCCCCAGGAGATCCCCATGCGGTTGCTCTCTTCCCTATGTTGGCTTGCCGGGGTTCTGATCGCATTGGCCTGCGGGACCACAGCTGCGTATGCACAGAAGGCACTGCCACCGGACCGGCTGACGAATGGGGTTCGGGTACTCGTCGCCTTTGAGCCGGTAATCCAGGCAGTGCGTCCCTCCGTCGTGCGCGTGCTGATGGATGACAAGCCGGTCGCGCTGGGGCTGGTGGTCTCGAACGAAGGGTTGATCGTCTCCAAGGCCAGCGAGATTGATCCCATTCGCATCCTCACAGTGCAACGCGGCAAAGAGAAGCTGGCCATCAAGCCCGTGGGTTGGTCAGAGGCCAACGACTTAGTTCTGCTTCAAGCGACAGGCTCCGGGTGGTCAGCCGCCAACTGGAGTGGGGGAGCCGACCCCGCCATTGGGCAGTTCGTGATTACTCCGGGGATCGAGAAGCTGCCACTGGCGGTTGGTGTCGTCAGCGTCGCGCGGCGGGCCATCGAGAAGGATCCGATTCACGGCGTGTTGGGGATCGAACTCGCGGGCGGACCCGGTGAAGCGGTCATTCGCAACATCTTTGATAACAGTGCTGCCGCAGCTGCGGGACTGAGAGTGGGCGACACGATCCTGAAGGTTGGCCCAGTCGCGGTGGGATCGCGAATGGAGTTGATCAAAGAGATCGGCAATCACCCACCGGGCGAGACGCTCACGCTGGAGATCAAACGAGACGGGAAGACCCAGTTCATCCCCGCTACACTGACTCATCCGTTCGGCGACTTTCTCTCTCGAATCGCACAGCAGAACCGCCTGGGTGGAGACATCAGTCGACGGGCGAGTGGATTCCCAGCTGCGATTCAGCATGACAGCGTTCTTAAGCCGACAGAGTGCGGAGGTCCGGCGGTGAACATCGACGGCCAGATCGTGGGGATTAACATCGCTCGCTCGGGGCGGACCGAATCACTGCTCATTCCGATCAGCGTGATTCAAGAGGTACTGGAGAGCTACAAGTCCGGGAAGCTTCCTCAACTGGTGACGGCCACTCCCGTCATTCCGCCGCCACCGCCCGAGACAGAGGAGAGGAGCGAGTGAACAGGGCGATCGCCTTTTTCAAAGTAGCGTGGGCTTTAGCCCACGCGATCAACGGATATTTCTCAGTTCGTGTGGGCTAAAGCCCACGCGACTCAACCTGAATTCGAATAGGCGAGTGATCTCGATCTCGTGCGAATCCCCATCGAGAATGGTATTGTGACACGATGACCAACTCGCTCTCGCATCCCGTGACGACAGCCGCCTCATCCGTCCCGTGGCGGGTGGGTTTGGGGCATGACACGCACCGACTGGAGCCGGGGCTAAGGCTCATCATTGGCGGCGTCGAGATTCCGCATGAGCAGGGTTTCGTGGCTCACAGTGATGGCGATGTCCTGCTGCATGCCATTACCGATGCCGTGCTGGGGGCTGCGGCCTTGGGAGACATTGGAGAGTGGTTCCCGGACACCGATTCACGCTACCGGGGAATTGACTCGTCGGGTCTGCTGCGAGAGGCAGTCCGAGTCGTGCGGGAGCGCGGCTGGAAAGTCGTGAATGTCGACTGCACCGTGTTCGCCCAACGGCCCAATCTCAGTGCCTTCAAGCGAGAAATGGCGGCGAATATTGCCCGCGCACTGGGGGTCGATCCGACCTGTGTCAACGTGAAGGCGAAGACGGGCGAACGTGTCGGCCCAGTCGGTCACGAGGAGTCGATGGACGCTTCCGCAGTGGTGCTGCTGGCCCGGGTGTAGGGCGTCTCGGGAAAGGCCCTCGAATCAGCGAGTAAACAGTCGGGGCATCTGCGTCATGGCCCGCAGTTCTGGTAAACGGATTTGCGGTTCCATGGCCACTCGACGCAGACTCAGCGGGTCTGAACTGGATGTAGCATACCCGGAGACGAAACTGAATGCCCACTGGTAGCCAGCCTCCCGAGCGAGACGCTTGGTGTCGTTCGTAAAGGACCCAGGCTGACCAATCGGGTAGCTGAAAGCGGAAATCGGCGATCCCAGTTCCGCTTCGATCCGGGCTTTACACTGCTGAATTTCCTGCTGCTGCTGTTCGAGAGAACATCGGGCCAGCACCGGGTGAGTGACGGTATGGCCTCCGAATTCAATGCCTGCACGATACATCTCGCGGACCATTTCCCAAGTCATCCAGGGTGCCGTACTGGAGTTCCGAGGAGCGCGGCCCGTTCCAGCCGCCTGCCCCATGTCATCCAGAAAACGGCAGAGATCCAACGGGGTCAGTGACTTCGCGAGTCGCAGTAAGTGACGGAGCGTTCCGTCCCGTGCCGTCACCGACAAGTCCAGACTCTCCATCTCCCATGTCCTGGGGAGTGTCAAAAATGGCTGCTTCGAGTGCTTCACGAGCCAGGCGATTTCGTCCCACCAAGCGACCACGCCATCGTCCAGAAAAGCCGTCGACAGAAAAATCACTGCCGATAACCCAACCTGTTTCAATACCGGAAACGCGAGTTCATAGTTGTCCCGATATCCGTCGTCAAAGGTGATCAGCGTGCATCTTCGCTTGGAGCCACTCTGCAACACATCAGCCAGATCAGCCACTCGAATCACATCACAATTCGACTTCAAGTACCTCAACTGGGCCTCAAATTGCTCGGCAGTGGCACTAAAGACGCCGGGATCAAGCTCGGTCTGATTCGCATTGCCGATGCGGTGATAATTGAGTGTGACCAGCCCCTGCCAGCTGTCCAGCTGTCCCCACCAGCGATGCACCTGCAAGAGGTCGAACGCGGCCAGAGCCATCTGTCGTTTGTGTTTGATGAGGGCCATTCGCCACGAATCCATCGGCTGTGAACACTGGTCTATTCAAGATATAGCGACCACTCGGGGGACATGACGGGCGATCCCTCTATTCGGGAGACGAAACATTGTTCTACGATGCAATCGAATTCAGGAGTCTGAAAATGCCGGTTGTGCAGAATGTGATCAGAGTGGCAATTCCGTGTGTCAGTCCGCGCAGACAGCGCGTGTGCGACTGGCTGGCTGGTGTTCTGTCCTCCCGAGGAGGGAGGGGCTCCGCGTGGGCCTGCGGACTGCTCTTCCTGCTCTCCTCCCCAGTCATGGCCGCTGGTTCTCCCGATCGGCTCTCGCTCCTGATGAAGCAGCAGCAGACTCTGCAGGTTCAGTTCGCCGCCGACCTGGAAGCTGTGGCAGTCACCTGCGAAGAACCCGCTCTCGCTGCCGAGATTCGGCAATTCGCCAGTCCCCTGGAGCAGCAACCCGGAAACGTGGACAGTTTGCCGACGCACATCCAAGCGGAGATCCCGGCGACTCTGCCCCCCGCAGAAAAAGCCGCTCGGGTTCGGGTGCGGAAGCTGCGATCGGATTACGCTCAGGATTTATACCTGCTCTCGCGCAAGGCCCTGACCGATCAACATCCCAGCTTCGCCTACCGCCTGATCCGCGAGGTGCTGTTTCATGATCCCGACCATGCCCGCGCTCGAGGACTGTTCGGATATCGCCGGGATGGGGACGAGTGGACGACTCAATTTGCGGCCAATCAGAAGAAGGAGGGGATGGTCTGGCATGATGAGTTCGGCTGGCTCCTCGCCAAGAATGTCGGGCGATATGTCGCCGGGGAACGTCTCTATCAGGGACGGTGGATCACCCGCGAAAAAGAGGAAACTCTCCGCTCGAATTTTAAGAATGGCTGGGTCATCGAGACCGAACACTTTAAAGTCCAGACCAACCACAGTCTGGAGCAGGGGGTTCACCTCGCCGCCTCGGTCGAGATCTTTCACAGCTACTTCATGCGCGAGTTCGCCGCGTTCTTTCAGACCCGTGCCCAACTGGACAAGTTGTTCAAAGACGGCACGGGGGCGAAGAGCGGTGAACTGTATGAGATCGATCACTACCGCCTCCGGACAGAGTTCGTGCAACGTCTGATCCAGCGCTGTCCCAATGCGGGAAAGATTAACGGTATCTACATGCCCTCGGACCGGAAAGCCTACTTCTTTCATAACCCCGACCTTCCGGACGACGCCGCGCTGGAGACGCTCTATCACGAGGTCACTCATCAACTGCTCAGTGAGAGTTCCAAACAGACAATCCCTGTCGGCAACGCTCGTGACTTCTGGGTCGTTGAGGGGATCGCCTGTTACTTCGAATCATTTCGTGTCAGTGAGGATGGGGCAATCACCGTCGGAGACATCAATCATCCGCGAATCCAGGCCGCCCGCGATCAGGTGGTCGTGACCAAGGACTACGAACCACTGGCTCGGTTCACCGCTTATGGATTGCTCCCGTTTCAGCAGGGGGATCTGCCCGTGCTGCAAAGACGCTACGCGCAAGCGACCGGACTCACTCACTTCTTCATGAACGCCCAAGATGGAATTTATCGCGATGGCTTTATCGAGTACCTGACCCAAATCTACAGCCCAGACCAGCGAGTCCGCGATCACGCCAAAACGTTGGAGCAGATTCTCAGTGTGTCCTACGCAACTCTCGACACCCAGTACGCCGCCTACATGCGAGGACTGGAGAGACCCACAGCTGAACTGCCCAAGGGATGGTGCTCCCCCCAGTCAGGCGACCGGTTCATCCAGCATCGAGGTCAACGTCTCGATGACGATCCGGCGGGCTTCATGGAGGTCGCTTGGCAGAGCGACCGCGAACTGACCCCGAGCGATGTTCGACGGGGGCACGAAGCGAGCGATCGCGGGCTCACCGGCCTCTGCCCAGCGAACTTGAGAACCGAATCGGGACTGTACGGGGCCTTCAGTCACCGCCTCCAGCGACAGCCCCGCCTCCCACGCCACCGCCAGAGGGCGGGTGAGTAGCCGATCACGGAGTTGATCGAGCGTCATCGAGAAGTCCGCATGGACATATTCACCCGCCACCTCGCACGCCGGATCAAGGACAAACCGCCGACACCACGCCGCAGGGTGTGGCAACTTCAACCGGGGATCAGCAATCTGCCACTGACCAAATAGAATCAGATCGAGGTCGAGCGGACGCGGGGTCCAGTGACCGGTCCGCACTCGACCAGACTCAGTCTCGATCTCCAGAAGACGCCGCATGAGCTGGGTCGGCAGTAGCTCACACTGAAGGAGGGCCGCTGCATTGAGGAAGCGTCCATCGCAGCCAACTGGCTCGGTCGAGTACCACCGGCTGGTGCGTTGCACTTCGAGGCCGGGCGTGGCGTTCAACTGGGCCAGAGCTGCCTCGCCGGTGGCTCGCACTTCTCCCAGATTCCCCCCGAGGGCGATGACAACGGGGACAGACATCATGAACTCCTGAAGCGGGAACAAGGTCGGCGAAAGTGGAAGACGCGGTTACTGGCGCAGTGCGTTGGCAGTATCGAGGCAGGTCTGGATTGAGCTTCGGCTCCAGTCGACGAGTTCAGCCTCCCTCCCCTTCTGGCTCAACTCTGCCAAGCGTGCAGGGTCCAGGGGCGAGCCGTAGACGACTCGGATCTTGCTCGGACGCGGGAACCAGGCCCCACGCGGGAATGCCTCATACGCTCCCGCAACAGCCACCGGGATCACCGGCACATGGACTCGGCGAATGAGAGCCACAAACCCCGGCTTCAGCTCGCGAAGCCCTCCGTCGAGCGAGCGCGTCCCCTCGGGGAAAATCCCGACCAAGAACCCATGCTCCATCCGCCGCAATGACTCTCGCAAACTCTCTGTGCCCGCCGATTCGCGGCTGATCGGCATGACGTAGGTTCTCTTCAGCAGCCAGCCCAACACCGGCACTCGAAACAGATTCTCGCGGGCGAGGTAACTGACCGGTCGACGTAGCGGCAACCCCACCATCAACGGGTCGAGAAAGCTCTGATGGTTGATCAGCAACAGCGCCCCACTCGGCGGCAGATTCTCGATCCCATGTGCCCGGAACCGGAACCAGATCGTAAACAGCAACTGAAAGATCTGCTGAAGCGTGAACCAGACCCAGTTACTTTGAAATGGATTCGGCAATGGCAGACGCACCACCGGTGTGGGAGTGACGGCAGTCGGTGGAGAAGTGGAGTCAGACATGCGACAAGCGGCGGGACGGTTGAGAATTCGGTCCCCAGCATTAGAACAGATTCCCATGAGATGGGAACGATGTGCCGAGAAGCGATCTCCACTTCAGAATTGAGTCTGGTTGCCGACGGCGGTTCTCACGATCCGCGTCGACATTCGGAACCGAATCCCAGCTGAGTGTTTGTTTGCATTCCCGATCCCACTGCGACACAATCTCGTTTGACTTCCAAACCCCACTCTCTTTCTGGGGTACGGACAAGATTCACACCCCGGATTGGAGTTCTGCGCCCCATGGCCAAAACCGTCAACGTCAAGGCCCTCGCCTCAGCTGCTCTCACTGCTCACCAGGGTGTTTTGCGTCTGGCTCCGACGTGGGTGCCTCGGTCGTTTCTCCAGCCGGGTCGGCGGCTCAAGCTCCATCCGGATGACTACTATGCCCTCGGCACGCATCGCGGCGGGATCGATGAGCGGTGGTTCGCCTCGACCACCGAAGCCGCCAATGACAACCGGGCTGCTGATGAGGGCCTCAGCTACGTCGTCGCTGGCGGCGAAAAGTTCCTGCTGCGCGACGCGGTCGCGGAACTCGGGGCCGAGATGGTCGGCCAGTACATCTGGGACAAGTACAAGAAGTGGCCAGTATACTCCAAGTTCTTCGACAATATGGGACCGATCCCGCACCACATGCACCAGAACGCCGCCCAGGCCAAGCTGGTCGGCCAAGAAGGCAAGCCCGAGTCGTACTACTTCCCGCCGCAACTCAACAACGTCGGCAACAACTTCCCGTACACGTTCATGGGCCTCGAGCCCGGCACGAAGAAGGAAGACGTGATCCGCTGCCTCGACAACTGGAACAACGGCGACAACGGCATCCTCGACCTGTCGAAGGCGTACCGACTCAAGGTCGGCACCGGCTGGCTGATCCCGCCCTGCGTGCTGCACGCTCCGGGTTCGCTGCTGACCTATGAACCGCAATGGGGCAGCGACGTGTTCGGCATGTACCAGAGCATGGTCGAGGGCCGAGCTGTGCCCCGAGCGCTGCTGACCAAAGACTTCCCCAAGGAGCAGCACGACAACAACAAGTACCTCGTCGAGGCCCTCGACTGGGACAAGAACGTCGATCCCGACTTCAAGGACAACAACTACCTCGAACCGATCGTCCACACCGGCAGCGATCAAGAAGGATTCTTCGACCGCTGGATCGTCTACGGCCGCATCGACAAAGAACAGCTCTTCACCGCCAAAGAACTGACCATCAACCCCGGCGTGAAGGTCACGATCAAAGACGGCGGAGCCTACGGCTGGATCACCGTCCAGGGCGAAGGCCGCGTCAACGGCCTGAAGCTGCAAACCCCAGCCATGATCCGCTTCGGCCAGATGACCGAAGACGAAGTCTTCGTCACCGCCCCCGCAGCCGCCGAAGGCGTGACCTTCGAGAACACCGGCACCGAGCCCTTAGTCGGCCTCCGCTACTTCGGCCCCGAAGCCCAAAAGGACGCCCCGAATGTCGGGGACCACAAGAAGAAGTAAAAATCCGGATAAGGTGTTGCTACTGGCGAGGGCTATGATCTCGCTAGAACTGTCGAAGCAAGGAACCGTTACCGACCATGAACATGAATGCAAAAGCTGGTGGGAGTAGTGACAACGGGCAAGTCGCCACCGTTCGTACAGCCACGCGTACAACGAAAGCCCCTGTTGCGTCTGTAGTCGAGACAGCGCACGCTACTGCCCCAGTGACCGTCGTCTACAAGACGAAGATGGGAAAAATGCTCCAAGGCACAATCGAGAATGCTCTCGATCATGCCAATGTTCTCGCTGTGAAGGGGAAAGTTGATCTGATTCTCACCTCGCCACCCTTTCCGTTGGTGCGGAAGAAGCGCTATGGGAACGAGACGGGCGAAGAATACCTTGCATGGTTGGAGGCTCTCGCGCCACGACTGGCGGACCTGTTATCACCGAAGGGTTCGCTGGTCATTGAGCTGGGCAATGCATGGGAGAAGGGAGTTCCTGTGATGTCCACACTGAGCCTTGAAGCACTGCTGGCCTTCAAGAAGTCCGGGAAACTGCATCTTTGCCAGCACGTGATCTGCCACAACCCGGCACGACTCCCCAGCCCGGCGGAGTGGGTCACCGTCCGGCGGATTCGCCTAAAGGATTCGTTTACTCACGTCTGGTGGATGTCGCGGACCGAATACCCCAAGGCAGACAACCGGGCAGTGCTGTCGCCCTACGGCAAGGACATGCAACGATTGCTGAGTCGCAAGACCTATAACTCGGGCAAGAGGCCATCCGGCCATGTGATCAGCGAGGCTGGCTTCCTGACAAATCACAACGGAGCGATTTCCGCGAACGTCGTTGAGGTGGCCGAGGGTAATGGCTCATGCCCCGAAGCCCTGCTGACTTTTTCCGGAACGTCTTGGGACACGCGATACCGGGAGTATTGCAAAGAGAATTCGCTAGAGGCACACCCAGCACGCATGGCCCCGTCCCTCGTTGCGTTTTTCATCAAGTTCCTGACTGATCCTAATGACCTCGTCTTCGACCCGTTCGGAGGATCGAACACTACGGGCGCTGTTGCTGAAGATCTGGGGAGGCGGTGGATTTCCGTCGAAGCGAATCCCGATTACGCGAGGGGATCGCAGGGAAGATTCATCGCCACACCGTAGCTATGTCGAACATTCTTGAACCCGCACTGACAGGAACTCGCATAATGATTGACGCGACAGCGATTGAAACCGATTTCACTATCGGGCAGGGAGCGCTGACGGCCTACAGTCGCCTGTCATACACAATGTGGCACGCACTGGCAGAGTTCATTGACAATTCAACGCAGTCCCGGTTGAACTACGGTTCAATCATTGACGACGTGCTGAAGCAAGAGCAGCGCCCATTGCTGGTCGAGATTGATCACGACCGCATCAACAAAACAATCACTATCTCCGATAATTCGATTGGAATGAGTCGAGACGACTTGATCGAAGGTTTGAAGATTGCGACGCCGACAAGTGATAGCAGGGGGCGGTCGAAATATGGTATGGGCATGAAAACTGCGGCGTGCTGGATCGGCCGCCGCTGGAGAGTTGTGACATGCGAATGGGATAGCGGAATCGAGTGGACCGCCGATATCGACGTTGAAGCGATCGCCAGCACTGGCAAGAGGGTTCTGCTCACGCCGCGTGAAGTGGACAAGAACTGCCACTACACCAAGATCGTGATCTCCGGTCTACACCGCCATATCCAGAAGCGGACGGAAGAAACCATCCGCAACTATCTGGGGTCAATGTACCGATTCGATCTGCAGGACGGGCTGCTGCAACTGCACTACAACAACGAATCCATCCCCGCACCCGACGAATACGACTTCGACACCGACCCCGAAGGGAAGATACTGAAGCGAGAGATCCCTAGGCAATTGATCAACGGGAAGTCAATCAGCGGTTGGGTAGCTGTGCTCTCGCGGGGCGGCGGCGGGCGAAAACTCGCTGGCTTCTCGCTGTTCC
>JAYTCW010000157.1:0-31092 GCA_043736295.1 Planctomycetota bacterium | reverse complement strand
CAGCTGTGCATCGTCCACCTGGTGCGAGCTGCGCTGCGGTACACGACCGACAAAGACAGCCGCGCGGTGGCTCGTGATCTGCGGAAGATCTATACGTCGGCGACTGTCTTGGAAGCCGAACAAGAACTGCAAAAGTTTGCTGCGACTTGGGACTCGAAATACCCGACAATCTCTAAACAGTGGACCGCCTGGGAAGGGAATAAAGGTGTCAGGAACCGTTTCCGGGCACGTTTCCGGGCAAACCACGATGGAAATGACACTTAAAGGTTCCTGACACCTTTATGCTCCCTCATGGCCCGCGTTCACATCGAATTCTATCGGAGAAAAAGACCAGTGCTATATCAAGTACAGGAACGGAAGCGGAACGCTGGGCAAATGGTTTCTCAGTCCTTGAGCAGCTTGGCTTTCGCATTGGATACGTTGATGGCCCCGGCGTGGGTATCGTATTCGTCGTCGATTCTTGCGATCCGTCCGTTCTCGAACCGAAAGTGCATGTTAATTCGAACGGGCGGACACGGAACGCCCTGGTATGTGCAGGTCGTCAGCCAGCGGGCGATGACTGTCCCGTCACCAACGGTGTACTCCACTTCGCTGTTCACGCATTCCTCGAAGAAACCAAAGAAGTGGTCGATCCACAGCTGATGCCCCGTCGCGCCCTTCCATGCTCCGACGAAAGGTGCCATCGCGGGATCGCCGGGGCAGACGAATTCGAAGTCCTCAGTCAGAAAGGGCTCGATGTGCGGCAGCATCCGAGCCTTCAGAGTGTCGAACGACTCAACCCACTTCCGGGCAATCGCGACCATGTCGAACGTCAACGACTGGATCGACACTGCACTGTCCGTCGTTGAAAGTGCCTCAGCCAGGTTCTGAATCGTGGCGATATCCAGCGTGCCGCCCTTTTCCGCCTTGCGGATCAGGCATTCGGTGTAGCCCGCCGATTTCGCCAACTGAAACTGAGTCCAACCCAGTGCCAGACGGCAGCTGCGAAGTTCGCGACCATTGATCGCGATGAAGCGTGGATTGGTTGTCATAGATTTTGGCCCGTGGTTGTTCAAGTTGACTCGGATCGAAACCACAGATTGAGGCTATGATTTCGTCCATAAACGCTACGCGAACAAATCTTCTTCCGGATAGTCGATCAACTCTTGTAGCCGTGCGGCCAGCACCGGATGAAACCGCGCAGGCCAAGTGGCATCGATCATTCCGAGTTGCAGCATATCGATCAAATGCACTTTGTCTTTCAGGCGGTAAGCGACGAGTTTCATCCCGACGAGTTTTTCGAGCGGGACGGCGCGGAAACTCTCAAATCGCTCAAACTCCTCCACTCCGGGGGAGGGAATCGCATCATCTGGACGGACCGTCTCATCCGCGAAGATCAGATGCACGGCATCCCGCACCCGGTTCTGATCGCCATCCAGAAACATGGTAATTCCGCGCACATGCCGCTGCCGAAAGCCGACTGGCTCCAGGGCCGCTCGCACCGCATCCAAGTCCGATCGACGCACGAGCAGGTCGACAACTTGCGTATTCCGAGTCGCCGAGGCGTCGACGCTCGCCACCCATGCGGCGACGGCATTCCCGCCGATCACGCAGTACGGAACCCCCGCCTGCTCCAAAGCCGCTGTCGCACGCAATAAACGTTCACGCACCAACTCCACGGCTTTCACCATCCGATCGATCGTCGAGAGCCCATCAAACGGCGACATTGCTCAGCCAGTGCTAGTTGAAGTCTCGCGATCCCGAGGCGGGGAACCTTGAGGCCAGTCTACGCCGAACCCTGCCTCAGAGAAAGAGGAACCGCTTCGCGACTCACCGCTGGCCAGTGTGACACATGGACCAGCCGTGCAGGGAATCCCGGTCGCTCTTGTTTCGGTATCTCCGAGTTGCTCAATGCACCATCAGGGGCATTCCACCGGACACGACTTGTCTTGTCTTGCGAAAGATAGAACCCATTCAGTATGTTTTATGGGTCGTACCTCCTCACGAAGGGAATTCTCGATGGGTTCGCGAACAGCCTCAATCGATCGTCGAGGCATCCTCCATCTGGGCCTGTTGGGTGGCTTTGGTTTGGGGCTGTCCGATCTGTTGCGGCTTCAGGCTCGTGCTGATGCGTCCTCGGGGACGCCTCAGCGAGTCAACTCGGTCATCGTCCTCCACATGCGCGGCGGACCGAGCCAACTCGAAACCTGGGACATGAAGCCCGAGGCCCCCATCGAGATTCGCGGCGAGTTCAAGCCGATTCCCACCTCGGTGCCGGGCATCGACATCTGCGAACTCCTCCCCCAGACCGCCGCGATTATGCACAAGTGGTCGATCATTCGCAGCTTGCAGCACCTCCCCGCGTACGGAGATGTCAGCCATTCTCGCGGTGACCAGGTCGTGTTCACCGGCCATGCTCCGGGGATGAACGAGAACGAGAACTCGCACCCCAGCATGGGCTCGGTCGTGGCGAAGCAGTTGCAGCATCTGGACCCGACGATGCTGGCGTATGTGATGGTGCCGCGCATGATTCCCGGCACCGGACCGGCGTACCTGGGCCCAACCTGCCGACCGTTTGAGACGCTGGCGGACCCAGCCGCCAAGGGGCAGAAGTTCGAGGTTCAGAATCTCTCCGCGCCGCCGGGAGCCACTGTCGACCAGATTTCGGATCGCCGGAGGCTGCTGGCTTCGCTCGACCGCATTCGACGTGATGTGGATCGCACGGACATGCTGACAGCGATGGATTCGTACCAGCGCCAAGCGTGGGAGATCATCACCGGGCCGCGCGTGCGCCAAGCCTTCGACCTCGATTCCGAACCACGGGCGGTCCGCGACCGCTACGGCTACCCCGCTCAATACACGCCCCGCATGCGCGCGGGTGGCGACAACCCCGGCTGGAACCAACGCCTGTTACTGGCCCGCCGGCTGGTCGAAGCGGGAGTGCGGCTGGTCACGGTCGACCTCCGCTGGTGGGATACGCACGATGACAACTTCTGGTCGCTCAAGAATGGCTTTCTGCCCCCCTTTGACCAGTGTTACTCGGCTCTGATCGAGGACCTCGATCAGCGTGGTCTGCTCGATACGACACTTGTTGTCGCTTGGGGTGAACATGGACGCACTCCCCGAGTGAATGCGACAGCGGGCCGCGATCACTGGATGAGCGCCTTCAGCGCCGCCATCGCCGGGGGCGGAGTGCAAGGCGGCCGCGTCATCGGTTCGACCGACTCTCAAGCGGCTGTGGCCAAAGACAACCCGAAATACCCGCAAGATGTTCTGGCCACCGTTTACCGCCACCTGGGAGTCGACCCGACCACCAACTACACCGACCACGCTGGCAGGCCACATCCGGTGCTACCGTTTGGTCAGCCGATCGATGAGTTGTTCTAAGGCGAGTGGCCCGTGAAAACATCCCCCCTGCCACCGCGACGTGTGTGCGTCAAGAAAAATGGCATCCAAGACCAGAGGCATTGTTCACACGAAACCCGCGACAACCGCCGGTGACACTTGAACGCGACGAACGCGGCGGAGTGAAAACGCAGAGGGCGCGGAGAACGCAGAGTTCGGAAGGGGGCCTCTGTTCTCCTGCAAACCATTCCAGTCTGCGTGTGGTGAGAGAATTCTTGCCAGCTGTGTTTTGTCTCAGTGGCCTGAAATCCTCTGTACCCCGCAGGGGTTATCCACCATAGCCCAGGGTCGCGACGCAGGAGCACACCCTGGGAAATTCGGCCCGGAGAACACCAACCCTGAAGGGGTTGTCCACCCGCTCGCCTCGTGTGGAACCCCTTCAGGGTTCGTCTCCGCGTGGCGTGTAGACCCAGGGTGCACTCCCGATGGTCGCGACCCTGGGCTGTGATGTGTCGACCCCGTTGGGGTGCAGAAGTTGGCTCGACGGGTTTGGCTGATGGCTGATGGCTGCTGGCTGACTGCTTCCCTTGGGTTGCGGCAGAGCCGCGCTGCGTCTCACACTTCCGAAACGCTGGATGGAGGCGTCTCATGCGAGGTGGCCTGGAACTGTGGTGAATCTCTGGCAGCTGTCTGAGTCGCACTCCTCTGTCTTGAATTTCCGAGAGCTGATTACTGTTGTGATTCACACCCCACGGGGACGAGACCCCGTGGCGGTGAAGATATTTCTACCCAGCGCCCCTACACTGCTCACTCCCACACTGCCAGCCCTCGTGATCATCCGCCAAGGCTTTCCGCTATGCCGCAACCCTGGGTGGCCATCCAGCGAAATCCCACTTCGGGGGCGGGAAAGCGGACACAGCCCATTCATGATCTGATTCGTCAGCTGCGAGTGATGGGGATACGGCCTCGTCTGTTTTCCAGCCGCACGGACTTTGATGCTGCGGTGACCGATCCGGCACGCCATCCTCAATTGATCGCCGCAGTCGCAGCGGGGGGAGATGGCACGGTCCTCGATTTGGTGAATCGACATCCAGAGCTACCGCTGTGCGTGTTGCCGCTGGGCACGGAGAATCTGCTGTCGAAGCACTTGAAGATCCCGCGTGACGGACGGGCTGTGGCGGACATGATCGCCCGGGGCCACCGCCGCCGTCTCGATCTGGGCCGGTTGAATGGACGCCACTTCCTGGTGATGGTGAGTGCTGGATTTGATGCAGCTGTGGTTCACCAGGTGCATGCCGGACGAAAGGGCGGGCATGTTCGGCACACCAGCTACATCGGGCCGATTCTGAATTCGCTCTGGGGGTTCCGGCCTCAGACACAGACACTCCGGGTGACCATAGATGAAGAGACAGTCGTCCATGAGGGGCAGGTGGTGGTGGTGGCCAACCTGGAGTCGTACGCTTTGAACTTGGGTGTCGTGCCGAATGCAGACGGGGCGGATGGTGTTTTGGACGCGCGAGTCTTCTCGATCCGGTCGGTGCCGAGTCTCTTGCGAATGGTGTGGTCCATCTGGCGGGGCACCCACGAGCATTCGCCCGAGGTCGTCCGCCTGACCGGACGCAGGTTTCGCATTGAGTCCGACATTCCCGTCCCACTCCAAGCGGACGGCGACCCGGCGGGTATGACCCCTGCCGAGATCACCATCGACCCCTTGGCGGTGGAGTTCATCGTGCCTTGAGGGTCTGGGTGACGAAGGCATAATTGGGTTGAGCAAGGTGAGAGCAGCCTTCGATTCCTGTTATTGCACTGCAACCCAGACATCCAAAGCGATGTCTGGGCCACCCAGCGGCAACTCCTGAAAAATGAATCGGTGCCCCAGTAGAAGGAGTTCGAATCAGAAGTAAGGCATTCGAGTATTGTCGTCAACGCGAAGAACCCGCTTGTCAGAAATCGCGATTGCAATTTCACCTGAACAACCTTCGTCGTAATAGCACTCCGCCACCAATTGATGTTGAACACCATCAGGGGCCAAGAAGCCAACTTCCACCCCGGACTCGCCTGTAGGGATCACTCGCCGCTTGCGTCTCTCGCCAGGAGTCAATGACTCATAGCTGTAGCGTGCACCACTGACATAGACATAAATATCACGCATCTCCGAGGAACCAGAATTATGAATCTCAATCGAGACGCCTTCTTTGCAAGGAACAATCAAGCACCTGATTAATGCAAATACAAGACATAGAATTATTGCCACCAGAAACGACTCACGCCAAGTGAGAGAACGAACAAATCGAGCCATGAAGAAGTTGCTACTCTGTTCAGAAGTCACTTCGGCCTCCCTGGGTACGAACAGTCTGAAAAATTGCACTCCAAGAGATTCCCACCCCCCGTTCCCAATCAGGAGGGCGGGGTGGCCCAGACGCTGCTTTGAGCGTCTGGATTGTGCCGCAACAAGAGGTTACGGAGGACTCGTTCCCCTTTCAATCCCTCTTGTGCCTGCGTCACTCAGACATCCATAGCGATGTCTGGGCCACCTCGCCTCCCAGCCATCTTACGGGGGGCAATCATTCCACCCGCTCGACTTACGCCTGGGGAGTGAACCCCAGGACGATATCAAACTTGGCGTTCAGTTCGCCGACCTTGGACCCCTTGAGTGGGTCGAAAGCCACTGTGATGGCCTCGCGGGCCTTGGGATCGCGGACCGACTTGTAGATCCCGTCGCGATCGTTGCCGGGGTGCCCCTTGATGTAGCACTGGGTCGTGAACGATTTTTGACCGGGCACCCTGACCCCAAAGTGGATGTGCGGAGTACGTCCGGGATACGACACGGGCTTGATCGTGCGGAACAGGTACTCACCGGTCGCTCCGGTGGTGAAACGACCGAAACCCTGGAAGTTCCCGTCTCGCTTCTCGGAGTTGCTGCTGCCGGAGTGCAGGTACGCCCCGTTATTGTCGGCCTGCCAGATCTCGACGACAGCATTGCGGATCGGCTCCCCATTGGCCCCCAAGATCTTCCCGCTGAGGTACGTGACCTCCCCGACGCCCGGAGTCATGCTGTCGTTCAGCACGATTAAATCATTGTCTGTGTCGAGCGGCAGCTTGTCCGGATAGAACGGCCCTTCGGTCTGTGCGGGGGTCTTCACCAACTCTTCGGCGAACAAGCCCGGCACCGTGAAGAGGGCCGAACCGAAGGCTGTGACTTGGAGGAATTGGCGTCGCGAGGGGAGAGACATAGGGCACCCAGTCAGTGAGTTGATCGAGAATCTCAGTCGCGATTGGACTGAGCGACAAACAAAAAACCGCGTGACATCGCGCGGCCAAGGCCAACGATATCACGCGGAGCAGGTCTTTGACTACTAATTTGCGGGTGGGCGAGCATTACCACCGGGACGACCCCCAGCGCCGCCGCCAGGACCACCACGAGCGGGGAACTCGAACTTGGCTCCCTGCATCTTGACCCAAGCTGCGGTTTGATCGGCAGTCAGGACAGCGGCCATGTCTTTTTCGTAGGCAGCTCGCTTGGCAGCTCGTTCTTCCTGTGCCTTGCGTTGCTCTTCTTCGGACTGATCCTGGCCGGGGCGTCCACCGCCGGGTCCACCGAATCCGCCGGTCGGTGCATTGGCGTCGTTCAGAGTCTTGATCTTGGCGATCTGCTCGGCGGTCAGACCGAGTGCTTTCTGAACGTCTTCACGAGACCAGGCTCGTGTGCCGTCACGCTGAGCGCGGAGTTCGCTCAGGCGAGCCCACTGTTCTGGCTTCAGCAGAGTCTTGATGGCTTCCTCGGACTTCTTAGCGCGCTCTTCACCGGCAGCACGCATCTCAGCGAACTTCTTGTTGCGTTCTTCTTCGGAGAGATTCTGGAACGCTTCCCGATCGAAACCGGCAGCACCACCCGCACCGCGAGCCGCTTCACCGATCTTGGTCAGTTCCGCCTTCTGCTCGTCGGTGATCGAAATTTCCTTCTGGACTTCTGCCATCTGCAGCAGGCCGGAGATCCCGCCGCCGCCACGGCCACCACCGAAACCACCCCGACCACCGCCGCCGCCAGGACCTTGAGCGAACGAAAAGACGGGAGCCAGCAACAGCCCCGCCAACACAGCTGCAACACGAATCTTGGACGACAACACGATGGAAACTCCTGAGACTGGGAAGGGGAAGTTGAGGGTTGAGGGGAAAGCCCACCGGTTGCAACCGGTGGGCTTCTTGTGACTGAGCGCAAGATCTTTTCGCTCAACGATCCTTAGACGACACACAATAGAGTGCCTTGTCCGAGCGGATGAACAGCCGCCCGCCCGAGACGGCCGGGGTTCCGTTGAACTTGCTGGAGTCGGAGGCGAACTTGTTCTCGGCGAGCGACTTGAACTCGGGCCCCGCTTGCCACACATGGGTCAGGCCAGAGCGAGTGATCAGAATTAGCTTGTCTCCTACCAGAATTGGCGAGGCGTAATCCTGGCCCCCGCCCATTCCGCCACCACCACCTCCGCCGCCACGACCACCACGTCCGCTGCCGAATCCGCCACCGCCGCGTCCTTCGGGCGGAGGTTCCGCCGGAGCAGCTGCTCCATCGGGAGTCGGGAAGCGGGCTTGATAGACTTGTTCGCCGGTCGCGGCATTCAAGCAGAGGACCGCGCCGCGTGAACTCGTGTAAATTCGACCGTCAGACACAATCGGGGAACTGATGCGTCCGGGGGCCTTGGCCTTCCAAACGGTATGGGTTTTCGAGACATCGTCCTTGCCGCCGGCACGAATGGCGACGCCCTCGCCGCCGCGACCATCGATTGCGTACACGACCTGCCCATCGGAAACAATGCTGGAACAGAACGAGTTGTCCGATAGCCCCTCGGCGTACCACTTGAGCTTGCCGGTCTTCAGGTTAAAGCCCCAAATCTCGCCCGGAACCCCAATCGCGAGTTCGGCGGCTTCGCCTTCTCCCACAATGATCGGCGTCCCCCAGGTCATCCCCAGACCATCGGCCTGAGCCTTCCACACCTCTTTGCCAGTCGACTTATCGAGGGCCACCAGCGCCTGATTCTCTTCACTCGCATTCACGATCAGCAGGTTGCCATGCAGAATCGGGCTCGCTCCCGAGCCCCACCGCATCGGCCCAGACTCGGTGCCCACATTGACGTGCCACAACTCTTTGCCGCTCAGGTCGTACGCCAGTACCCCGCCCTTGCCGTAGAAGACGTACACATGCTCACCATCACTCACCGGGGAGCCGCTGGCATAACCATGTTCACCCAGCATCCGCGAATACGGGTCTTCCGGCTGGGAAGCCGCGACGCCGACATCCCACAACTGGGTTCCGTTCGTGGCGTCGATACAGACGAGATGTCGCTTGAGATTTTTGAGGTCGCCCGGATCGTTTCCGTCGACTCCGTAGCCCGAGAAGCAGGTGATGAAAACTTTGTGGCCGACGATGATCGGGGAACTGGACCCCGGCCCTGGCAACGCCAACTTCCAGGCGAGGTTCTTGTTATCGCCCCACTCACTGGGAACCGACTCACCCGCCGGGGCAATCCCACTGCCATTCGGACCGCGAAACCGGGTCCAATCTTCTGCATTCGCCACAGAGCTGATCGACAGAGCCAAGCCCGCCACCACGCCAGCTGTCAGCTTCAGATTCCACATGCGAGGGGATGTCCGCGAGAGTTTGAGAAGGGAAACACGGTCCATTGAGAAGAGAATCTCCGGACCCCACTACTTGAATACGAACGGTCCTGGTGCAAAGAACGCACCGCCGTTGTTGAATCTACAGGGAAGTTTGGCGATTTTCCTTCCTGAGAAGAGAAAAGTACTTGACTCTACGTGGGACTTCGACGAGCAAAAAGCCGCCCCCAAGTAAGAGGCCAGTGACCGCCTCCCCTGAGAAATGCCTCCCCGGTCCGTTTCGCCCTGACCTGGGGGGCCGCAGGTAACTGGAAGTTTCCCCAGTCCGATCGCGCAGCGGCTCGTCAGTCTCCGACATCACGGCTGGGATCCGCGTCATTTACTTCGCCTCCCCGGTCGTGGCAATGGGCCGAACTCGCGCCGAATACAAATCCAGTGTTTGATACCTCTCCACCCACTGCCAAGGGGTGAACCGGTCTTCCCAATCTGACAATTGAATCAGTTCGTCCTGCAACACCTCCGTGGGGGTCTCGCCGTGTCGAGCAATCAGCCAGATGCGTTCCCCTGTCTGCGGAACACCATTGTGAGGTATGCGAAACCCGGCCCGGTCCATGTAGAACAGGGATGGCAAATCGCAGGGAAGAGGAGCCAGCAACCGATGAGACTCCGCAGGTGCCGACGCGACTTCGCGCTCTAATCGACGCACCACATCAGGGACGGAGACATAGCTCATCCGATTGTCCGACCGGAGTAGAACTGGCCATTGCGATACTCCCTGCCAGATTCCCAAACCGAGAACCGCCAGCACCAGTCCGTAGATGACTCGTGGCGGAGCCTTCAAGGACCGCACGAGGCTGACTCCCCCCTGCGCGGCGACCAGGCAGACCCAGGGCATCAGCCACAAATAGATTCGTGGAGGCGGATTGACATGCTGTAACAGATTCAACCCCACCGTCACCAAAAAGGGAATGATCAGTCGCAGCAGCGAACGTCGATCACGCGGCCAGTAAAACAGCCCCGCCAGTACGGATCCCGCCAACACCCACGCGGGCACAGCCCCTTCCGCACAGAATCTCACCGCCCCCGCCAAGCCTTGCCCCGTCTCGATCAGAAAGGCCCGTGATGCTGTGGTCGCCTGACGCATCACGGGATCATTCAGAAACAGCATTCCCCGGCAGATGTAGCCCGGGATGTAGATCAGGCTCGCCACGATGGCCGTCAGCCAGCCCAGCATGACCAACTGCCGCCCCCTCTGCCAGAAGGAGGTCGAACCGGATTCCAGTCGGCCAGGCAAATCGACTGGAGGCATCTCAGCAGGAGCCAGCCGTGAACCCCCGACGAACAGATACCACAGTCCGGACGCGATGATGGCGTACCCCATGATAATCATCGACCACAGGCCAATCACCACCGCCGCACCCGCCTGCATCCAGCTGAGAGTCGTATCGCGATGTCGATCGGAAAGTCTGGCGAACGCGTCATCCAGCAACACGGCCGCCAGCATGACAAACATGTATCCGCGCGCCTCAACGGAGTAAATCACCAGCGGCGAGGAGACGGCCAGCCATGCGGTTGCGAGGAGTGCCGCACTCGTTCCCAGCCAGCGCCGCGCCCACACAAAGGTGACAGGCAAGGCAGCCAATCCGCAACTCATGACACCAATCCGCAGTGCCCATTCGTATGGCCCGAACAGACGCCCCGTGACGTACATGCAGAACGTATTGAACAAATGATTGTTCGTGGAATTCAGATCCCCCAGAGCCTGCGGCAGCGGTCGACTCGCGAAATTGATCCAGCTGTATGATTCGTCGTAAGCCATCGGCGTACCGATCAATGACAGACGCAGCCCCGCCCCGACACAGAGGATCAACGCCAGCCAGCCCCCCCAGTGGAAGTCCTCCAAGGTCTGAGGGGAGGGAGTCTCTGTCGGCACGACTGCCGACGGGTTGCTGCCCTCCAGACGCACGGCCCGTCCCTGCCACGCGAGCCACAACCCTCCGACCAGGCTCGCCGAGCTAACGGCCAGGAACCAGCACACTTGTTGGAATCGAACGTATCTCTCCGGAGTCACATCCTCGGGATGTCGAATGAGCCAGCCATACTCTCGCAGGTTTTCCAGCGGCACACAGGCCAGCCCCACCAGCACGAAAGCGATTGCACCACACACAATTCCCAGAACTGCGCAGACCGTCCTGTTCGATGTCGGGGTGAAGGTCGACGCGATTTGAGGGTGAGATTTCGGGAGACCATAGCGTGTATCAAACGCATGGATCAATTGTTTCAGTCGCCGTTCAAACCGGACTGGTTCGACGGTGTACTGATGCCGCGCCAAGTCCTGGATCTCGAAACCACATTTGAGGTCGGGAGGAGATTGAGTGCGCAACTTTCGGAACCATTCCAGATCTGCAGCCTGCCCGACAGCTGCCAGGTAGCGTGCCTGAAGCTGGGCCTGATAGTGCATGAGTGGCCAACTCCCACCGGTCGCGGATGAATGCAGACCGATTACGGAAATGTCATCTCGTTGCGGATGAAACTGATGCAAAAAGAGCTGAGGCAAGCCGTTGTGAAGGTTCAGTTCATTCGGATTGATGAACGGAAACGAGAACTTGAACCCGGTGGCGCAGACAATCACATCGATCAGTTCTTCGGAGCCATCCGTGAATTTGACGAGTGGTCCCGCCAGCGCGGCCACTCCCGGCTTCACGGTGAGATCCCCTTGTCGCACATGGAAAGGAACCAGGGTACTCAAGGTCACCGTGGAATCGAAAATCCGATGGCCGGGCAGAGGCAGGCCCAAGTCCCGCGGATCGCCATTGATGACACTGGCCCTCCACGCCGCCAGCCAGCGCAGCACCCCCAGAGGCACCCCCCAGCGCACCAGCATTTGCGTGATGACATCTCCCGGTTGTCCGAAACAGTATTTCGGCAGTATATGCACGGGATGCCGCATGCTCAGAAACACTCGACTGGCAATGAAGACAGCATCCGCTGCGATGTCGCACGCCGAATTACCGCCCCCCACCACCAGCACCCGTTTTCCAGAAAATATATCGGGAGTTTTGTAGTGCTTGGAGTGCAAGATCTCTCCTTCATACGTACCCGGAAATTCGGGCAATACCGGATCCCAATAATGACCATTGGCGATCACGACACCGCGATAATATTTCTCGGTCCCGTCGGAGAGCCGGACGCGCCAACCTGACATCGTCGCCTCCGTCGATTCGATGGCCGTATTAAACTGAATAGATTCGTAGAGCCCAAAGTGACGCGCATACGACCGAAAATAGGCGAGAACCAAAGTATGATGTGGGCACGGGGGGTAGTCGGCAGGCATCGGAAAGTCGGGGAATTCGGATGTCTTTTTGGACGACACGAGGTGTGTCGACCTGTAAACGCTGCTGTTCGGATTCCCGTACAGAAAAATACCACCGACATCGCTGGATTGCTCGTAGCAATCAAACGGAATTCCATGTTGCAAGAATGCTCGGCACACGGCAAGACCTGCGGGGCCTGCACCGATCACACAGTATTTGAGAGAACTGTCTGGGGCTGACGCTTGAATGTTCGACTCCGATTGGTGCAACATCCTCCTGAAATGTCCGCCTCCACTTCAATCACCATGCCACACATTGTCATCGACACCTGGTGTTAATGCAACAGTCCTTTCCAGTCGATTTTCCGACTCTACCAGAGCGCCAGAACCAACTCGATCCGGTGAATGCAGAGTCTGACACTAGTCAAGCGATCACCCCTAGGGGCCGGGGAGCCCATATGCCGAAGTCGAGGAAACACACTGAGTGCCTTCCCAAAGACAAAATCGTGGTCAAGCAGCATTGCGGGTAGGGGATGTTCCGGGATTTACAGCTTTTGTGGGAGCAACAGGCAACTCAAGTCTGTTGTCGGCGCACCGTTCCAACGGGAGGCAGGACGTTCGTACTGTCTCGTGTGTCGAAGAACAGGCCGAACAGACACTTCAGGAACAGTCTGCCCAGCGGATAGACCGCTTTGACGTAGACCGTCAGCCAGGATCCGCGACATCCCATCCCCTGCTTAAACTCATCGGCAGACGCCCCGAAATGCACGACACGGACGCCGGGAACCAGCCCCTGATCCAACCCACGATACATCAGGTTGAAGTACAATCTGAAGTTCGCATTGAGTGAATAATCGAACCCGACAAATAACAACCGGTGCTGGGCACCATCTGCCAGAGCACAATGAAAGGCGACGATGCGTTCGCCCTGGCGGAGAATCGTAAAGCACGTCTCGTCGGGAAGCTGTCGGGCGAGTTCTTGGAAGAAGCGGATGGGGACACATTCGAAGCGGACTGGGGCGAGATTCAGGACATTCAGGTACAACTGATAAACTTCGGGTGTGAACAGTCGATCTGCCCCGTCACGCCCGCGAATCTGCTCACACGTCAACCCGGCTGCCTCGAAGACCTGCAAGCTCTTGCGGACGTTCCGCCGGGTATGACTCTTGAGACTGGCGAGATATGCGGCGAACGACCCGAATTCCCCTTCCAATTGATAGGCATACACGCTCCGTGCTTTGCGATAACCATATCGCGACAGCCCATCCAGCTTCGCCGCCATTTCGGGCGAAAACTGCATACAGGCGATGAAGCGGCACCCCGATTTCCACCCTGACTGGCGGGCGAGTCGCATCGCTGTTTCATCCAACCCCGCCAGCACTCCCTCCATATCCGCCCCGTCGGCAATCGCCAACTGGCAGTCACAGATCGCCTGGATGGGAACACCGCAGACGAGGAGGTGAATCTTCATGAATCCCGGCCAATACCGCCTCACCCCGTTGACGAACTTCTGAACCCATGGGGGTGCCATGAGTGCTTCGTCAACCAGGCAGCGAGAGAAGCAAGTCGCCGCCATGGCGCGACCCGTGTCATCCCGGTAGATCGCGTACCAGAACTGGGCCTCGTCGGCGAACGACAGTTCAACGGCTTTGAGAAAACGAGGATCGAGAGACATGCTTTGGGACGTGCGGCAGACCTCCTGCCACTCGTCCGCGTTGACGTCATCGATCGAACGATACAACTCACTCTCGTAATGTGCCGACACGATTCGTCCCCCGTCGATTAGTCGGCCTGGGGGAGAAGAGTGTCGAAGGGCCGCTCGTCCGCTGGAACGGTGCTGGCACCTCGTGTTGGATAGTCCCATGCTTCGTAAGATTGCCGCCACTGGAGGCGAAGCTGTTCATCGACAGGCCCGGAAATCTCTCGGTGCTGATTCTTCTGATATCCCGCCTTGGCCGAAGTGTACTTTTCGAACACCGCCCGACGGAGTTCGAAGTCCCCCAGTTGCAGCGAGCGGTAGGTTTCCTCCAGGGCAGGGAGCGGATCGCGGACCAGCTCTTCATAGGCAATTTCGTAAAATTGCCCCGCCGGGATCAAGGGCTGCTGCTCAAAATATGACTCGTAGAGTCGTCGATACATGTCAATGACCATGTCCGAAATGGTTTCAGTCGGGTAGGTCTGCAAGCCCCACACCGGGATCACCTGGCTCGCCATATGCACCAGCGATCGATAGACATCCTCGGGATTGCGTCGCAGGTGGATGAATTTCGCGTCGGGGTACAGTTCCAGAATCATCCGGATGCGAGCCGTATGATTCGGGGATTTGAGGAGCGGCAGTTTGGCATTCCGCAACGTGACTTTTCGAACGAACCGATCCAGGTGCTGCTTCCAAAGTTCCCGATCACGGTCAGGCACATCGTGGAAATCCAGAAACCGGTCATACCGGGCGACATTCTGCGGAAAGGTCCAACTCAGCATGTTGGAACGCAGCGAGAGAATGGCCAACGCCATTTCGTCTTCCGCGGGCTCACGCAATCCCATGTCCATGTTGTCCATGAACCGCTTTTTCGGCGTGAAAACATCCAGCAGGGGACGCAACCACGCTTCGCTCATCAAGCACGAGTGGGGGTACATCGTCTGAAACAGATTGGGCGAGACAAACCGGTCATCCAGACTGAGGATGTTATGCAGATGCGTAGTGCCACTTCGCCAACTGCCCAGAATGAATACCGGAGCCTGCGTCTGGTGGGCGGATAACCGTTTGGCATACATGGCCTCCTCGATCAGTCGGCAGGTCGAGGTGCCCAGACTGCTGGCTGTCAGGAATGCGGCCTTCCCCCAATACTGCGGCGAGACTCGAAAGCCATTTTCCGCGAGTAGCGCCATCCAGTCAGAACACGTGATTCCAGCCAGGCAGGCAGGCCCGAAATGCTGAACCAGGAAATTTTTGGGATCGGCCATGAAAATGCGGATTGTCCCAGGGGGTGTCGGTCGTCAAGATCAGAGTAACACATTGTCCAGTCCGGGCAGACGTGGTTCAAGAGTGAAGTCTGCGCATTCAGGACAAAGTCATGCGGGAAGTCCGACCCTTCGAAGGCTCTCCGGAAGAACTCTCCGATTTCGTGATCGCTCAATGGACGGCATCGTATGGCCATCAAATGATCGTCCCGCAGTGGAGCGGTGATTACTTTCGCTGGCAGTTGAGAATGGATGAACCCGATCTCCGCAGGCACCTGCTGGCGGCCTACGAGGGAAGCCGCCTGGCTGGCGTGGTTTGTAATATCCCGATGCAGTTTTCACTCGCGGGGGAACAATTCGGTGCCTCGCAGGCCAGTTGGCTCAGTGTCTCCCCAGACTTCCGAGGACGGGGGATTGCGGGCCAATTGATTGCAGAGTCGCGAGCGCTGCACCGTGAACTCGACCTCCGGTTTCAGCTGGGGTTTGCGTATTACGGTCATCACTCTTCCAAGGCTCCGAGGTTTTGGCGGCGTTCACAAGTGGCGACCACTGTGACGATTCGCAATGCCGGGTTCTGGGTCCGAGTACTAGATTCTCCCCAAGTCGTCGATTGGAATCTGAGTACATTTCATCAATGGATGACGAAGCTGTTCTCCCCGTTCTCTGGCCTCCCACGGATTCCATCCTACCCCGGTTTGGTGATCCGGGCCGCAGAGTCGCGCGACCTGCCGCTCTGTCTGTCGCTGGCCGAGAAGTCGACTCGACATTGTGATTTGAGACTGGTCTGGGATACCGATTCCATGAGTCGACAACTCGGGCTGCACGGGTTCAGCCACGCTCTGGTCGCCGAAGAGAACGGAGAAGTGCGAGGTTGTATTACGTTTCACATATTGCCGATCTTGGGACGCACCGTCGGCCTGTTCGGAATCCTCGATCTCGTTCTCGTGTCAGAACTCACTTCCTCGGCCCGCCAGGCGTTACTGAATTCGGCACTCTTGTCGATGCAGAACTTGGGAGCGATCGCCGCTCTGAAATTGCGAGTGAGCGATTATCCTCGCAGCTTATTTATGGGGCTGGACTGGTTGTTTCGCCCTGCAGACTCTCATGTCCTCCTGACTTGGGCGGGCACGCCCCAATCGCTCCCTCCTCTCCGTCGAATCCATGTTCTTTGGAGGTAAGTTCGGTGTTTCAGTCAGTCGGTGCCCGACTTGCGTCGAGTCAGCGAATGCCACAGATTCCTGATCATATTGCGTGGGCTGAACGAAAACGCTCCCAGGATATAAAAGAAGTTAATACAGGAGAGGATTGTGGCTTTCGGCGTGACACACGAATAGCAGTTCGACAACTCGGGACGAAACCGGGTCTTAAAATGGGTAATTCCTTTCGTGTGATAAACCGTGTCTGCCAGATGATAAGCCAGGGCCAATCCCCAGCGGACCAGTGGGCTGGTTCGCTTCCCGGAAAATGTATGCGTCCCTTTCCAGAGGAGCATGCACAGCGACACCTCGTCAACCCCCTCGGCCTTCAGGGCATCAATCGTCCACTTCATCAAATAGGGCACAGCGCCGCGAGTCGCATTGGGGCGTTTTCGATACATTTCAAAAGCCCAACTAGTTCCCCCTCGCATGGGATTGGCCACAACAAAGGCTTCAACGCGTGCCTTCACTTGATCCTCCGCGATAAACATTCGGCGACGGCCAAGCTGGTCCGGCTGAAGCTTACCGACCAACAGATTGAGTTCCGTGGCGTACACGCGGTCCTTCAGATCGTCGCGGTGGACCTCGAACAACTCGTCCGTGAGTGCCTTCCACGATTCGGCATCCAGCAACGTTTGTGAGACCTCGCGGCAGGTCAGACCTGCGCGTTGACAATAGTTGAACTGTCGCCGAACCCACTCGTACGGTTTACCCGACCAGTGGAGAGTGCCGAGTTTAAGTGTAGTGTCCTCGGCAAACTTAGTGACTTCCCAACCGGCCTCTTCAAAGAGTGGCCGATCCTGTTCCGTAATCGAATAACACGTAATTAGTCGCTTGTGGCGACGAGCATACTCGACGAGCTGAAAAATGATTAGCCGCCGAAGACTCTCGGGGGCCAGGATTCCTCCCGGGATGTGGAGGTAACATCCTGACACGACCACAGACATGGCAGCCGTGTGATCTCGCGTGAGAAAGCAATGACGATCCGCTTCGATCGCCAGATAGGCATCCGGTGACTGACCATAATCAAACGCCAGCTTTTCCAAAGCCGCCAGTTCATCCGCCGACAGCGACCGCACGGCTCGAAGTACAAAAGTCTCAGCTGTGGAACTCGCGCAGCCGCCCGATCCACCGGGTTTATGAATGGGAGTCGACACTTGGCCCACCTCAATGTCGCGACCAGACCGGTTAGGCGAACTCACACGAGAACACACCCAGAGCGAGCCCCTGTCTGGACAACTCCGACCAAGTGATGCCTGACTGGGGGGTGAGTGAGACGTTATCGTACAACGGACTCGCCCAGCCATGCTACAACCCGATAAATCCCCATGCAACACGTTTTTTCGTGGATGTGTCGGCATGCCCTACAGACATCTGTTCCGGTCGTAACAGATGCAAGGCTTGGCTGAATTCGGTGACTCCGATTGGAGGCACTTCGAACTTGCCCCCTCTGATGCGAGAAGTTCTAATCTCTGATGGGCGAGCGGCCAGACTTCGCCTACCGGGAGACTTCGCAGGTCTGACGAGTCGGGTTCAACGGGCCGCTCTCCCCGCAGCTGTGATGCTGATGAACTTGGACTCTCAATTCGGAAGAATGTCTCGCATGACCCATAACTCATCGGGCAGGAGTTATGTCACGGAGGATGCTAAGCACTACGATCACCCGCGCGAGCCGCTGGCCATTGTGGGTATCGGCTGCCGATTCCCCGGCAATGTTCGAGATGCAGCCTCGTTTTGGAACCTGATGGTCAGTCGTCAGTCGGGCATCACCGAGGTGCCGCCAGATCGCTGGGACGCCGAGCGTTATCAGCATGCCGACCCGCTCGCCACCGAGCGGATGGTCACGAAGTGGGGCGGGTTCGTCGATCAGCTGAAAAGTTTTGATGCGGGGTTCTGGGGCCTTTCCCCGCGAGAAGCGATGCGGATGGACCCTCAGCAGCGCTGGCTGTTGGAGGTCGCCTGGGAGGCTCTCGAAGACGCGGGCATTCCGCCCTCCTCCCTGCGAGGCACCACGACCGGCGTGTTCGTGGGAATCGCCGCCAACGATTACCATACGCTTCAGCTGCTGGATCGGCAGCATATCGATGTGCATACGAACAGCGGCGGCACGCTGAGCATTGCGTCCAACCGCGTATCGTTCATGCTCGACTTGAAGGGGCCGAGCCTCTCCGTCGATACGGCGTGTTCCTCGGCTCTGGTGGCGGTCTCGCTGGCCTGTCAGGCGATCTGGTCCGGGGAATGCGAAGGTGCCTTGGCCGGTGGGGCCAATGCGCTCATCACTCCGAATTCGTCACTCGGGTTCAGTAAGGCGGGCATGCTCTCGCCCAGTGGTCAGTGTTATGCCTTTGACGAGCGGGCCAACGGCTACGTGCGCGGCGAAGGCGCGGGACTGGTCTATCTGAAGCCGCTGTCTCGGGCGCAGCGCGATGGGGATCGGATCTACGCGGTAGTGCGTTCCGCCGTGGTTAATTCGGATGGACACACGTCGTCCATGACGGTGCCAGGAGTGGAAAGCCAGGCGACACTGCTGCGGCAGGCGTACCGCGAGGCGGGAATCCCTCCGCAGCATGTCGACTACATGGAGGCCCATGGCACCGGCACGCCGGTCGGAGACCCCATCGAATCCGAGGCACTGGGCCAGGTGCTGGGAGCCGGTCGAGCGGAGCATGACAAGTGCCTGATCGGGTCGGTCAAGACCAACATCGGTCACCTGGAATCGGGATCGGGGATCGCCGGGATGATCAAGGCCGCGCTGGTCCTGCATCACCGCCTGATCCCGCCGAATCAGAACTTTCAGAAGGCCAACCCCCGCATCCCGTTTGACGCTCTGGGTCTGCAAGTCGTTCAAGAACTCCGCCCGCTCCCGCAACCCCCAGGGCGGTTGCCGGTGGCGGCGGTCAACTCCTTCGGCTTTGGCGGAACCAATGCCCATGTGGTGATGGAGGCCGCCCCAGCGCCTACGCCCCCACCTCGCAGGGTGAGGCCATCTGCGGCGCAGCGGCCCTGCGTGTTGCCGATCTCGGCCCGCGACCAGACGGCCTTGCGCAGCTACGTCGCCGCCTATCGCAGCTTGCTGGAAGATAAGTCGCTCAGTCTGGCTGACGTGTGCGATTCGGCGGGGACTCACAAGGATCATCACACGGAACGACTCGTGGTGCTGGCGGACAATGCAGAGCAGATGCGAGAGCGTCTGCAGAGCTGGCTGGAGAGTGAGGAACCCACGCCCGGAGTGATCGCGGGCCACCAGCTCGAAGCCGAACGTGAACTCGTGTTTGTCTTCACCGGCCAGGGGAGCCAGTGGTGGGCGATGGGGCAGCAACTGCTCAAGCGCGAACCGCTGTTCCGCCGCACGATCGAGCAGATGGACGCACTCTTCCAGAAGCTGAGCGGCTGGTCGATCGTCAAAGAGATGATGAAGTCCGAGGACCGCTCGCACATCGACCGTACCGCGATTGCCCAACCAGCAATCTGCGCCTTGCAGATCGGACTGGTCGAGTTGTGGAAGTCGTGGGGCATCGTGCCGACGCGGGTCGTCGGGCATAGCGTGGGCGAAGTCGCCGCCGCGTACTGCGCGGGGGCGCTGTCACTGGAGGATACGGTGCGTGTGATCTATCACCGCAGCCGACTGCAGGACACCACAGCTGGCCACGGCCGCATGCTGGCCGCCGGGATCACTCCGCAAGAGGCGCGCGTCCTGATCGGCGACCTTGGTGATCGCGTACACATCACCGCCATCAACAGCCCCGGACTGGTGACGCTGGGCGGCGATACTGTCCCGCTGGAATTGATCGGGGCGAAGCTCGAACGCGAAGGACGCTTCATGCGGTGGCTGAAGGTCAACTACGCCTTTCATACGCACCAGATGGACCCGATTCGTGATGAGCTTCTGGAAAGCCTCGCCGCGATCCGACCGCAAGCGGGACACATCCCCTTTCTCTCGACCGTCACCGGTGGCCTGTTCCCCGGCGAACAACTGGATGCCATGTATTGGTGGCACAATGTGCGGCGGCCCGTGTTGTTTGAACCGGCGATTACGAAGTCGATTCAGTCGGGCTCCACGATGTTCCTCGAAGTCGGGGCACACCCCTCGATGCAGAGTTCGCTCAACGAGTGTCTGACCACTCAACAGGCCGAGGGCCAAGTCCTGCATTCCCTGGCCCGTAAGACCGATGAATCATTGAGCCTCCTGACCAACCTAGCTCAGCTGCATCTCGGTTCGGTCGAAATCGACTGGGCGGCGGTCAATCAGAGCCACGGCCAGAGGGTGAAGCTGCCGAGCTATCCGTGGCACTATGAATCCCATTGGCTCGATCGCCGGGGAGAATCACTCACTCGGCTGGAACCGATCCGCCAGAGCTTCCTGCAGAAGCGACTGTCCGCCTCTCGCCCGACATGGCAGTTCGATGCCGATCTGCGAGTGTTCTCGTACCTTCAGGACCATCAGATCTGGGACGGCGTGGTCTTTCCGGCCGCTGGATTTGCGGAGATCGGTCTGGAGGTCGCTGCCGAGCTGTTCCCCGACGATCCGTATGCGGTCGAAGAACTGGAACTCGTCAAGGCCCTGTTTGTGTCTGCGGATGTCGTGCCGACGATCCAGGTGACCTTCGATCCGCAAGACCGGTCCTTTCAGATCTTCAGCCAGGCCGACGTGAAGCAGGACTGGGAACTGCATGCGACCGGGCGTTTGGTGCTGGTGACCGCGGAGATTCCGTTCGCGGAGTCGGTCGACCTCGACGAGTTGCGGGAGGGTCTCTCTCGCTCCCTGACTCACGACCAGCTCTATACCGAACTCGGTTTGCTGGGCTATCAGTTCGGTCCGAACTTCTCTCAGATCGAACAGGTCTGTGGTGTCCCCGGAGAGGCACTGGCCAAGATTGTCGTTCCCGAGTCGATTGCCGAGGCCACCGGGTATCGGTTCCATCCGGCAGTCCTCGATGCCTGCTTCCAGGCGACGCACGGCACGCGTGAAGTGGTGTCCGCCACCGACATCCCGAACTTCTTCTTCCTGCCCGAATCGATCCGCCGCGTGCAGCTGTACCGGTCGTCAATCCCGGGCGAACTGTGGGCGCATGCCTTGTTGCGACGGCGCGACGATAGCGGCATCCTGTGCGACATCTTCGTGTACGACAAGGCGGGGCAGCGGGTGGCCGATGTCCTTGGATTCCGAGCGGCACAAATCGAACACCAGCGCAGCTCGGGCGATGTCGAGAACGGGCTGTACCAGTGCCGTTGGGAAGAGTCTCAGTTGTCGGAGGATCCGACAGCCACCCAGATGGACATGACGACGAGCAACGTTCATTTAGTCTTCGCCGACGACCAAGGCGTGGCCGACTCGCTGATTGATCGACTGACGGCGCGAGGAGAGGCCACGATTCGTCTGCGTTCCGGATCGGCGTACGACCAACTCAGTGACACCGAGTTCGTCATTCCTCCCGACTCCGCCGATGGCTTGCAGCGAGCGCTCGCGGTGGCACTGGTTGATGGTGCGAGCCTGAAGTCCGTGATCCATTGCTGGAGCCTCGATCACACGACCTCGGACCAACTCGACGTGCAGTCTCTGCTCGCAGCCCAACCCACGGGAGTGCTCAGCATACTGCACTTGGCACAGGTTTTACGGTCGACTGAATGGGCGGATGCCGCTCGCGTCTATATCGTGACGCGGGAGGCTCAGGCTGTTGCTACGGGCGATGCGATGGCGGGCTTGGCCACTTCCCCAATCATCGGTTTTTTGCGAGTGGCCAACAATGAGTTGCCGCAATTCCGGTGGACCCACATCGATCTGGGTGCGTCTCCAGACACCACCGAGGTCAGCGCCCTGTGGAGCGAAATCAATGGCGACAGTGACGAGCGCGAAGTGGCGTTTCGAAACCAGCGGCGGCTGGTGAATCGGCTCCGACCGATCCAGATTGATGAACTGACGCTGCGCTCTCAAAATGCCGTGCAGCCTGACGGCCAAGTCATCCCCTGGCGACTCCAGTCGAACAAGCCGGGAATTCTGACGAGTCTGGCGCTCAACGAAACATCTCGTCGAGAGCCCGACGACGATGAGATCGAAGTCCGTGTGCTGGCGGGCGGCATCAACTTTCGCGACCTGATGAAGGCCATGGGGATGTACCCCGGCCACCCGGTCGACTTGCTGTGGTTTGGCGACGACTTTTCCGGCGTCGTGGAACGCGTGGGCCAGAACGTGAAGGATCTGATGCCGGGAGATCGTGTCACCGGTCTAGCTCCGTATTGCTTCCGCACCTTTTTGACAATCCATCGCCAGATAATCTTCCGGCTGCCGAAGACAATCTCTTTCAACGACGCGGCCACATTACCGACCGCCTTCCTGACCGCACATTATGCGATCAATGAACTGGCTCGCATGCAGTCGGGCGAAAGCATTTTAATCCATGCCGGAACCGGGGGCGTGGGGCAGGCCGCGATCCAAGTGGCCCAGCGACTGGGGCTGGAGATTTTCGCGACGGCGGGATCGGTCGAGAAGCGCCAGCTGCTCCAGGACATGGGCGTCCCGCATGTACTGAACTCGCGCACGCTGGAGTTCGCCGACGAGATCATGGAGATCACGCAGGGTCGCGGGGTGGACGCGGTCCTGAATTCCCTGGCACGAGACTTCATCCCCAAGAGCCTGTCTGTCCTGGCCCCGTTTGGGCGGTTCCTAGAGATCGGCAAGATCGATGTCTATGGCAAAACACGCGTCCGGCTGAACGCTCTGAAGGACAACATCTCGTACTTCGTGATCGATCTGGCCCAGCATCTGTCCGCCAAGCCGCAGTACGTCGCTGCCATGTTCAAGGAGCTGGCCCAGCGATTCGCAGCTGGTGACTATCGCCCGCTGCCGAGTACCGTGTTCCCGATTACCGAGGTGGTCGACGCCTTCCGCTTCATGGCCCAGGGCAAGCACGTCGGCAAGAACGTGCTGTCGTTCACAGCCCCAGAGATTCCGGTGGCTCCCTGCAACGAACCGGGGCGGCTGCTGAAGTCGAACGCGACGTATCTCATCACCGGCGGCGCGGGGGGCTTCGGCTGGGACATCGCGAAATGGATGGCCTCTGAAGGGGCGCGGCATCTGGCTCTGATGAGCCGCAGTGGTCCACGGGCTGAGATCGCCGAGGAACTCGCCGAGCTAAGAGCGACCGGCGTCACGGTCATGGACTTGCGGGCGGATGTCACCGATCCGGACGATGTCCGCCGGGCCATCGAGCAGGTGACGAAAGAACTTCCGCCACTGCGGGGAATCGTGCATGCGGCCATGGTGCTGGATGACACGTTCATTCACGAACTCGACAACGCGAGGTTCAACAGCGTCCTGAACCCCAAGATGCTGGGCGGGTGCAATCTGCATGTCGCAACAACGGGTCTCCCGCTGGATCACTTCATCAGCTTCTCCTCGGTGTCGGGGCTGATCGGCACCACGAAGCAGTCGAACTACAGCGCGGCCAATTGTTTCCTGGATGCTCTGGCGTCGTACCGGCAGTCTCGGGGCCTGCCCGCGCTCACCATCAACTGGGGAGCCATTGGCGGATCGGGCTACCTCGAACACAACCTCAAAGCCAAGGAATATCTCGACAAGGTCGGGTTCCGATCGCTGTACGTTCCGGAAGCCGTGCGCGCCCTGCGCGACTTGATGCAGCGAACCAGTTCGCAGGTGTGCGTGGCCAAGGCGGACTGGGATCAACTGGCCAAGTTCAGCCCGGCTCTCAAATCGTGCCCGATCTATCAACCGCTATTCCGTGCCAAAACCGGCAGCCGCTCCGGCGGGTCGGTCGCGTCGCGGGTCCGCCACGCAGCGCCCGAGGAGCAGGCTGCGATCATTGAAGACTTCCTGGCAGAACAGGTGGCCCGCGTCTTCGGCATTGAGGCGGCGCAGGTCGACCGCTCGACGCCCATGACGCATCTGGGACTCGATTCGCTGATGGCGGTCGACTTGATGAACCGTCTGGAAGGTGAGCTGAGTCTCAGTGTCCCGATGGGCAGTGTCCTCTCCGGACCCAACGTGCAGCAGCTGGCGACGACGCTGCTCGGCCTGGTGCTGGCAAATGGAGGCAACGCCGACAGCCCGGCTGAAGTCAGTCCGGGAGTGACCACTGCCGCCACGCAATTGACGCATGCGGCACTCCGGCGAATGCGTTATCCGCTGACCGCAGCACAAAGATCGTGGCTGGCCGTCGGCTTGGAGTGTCCCGCGAACTCGACATGTGTCGTCCGTCTCAGTCCGAGGATGGAGTCGCCACGGATGCAGTTGGTCCTGGCGGCACTGGCCTCCCGGCACCCGCTGATCAACGCGAGGATCTGTGTCACCGGGGAAACCCCAGAACTGGTGCTTCAGAAACCACTGGGCATCGAGCTGGAAGTGCGATGTGTGGAAGCCCTGACGCAGGAACAACTCCACGCCCAGGTCGCCGCAGAGCGGGGTCGCGCCTTTGACATCGAACATGGACCGCTCACGCGGGTGCAGCTCTATCGGACCGGGGAGGGGAGTGATCTCCTGTTGCTGAGCGTGCATCCGATTGTGGCAGATGAGTGGTCAGTTGCCGTCCTGCTGCGGGACTTGGTGAAGCATTACGACGCCGAGGGTTCGATCCCGCAGGCTCTCGGAGAGGAGCCGGAGTATTCCTTCCAGGACTTCGCCGAGTGGCAGCACGAACTCCTGGCGTCCGCAGCGTCGACAGGCATGACCGACGACTGGGTGAATCTGCTGGATGGGGCTCCGGTCGGATTGCAGTGGCCGTCCTCCGCGAAGGGCGGGCATGACGACCATTCCAGACGAGGCGGTGTCCTCGGATTCTCGCTGCTCAGCGACGTGTCTCTGCCGTTGATGGCGTTTGCCGCCGAGCAGGGGCTGGCCGTCCCGGACCTGCTGTTTGCGGCGTACGAACTGACACTGCACCGCTTCTGTCACCAGCCGGACCTGCTGGTCGGCTACGAGTTCGCTGGTCGAGACCACGCCCAGACGCACGACCTCGTGGGGCGATTCGCGAACTGCCTGCCGCTGCGGAGTACAGTGGAACCGGGGATGACCTTCCTGGGATTCCTGTCGTCGTCCATCGCACGGGTGGACGCTGCACAGCGACATCAGCACCTCCCGTTTTCGCGACTGTCCGGCATGCTGGAGTGGCCACAGGGCGGCAGCGATGTGCCAAGACTTTCCGCGACCTTTACGGCATTGCATTTCCCGGCGATCGACGATGAGGGATTCGCACTGTTCCAACTGGATTCCTCAGCACCGGCGGTTCGTTTCGGGAATCTCTTCATCGAGTCCTTCGCACCGCCATCCTGGCTTACCACGCGTGGACATCATCCACGCCGAGCAGCATCTGACCTGTCGCTACGCATCGGCGAAGGTCGCGGGCGCCTCGTCGGCGAATGGCTGTTCGACGAAGCGGTACTGAGCCTCGACTCTGTGCAACAGCTGAGTGTCCTGTACCGTGACACACTGCATCAGATGATCACCCGACCAACCGACATGATTGATCTAACCTCTTCAGCGGACACGATGGCTCTGCATGACACCAGCGGGAACGAGAACGTCTCGCCCCGCAGCCTGCCGCGAGTTCGCCGCGCGGACCTGGGTGTGCCGGAGTGTGTGGCCTCGGATCTGATTCTGGATCCCGCGATTGTTCCACAGGGGATCGCTCCCGTGGTCGATGCGAACTCCGCTCAGCGAATCCTGTTGACGGGAGCCACCGGATTTCTCGGGGCGTTCCTGCTCGACGAATTGCTGAACCGGACCACTGCCGAGATTGTGTGTCTCGTGCGGGCCGGTGAGGAAGTCTCCGCAAAGCGCCGGGTGATGAAAAACCTGGCTCGGTATTCGTTAACACCGATCAACGCAGCTGATCGAATTCGGGTGATTCCAGGAGATTTATCCCAGCCATTGTTCGGCCTGTCATCCAAGGCATTCCGGCAGTTGGCCACGGAAATCGACGTGATCTACCACAACGGAGCGGAGGTCAATCTGGCCCTGCCCTATGGCTCACTGCGAGAGTCTAACGTGGGTGGCGTCAGGGAAGTCCTGCGATTCGCCGCCGAACACCACACAAAGCCCGTGCATCTGGTGTCGACATTCACGGTCCACACCACTTCCGAGAATCGAGGCCAGCTGGTCACGGAGGACGATCCGCTTCCGTCGTTTGGCAAGCTGCTGTATGGCTACTCCCAGACGAAGTGGGTCGGGGAACATCTCGTGCAGACGGCTCGCCAGCGCGGCCTTCCGGTCACGATCTATCGCCCCGGACATATTTCCGGAGACAGTGTCACCGGGGCGTCCAACTCCAGCGATCTGCTGCACACGATCGTGTTGATTTGTCTACGTTTGGGAGCAGCTCCCGAACGTGATGTGGAGTTCGATTTGACTCCGGTGGACTACGTGGCCAAAGCCCTCGTGGAGTTATCTCTGCAACCAGAATCGACCGGCGGAGATTTTCATTTGACCAACCCGATTCCGATGCAGACCCGCGAACTGACGGAGTGGATGCAGCAGTCTGGACTCGGGGTCGACATTGTCCCGTATGACAACTGGCGTGATCGCCTGCTGGCGTGGGGGCAGCAGATGGGAACGGACGACATGCGGATTCTGACTGATATTCTGGGGCCCCGGGCTTTCGCCGAAGACAACGCCCAGGCTGTCCATCCGCAGTTTGACACTCAGCGAACCCAGTCTGGTCTGAAGAATTCACTGATCACCTGCCCCCCGCCGGATACTCGCTTGTTTGATACTTATCTGTCGTTCTTGAGACGGATGAATCTGATTGGTATGCCGGACGGCGAACCGGACGACCTCGCGATGTCATCCAATTCAAGTCGGAGCTGACGAGGAGATCGGAAGCCTTGCTCGCGAGCGATCTACCGCCGCTTCACACCCGGCTTCTCTTCATACGCGGCAGGTTCGACACCGTCGCCGGGATTCTTCACGCCGGAACTGCCGCTGATCGCGCCTCCGACCCCCAGTAGCTCCGGGTGCCGGGCGACCTTGTCACTGAAGACCCGCACATCCGCCATGATCGGTGTCAGGTTCCCCAGCAGCAGCGAGAGCGAGGTCGCCGACCGATTGAGGTTGTTGTACAGCTCGGGATCTTCGGCGAATTTTCGCAGTGTGCCGTCCCCGCTGTTGACGGCTTTGGCCACGGAGTTCATCTCGGTGAGCAGCGACTCAAGCTCTACGAGACTCTTGTCGAGATGGCCCACCAGCGACTGGCTTTGGGCGGCCAGCGGGTCGGTGGCGGCGGAAAGCTTGTCGAGGTTCTCGCTCATTTTCTGGATCGAGGTCCGGGCGGCTGTGATCGTCAGCTTGGTCTCTTCGGCCATTTCGGGAAGTGCGGCGATGGTGCGTTTGAGGTTGTTCTGCAGTTCCGGATCATCAAGGACTTTGTTGGCGGTGGCCAGTGTGTGCGAGGCGGTGTCCATCGTCTTCGTCAGCGTGTCGAGAGCCACAGCGGCACGTTCGATCACGTCGTTCAAGTTCCCGCGCTCCGTCTCGACCAAGGAGTTGATGTTCTTGCCAACCATCTGCCATTCGCGACTGGTGGCCTCGAACGAGGCGAGCGTCTCGGAGACGGTGCGTTCCAGCTTCTCCACGGCTTTGAGGGGATCGGTCGGGGCCTCGCCGTGAATGCGTTTATTGGGCGGCAGGAACTCGGAGCTGCGACCGCCGGAGAATTCGATCGCGGCATCGCCGAAGAGGGCCTTGGCGAGGTAGGGCTTGGAGTCGCGGCGAATGCGACGATCCTCTTGAATACTGAGAATGACGAGTACACCCGGCTCGGCTTCATCGAGCAGCACTTCCTTGACCTCCCCGATCGTGACGCCGTTCATGCGCACGGGGCAGCCGGGGTGCGTGCCCGAGGCCTCGTCAAAGTGAACGGCGATGGCGTAGCTCTTCTTCCAGTATTTCTGGACCTCACCGAACTGGATAATCAGCGCCGTCGCAATCCCGATCGACAGGAGCACGAAGAGACCGACGCGGAATTGAAGAGTGCGTTCGTTCATGAGGGGGGAACGTTGAGGGTTGAGGGTTGAGGGTTGAAGGAGCAGAACGCCCAGGGGTTGCAACCCCTGGGCTTTGCGACTGACGACTGACGACTGACGACTGACGACTGACGACTGACGACTGACGACTGACGACTGAGAACTGAGAACTGAGAACTGACCACTGAAAACTCTTCCGCTCACGCGGCGGCCAGTTCCATGAGCCGCTCGCCCGCTTCGCCACGCACGAACTGGGAGACACGGCGGTCGGGGCTGTCGAAGGCGGCTTCGGCGGTTCCTTCGTAGATGATCTGTGGCTCGTCCGCGCCGAGGCGGGACAGGGGGTAGAACATCACCACACGGTCGGCGACCTTGCGAACGGTGTGCATGTCGTGGGTGACGACGATGCTGGTCACCGATCCCCGCTGCCGCGTGTGCAAGATCAACTCGTTGATGACATCGCTCATGATCGGGTCGAGGCCGGTCGTCGGTTCGTCGTAGAGGACGACCTCGGGGTCGAGAGCCATCGCGCGAGCCAGGCCGACGCGTTTCTTCATCCCGCCCGATAACTCAGCCGGCTTCTTGTGCTCCACGACACTCATGGTCAGCCCCACATCTCGCAGCCGATCTCGCACCGTTTGGCGAATCTGTTCTTCAGGGAGCTTCAGGTTCTGCCGCAGACCGAAGGCGACGTTCTCATAGACAGTCAAGCTGTCGAACAGGGCAGCCATCTGGAACAGGTAGCCGAACTTGAGGCGTTCGCGGCTGAGTGTTCGGTCAGAGAGCGGGGCGATGGGCCGACCATTCCACAACACCTCTCCCGAGGATGGTTCCATGAGCCGCATCAAGAGCTTGAGCGTGACACTCTTCCCGCACCCGCTCTCGCCGATGACGACGAGCGTCTCGCCCCGTTGCACCGGCAATGTGATATCGCGCAGCACCGCCTGGTCCCCGAACGAGCGGGTGACATGACGGAGTTCGACGATGGGGGAGGAAGTGGTCAGTGGTCAGTTCTCAGTGGTCAGTTCTCAGTGGTCAGTCAAAGCCCAGGGGTTGCAACCCCTGGGCTTTCGCTCAACGCTCAACGCTCAACCCTCAACCCTCAACGATCCCCTTCATCCCATCGAGTACGTTCTGGGGAAGATTAGGAAGTAGACCTCCATCAGGAACGTCCCGACCAGGAAATCGATCACCAGGATCGTGACGAACGAGAAGACGAACGCCTCGGTTGCGGCGCGGCCGACACCTTCGGCCCCGGCCCCCGAGTGAAATCCGCGATGGCAGGAGATGATGGCGATGGCACCGCCGAACAGGATGCTCTTGATGATCCCCTGGAACACGTCGAACCCGCTGACAAAGGCCCGCGAGTAATGCCAGTAGTAAAAGCTGTCGACGTTCAGAACTTGCGTGCTGAAGATCCATCCCGTGAGGACGCCGATCCCGTCGGCGAACAGCGTCAACGCCGGAATCAGCAGCACACACGCCAGGAACCTCGGCACCACGAGGTGAGCCACCGGATTAGCACCCAGCACCGTCAGGGCGTCGATCTGCTCCGTCACACGCATCGTGCCGAGTTCAGCTGCGATGGCGCTGCCGACTCGACCGGCGAGCATCAGTGCGGCGAGGACCGGCCCCAGCTCTTTCACCAGCGTCACGTTGACGACGGTGCCCAGTTGGTTCTCCATCCCCATCAGCGCGAACTGGTCGTACGCCTGCACGGTCAGCACCATGCCGATGAACGACCCCGTGATCAGAATCACCGACAGGCTTTGTACACCGATCTGGTCGAGAATGGGCCACAAGACATTCCCACGCGGCCATCCCATGAACAGCCACCCCAGCATCCGCCAACCGAACAGCGTGATGTCGCCCACCAGCCGCATGAGATCTAGCACCATGCGACCGAGCGCATGGATGGGAGTCAGCGGGGCGTCGAGGGTCTGGGACATGCGGACTCGTGGGTGAGAGGCTCGTCTTCGGGTTCGAGAGCTGGGTTTCTACTGAATCGCTCGAATTGCAGCGAGATCAGTTCGGAGGTGAAGAGCCCCCCTCCGGCTCCTCGACATTCACGGGCACGATCTCCGGCCCCGCCGCCGATTCCTGCGGGGGCTCCCCGGTGATCGAGTCGGCTAGCGCCCTGGCATACAACTCGTGCCCGCGCGCGGACAACCCCGGCGATTTGCGGAGAAACAACTGCTCTGGATTGGGCGTCTGAAGGAATTCGGAGAGTGAAATGACACACGGAATCTTGGCGGTCTTACTGGCGGCCAGTAAGCGTTGGAAAGGAGCGGTACTGGTCCAGCAGGCGTCCTTGGGAATCCCGTTCACCGCGCGGGCCTCGGGCGTGTTGCTGGCCTGTGGGCTGACTTGCCACGGCTTGGGAGTCGTCGACACCAGTAGCCGCGCGCCCAGCGCATCGCACAGTTCCCGGATTGCCGCCAGCGGGGCGAACGCGGAATTGATCTCGGCTTCGAGGTTCGGCGCATCGTCAGCGGTCCAGCGATACCGTTGGTGGCGGTCGATGATCGACTCCCCGGTCGAGGGCATTTCGCGGTCCCACAGCTTGGCCAACTGCTGCTCGGCCTGCTGCACAACCAGGAACTCATCGGACAATCGAGGCCGCGTGAGCTGACAGGCTTTGCGGGTCGCCGGGTGCGTGGCCAGCGTGGGGTGCCCCTTCCGATCGAGGGCGACAAACCGCCGGATGGCTGCGTCCTCGGC
>JAYTCW010000156.1:0-72138 GCA_043736295.1 Planctomycetota bacterium | reverse complement strand
ACAGCCCGTGGATGAATCACCTGTCGTCGATCCGGTCGCGATCGAAGATGTTCCGGTCGAAACCGTCGAAGTCCTTGTGGAAACCGATCAAATCCGGTTTCTGGGTCCGCCCGAACAAGCTCCGGGTGTCGAAGACGGCGAGACTGTGCAGATCTGCATCGAAATGGTCGACGGAACCGTCGAGAAAGAAATCATCGCGGAAGGTGAGGTCACTCTGACCGAAGCCGAGCTCTTCGATCTGGCGTCTCAGAGTGGTGGCCCGGTCGATGAGAACGGGAGCCCTGTGGTGCTCTACTCCTTTGGCAATGTGGACGGCGGCGAACTGCCGCAAAGTGCTCCCGTCGAAGGCAACGGCGAGGTCGAAGTGACCGCGGTCGAGACGACCGCAGTCGAGGACTCTCCTCTCCGTTCTCTCGACAACATCCAGCCGAACTTCCGTGGCGGGATCACCGACCGAGGAGCAGAGGCTCTCGCAGCTTCGGCCTCGATCGTCGTGCCCAACGATGATGCCTACGAGAGCGATGCGCCAAATCCGCAAATGTTGAACGATGAGCAGCGTGGAGCGGTGCGTGGCCTGCGGACCGAAGCGGAGCCTGCCAAGCCGCGTTCCGGCATGAGCAAGCTCTTGTCTAAGTTCCGCAAACCGAAGGCCGAAGTGACCCTCGCCTCGGCGACGACGACCGATAAAGCTCTGTCGTCGAAGCTGGCAGAAGTCGACCGCATGCGGGACACCGCCTTGCGGACCGGCGACCAGAAGATGCTGGCCAAGGCCGACAAGCTCGAACAAGAGCTGCGGGCCAAGGCCGGTAAAGCCACCAAGATTCCGACCCGGACGAAGTAGTCCCCGTCGCGACCCATTCGTCACGCCAATTCAGGGCGGGCAGGGAGTTCCTGCTCGCCCTCATTTTATAGAGCGCTCTATCCGGGCTGGGTGACACGAGAGAAGACTGGCTAACATGAGGCGCTTCGGTGTAGGCCGTTTCGTGAACCAACCTCCGTAACCCACGATGAGAAAATGTCGATGATGAACTGAATTCAATCTGTGTCAATCTGTGAAATCCGTGTACCAATCCTCCTGAATCGTGCTTCTCCCATGTCGAGAATTTGTACACAGATTGTACAGATGGGCACAGATGGGCACAGATGGGCACAGATTTCAGAGGCTTGGCTGCGAGGGGCGAGGGGCGAGGGGACATGCCTCGAAAAGTAGGTGTGCGAAAATAGTTTTCCCGTCAGACGGCCTTTCCAAGCCGTCTTGCTACAAGAGCTGATTGAGGACGGCCTAGAAAGGCCGTCCTACGGGGGTTTGCTTAAGTCGAAGCGAGGGCTTCCAGAGATTCACGACTCTGGGAGTACGACAAGAGCAGTTTCAACAGGCCAGTTCTACGCCGCATCGGCTTGCAGAGCCTGCATTCGCTTCATGATTAATTCCCGGACCAGACGGTGCCATTGTAGACGGCTCATGGCGTCCTGCCCCAGCTCGGCCCGCAGCATGGGCAACTGAACTTGCGCGCTCCCCTTGAGCCATTGCAAGCTCAACCACCAGCCTAGTCCGTCACGATATTCCGACTGCGACAGCTTCACGGGGAACGCAGCGAGGAGGTCTTGCCACCCCTGGAGCGACTCGCCCGGCTGACCGAGCACCAGCAGCGAGCCGTGGGGCTTGAGGCACGACAGCAAGTTCGCCGCTCCCAGTAGCGCCTCGGGCGTACCGAGTCCCGCGCGGAAGGTCTTGGCTGTGCGCAGGATCACTCCATCCACGGAATGAGCACTCACGGGCATGCCGCCCGCGACATCACCGATCAGAACCTGTCCCGGTGCCGTCGGGGTCGAGGGGGCGGAATCGGTGAGAGCCAGCGGTTGCAATCCGAGCGAAATCCAGTCCGGCATGGCGGAAGCTCGAACGGGACCGACCTCGAGGACCGATCCACCCGAGCGCACTCGCGCAGTTCGGGCGAGGGATTTCAGGACTCGTTTGGGGAGTGTGGTGACCCCAGATTCCACGGAATACTGCTCGGCCATGAGCTGAACCACCACCAAGAGATGGACGATCAGGTGTTCTGTGAAGTTCCTGCGCTCGCCGTTGCGGGCGCGGACCACTCCCTGATAAGCTCTCTATCGCATCTTGACCGCTGGAACCTGAGAAAGGCTCCTCGGGAGCATACAGTTTACCAGAACGACCTCCTTTCAGGACGTTGGTCCAAAAACACATCCCGATTTGACAGAGGGGTTTGAACAGCAGGTCGCAAAGCATGCACAGAGTTCCATTCTAAGTGTCTGGGAATTCTGCCATGCACAATTCAAGCGGCAAGTGGTTTCGAGCCAGATCCCGACCGGGGGGCTTGAGAGGAACACCGGCTGAGATTCGGCGGGGAATGAAAACTTTAAGATCACTCCGAGACAGCTCCATCCCCCTCTCGTTGATCGTTGAAATGATGATTGCTTTAGCCCCGTCGAGACGGTCTAATCGGGATGTGTTGCTACGATTCTGACAGTGCTTCCAAGGCGGACTGGACGTTTGAACGTGGAATCGAAAGATGACGATCCCTCGTCGACCACTCGTATTGCCGAGGCTGGGGAAGTGGCGAGCGAGTCGGACGTGAAACTTCTGGGGGAGAAGCAGGAATCGCTGCCGCCGGCTCAGCCGCAGATTGAACAGATTGCCGAGTTCAAGATCCACCAGAAGCTGGGACAGGGGGGATTTGGTTCGGTCTTCTTGGCGTATGACACCGTGCTGGAACGGATGGTGGCGATCAAGATCCCCCACCGCTCCAGCGCTCCCGGATCGGCAGAACATTCATCGCATCTCCGCGAGGCCCGCGCTGTCGCCAGTTTGGACCATACTTACATCTTGCCGGTCTACCAGGCGTCTGGTACTCCGGAAGTGCCGTTCTATATTGTCACGAAATATATCGATGGATCGACCTTGGGAGTCTGGAATCAGCAGCATCGTCCGACGTTCTCTCAGATCGCGGCGATGATTGCAAAAATCGCCGAGGCACTGGACTTTGCTCACAAGAACCAAGTGGTCCATCGAGATGTGAAACCTGGGAATATCATGGTCGATCGCGGGGGGCGACCGTACCTTGCGGACTTTGGGCTGGCGATCCGCGAGTTCGATCCCGACAGCAAATCCGCCTACGCCGGAACCCCGGCCTACATGAGTCCCGAGCAGGTTCGCGGCGAAGGCCATCGCGTCGACGCCCGGTCCGACATTTACTCACTCGGGGTAGTGTTCTATCAACTCCTGGTCGGCAGTCGTCCGTTTGAAGGGGCAGACCGTCGCTCCTCTCGAACCACAGCCGAAGTGCTGGAGCCGGAGCATCCCAGCGACCGGAACCCGACGATCCCCCGAGAGTTGGGGCGAATCTGTCTGCGGGCCTTGGCCGAGTCGATCACCGAGCGGTATCAGCACGCCAGCGCGATGGCGATCGACCTCTATGAGTTCTTGAAATCTCAAGGAGAACTGGTCGACGATGCCAAGCTGCAAACGAAAATTGTGGGGAGTGGGGGTCGACCGGACTCGTCGCTGGCCACCGTCGTCGGTAATCCGCAGTCGGAGACTCAGGTCGCTCCCATCGTCCCGAAAGGACTGCGGTCGTTCGAGTCGCGCGACTCGGAGTTCTACCTGCGGCTGTTACCGGGCCCGTATGACCGAGACGGGCTGCCGGACTCCATCCGCTTCTGGAAGACTCGGCTCGAAAGCCAACTCCCCCAGGAGGCGTTCAGCGTGGGGGTCGTCTACGGCCCCAGCGGGTGCGGGAAGACCTCAATGGTTCGCGCTGGGTTGCTGCCGCGGCTGGATGAAGACTTGATCCCGATCTACGTCGAGGCCAGTGCAGCGGACAGTGAACGCGCCCTCTTAGACGCCATTGTCAGTGTCGTGGAGCTTCCACCTCGCACTCCCCGGCCCGATTCCCAGGACGGAGCTGGGGAGGAACTGCTGCAGACGTTTACTTGGCTCAGGCGTCACACTCGACGAAAGGTTGTGATCTGTATTGACCAATTCGAGCAGTGGTTATTCAGCCATTCCTCGATACTAGAGAAGTCCTTCCTGACTCAGTCACTGCGTCAATGCGACGGGATTCATCTGCAAGTTCTGTTGATGGTGCGTGACGATTTCTGGATGGGAATCTCGCGGATGATGCAGGCACTCGACCTGACCATCGATGAGAACCACAATGCCCAGGCGGTCGACCTCTTTGATAAGCGACATGCACGACATGTTCTCGCTTTGTTTGGAGCAGCGTTTAGTCAACTGCCGAATGACGAGAAGGCGATCACGCCCCGCCAGAACCAGTTTCTTGACGCAGCTGTCGAGTCCTTGGCGATTGATGGTCGGGTGATTTGCGTCCAGCTGGCGCTCCTGGCCGAGATGATGAAACATCGCGATTGGAGCGACAGTTCTCTGTTAAGCGAAGACGGGGGTGCCGGGCTTGGAGTTCACTTCCTAGAACAGACCTTTGATCGCGAGACCTCCTCGCGGCGGCATCAGAGACATGCCGATGGGGCGCAGCGCGTGTTGCGTTGCTTGTTGCCCGAACCGGGTGCCAAAATCAAAGGGGCGATGCACAGCGAGAGTGAACTGCGGATCGCGTCGAGATACACGGACCCGGTCGCCTTTCGCGAGTTGATGCGACTGCTCGACTCCGAGTTGCACCTCATCACACCCACTGATCGCAATGACGAGGAGAGCCTGCACAGCTCCGGCCGCTCTGCGTTGGCCCCCCTCGTATCAGAGACCGGTTACCAACTGACACACGACTTTTTGATTGCGGCCATACGCCGCTGGCTTGAGTTGCGACAGCTGGGGTCAGCGACTGGTCAGGCTCAACTGAAGCTGGAGAGCTTTACCGATCTGTATCGGGCTCGCCCCAGCCATCACTCGCTGCCGAGCCTGATTGAGTACCTGCTGATTCGCTATCGACTCCGCCCCTCGGGGTGGAACGAGCCGCAGACGCGAATGATGTCAGCGGCCCGCCATCGGCATCTGCGGACGGTGGGGAATAGTGCTTTAATGTTCCTAGCGGTGCTCGCGATCGGGATTCTTGGTTGGCAGTGGAATGCCCAGCAACAAGCACACCAAGAGGATCAATCCAGGATCGAACGCCTCGTCGTGGCGACGTGGCCCGAGGCCATTGCACAGGCCAAGTCGCTGCGTGGCAGAGGGGCCGACGTGCTGGATGCGGTTCGGCGGCGTCTGGCCAATGACAAGTTGCCGATGCCGCAACGTGTCCGTGCGGCGCTCGTGCTGTCGGTGACAGACGCCGCCGCTCGAAAACTGCTGTTGGAGTACGCCCAAAGGGCACCCGCTCACGAAGTCATCCAGCTGAGTCAGTCCTCCCCGCTCCATGATCTGGTCGAGCCTGAACAGGTCCAGTCCCTATGGCAATCGAAGGCGGGCGATCCCTCGTCACAGCTGCGATTGGCGTGCCTGCTGGCCCAGTATCCTCCCACTCAGCCGTTGCTGCGGGAGCATCCCGAGCGGGTGGTTCAACTCTTACTGAGTGAGAACCCGCTGTTCGTCAGCGAGTGGATGGATGGCTTCGCTCCAGTCGGGGGGGCGTTGGTGCCTCCGTTGGTGAAGTCTCACCAGAAACTCGCCCGCGAGACCAATAGTGCTGCCCTGAACTGTGCCAACCTCCTTGTTCGCTATGCAGCTAAACAACCCGATTTGTTGGTGGAACTGTTGTCTGAATCGGGGCCGACAGGGTATCGAATCTTTGTCGAGGCCCTGCGGAGAGACTCCGCCAGACGGAAGGCCCTGCAAGTGGCCCTGCAAGACCTTCGAGCGCCGAAGACGCCGGATCAGCACTGGCAGCCGGACGCCGAGGGGGTCGATTGGTGGAATGCGGTTCCGTCGGAGGACCACTCAGACGAGACCGACATAGGTCAAAGTCGCGTGGGCTTTAGCCCACGCTTGTTGGAGGGGAGCACTCCCGCGTGGGCTAAAGCCCACGCTACCGGGACGTTTGACCGACACGTCAACCCACCGCCAGCGAAGCTCGCGGATGCCCCCGATTTGATGCAGCACATTGAGGACGCGGGCGGCTTGGCGAATGAATCGTTCGTCATGGTTCAGCGCCTCGATACCTCGCAGTTTGAATCATTGACCGCCAGCCTGGCCCAGTACGAATACCGTGTGGCCACGATCTGCCCGTATCTGATCGGTGACATGCGGGTCTGTATGGCCACTTGGAAACGAGACGGTCGACAGTCGGTCTATACATTGCGATCAACGGCTGAAGAGCTGAAGCAACTCCAGTCCGATTTCGAGGCGAAGAAGTATTTTGCAGACGACCTCGCGGCCTACTCGCTGGACAACCATAAAACGACGATGTTTGCTTGCGTCTGGACGACGACTCCGCCATTACCTGCTGTCGAAGAGAGCGGGATGTATGTCAATGTGCCCGCTGAACGTCACGAACCCGAGGGTTGGGGACCGTTTCTGACGCGTGGCTTTTTTCCTCGATCTAATCTTCTCACGAGGGATCGAAGCCATCAAGAAGCCCATAGTTCGATCCGCTGGAAAATGAAGGATTGGATCGAGCACACCGATCCGTGGAATCAAGCGATGGAGGAGTTCGAGAGAACCCGCGAGTGGAATCCCTCGGCCCTGTTGCTCCACAGCCGACTGGGAGTGCGGCCTGCGGATCAACCGGATCGGGGGCTGACGGTTTTGTGGTGGAGAGACTTGCCGCTGGAGTCGACCTGGCTCCCCTATCAGTCACTGGAGGACCATCGGCGTGCGTGCGCCGTCGTGGAGTCGCAAGGCTTTCGACCGTTCTCCATCCATGCGACCCCTGTGGGAAGCGACAACACCCCACTCTATAGTTCGACATGGTGGCGACCACTAGAGAACTTGGTCACCCGCTCGCACTCGATTCGCCTGCAAACCCGGTTGATCCTGGCGTTGCATGAACTGGGCGACCACGCCTCTGTCGAGTCAGCACTCTCCAGTTCCACGGATGCGGAACAGCGGGCGAGTGTCGTGGATGGCTTCAGTCGTTATGAAGTACCGTCGCTGTGGCTGGCGGAACAGTTGTGCCGTGCGGATGATGTGGTGCTAAAACGAGCGGTGGCGCAAGCTCTGGCATTATATCGTCCCGGCCCACTGACTGAACTGGCCAAGACCTGGTTCATGGAGCATGAAGCGGCGAGCCTGGGAGCTACAGAAGATCCGGGACTTCGATCCGGGGTCGAGTCTCTGCATCAGGTTTGGAATCTGCCGCCCCCGGTTTGGATTGCCAAGAACACCGCGAACGAACTTCGGACCTGCGAGAATCAGCGTCTGGTGATCTTAACCCCACCCGCAGTGCAGTGGGGCGGATCGCTGGCCAACGAGCCGGGTCGTGATGGGGGGGAGGAGATCCGCTACCCCGTTCACCTCGGTCATCGGTTTGCCATCTCGACACACGAAGTCACCGTCCGGGAGTATCTCCAGTTTCGTCCGACCGCCGAGAGTCCCGAGGACTATAGCCCCACTCCCGACTGTCCGATCAACTCGGTCGACTGGTTCGATGCGGCCCGGTATTGCCGCTGGCTGAGCGAGAAAGAACAGATTCCCGAGTCGGAGATGTGTTATCCCGCGATGGACCAGATTGTTCCTGGCATGACTCTGGCCCACAATTTCTTGGACCGGATGGGGTATCGCCTGCCGACTGAGGGCGAGTGGGAGTTCGCCGCTCATGGGGGCTACGCGGAGGGGCGTCACTTTGGTTTCGCGCCGGAATTGCTCGATCACTATGCCTGGACAGCTCAGAACTCTGACTATCGCTGCCACCCCGTGGGGACTCGGCTTCCGAATGATTATGGGCTGTTTGATCTGTTCGGTAATGCGATGGAGTGGTGCCAGAATCAGCACACGCTCCACACTTGGCCAGCCGGCGGTGTCGAGCCGGACTTCCCCTCGGCCCCGCAGACTGTCGAAGCCCATCACCGGATGGGAACTCGGGGTGGAGCCCATCTGTTTCAGCCTCTTGACGCGAGAGCGGGGCATCGCAACGACCATGCGGCCAATACCTATCGTGTCTATCTGTCGTTTCGAATAGCTCGAACGGTTCGTGAATAATGACCAAACGGATGACTCCAGGGTTTGCATTCACTCGACATTGTTGACTAACGTGACCTTCCGAAACGGTAAGACATCTTTCGCGATCGTGCGAGAGATGGAAACGTTCCAAAACTTCAGCGAGGCCATCTGATGCTCAACCGGGATGAATATCGACAAATGTTGTTGGCGGGAACGGTAACTTTCCCGGCCACATTTCCTCATGTCGGACGGCTTGAACTGCGATCCGAAACGCTATCGGTACTCAGCGGAAAAACAGAAGACCTGTTAGCGGTCATCGAGACCCCTTCTGCGCGGGTGACTTTATGTCGCCAAGTTCTGGCCTCGTCCGTGCGAGCGGTGTTCCTGCCCCGCGATCCGCAGCACGTCAACTATTCGGACGGGATCTGGCTGTTGCCTGGTGAAATTGTCCTCGGGCTGAAGGTGCAACTTCAAAACACGAACGGCCTGCTCTATGGCATCGTTTTCGTGGCCGAATGCGAACCCAGCATTCTCACCATGTCGGCGGGTATGACAGCTGCGGAAAGCGTGCAGTATTACCCACCGCTTCCGGGCGATCCGTCTCACAACCATTATAACCCTTTTCCCGGGGGACGTACTCCGGGTGATCGCAGCTTGAGAGATTGCACGGGTGATTGTAACCCGAGTCCCTGTACGTTCACGGATCGGCCCCCCCACTTGGGGGGCGTGAGTGTTCTGTTTTCTGATTGCGACGCCAGCCAGTCGCCACTCCAGGGGGCATCAGCTGCGCCATTCGGCCAGGATTTCAAGATGTTCCAGCAGGCCCCGGATGTTCAGCGGCCGTCCTGCACCTGAAGCGGCCTCTCTCCGTGTCTCATGAATAAGTCGCCGACGTGATCCAGACAACTCCCTGTGATGTGGACGTGATTGTCCTCCATCGCCCTGGCCAACTTCCGCCCGATGCAGTGCTCCAGGCAATTCAGCATCAACGGATGGTTCAGGTGCGATTGCACCTGCAAGTGGGGGCTCCCCGGCCCACGGACCAGAATCGTTGGGAGACGATTGCTCGCGCTCGCAATGCCGCCAGACAACTCGGTACTGCTCCGTGGGTCATGTTTGTTGACGATGACGTGCTGCTTGACCCCGACTGTATCACCACGTTGCTGGCGGAACTTCGAGCGTCGCCCCCACTCGGTGCCATCGCTGCGGATTTCGCCAGAGAATTGCACCGTCCCGAGCGCGCTGGGCATATTGGGATGGGGGCCACGCTATTTCATCGAAGTGTTCTCCAGCAGTTGAACTTTCGATTCACCGACAAGCTGTGCGAGTGCTGGTGTGCCTGCCTGGACCTGAGACACAACGGCTTTGAGATCCGATACAGTTCGGCAGCGCGAGTGTTTCACCCTTACCTGCCCGCACAGCATCAGGCCCCTGAATGCCACCACCCCGAGTCTCAGGCGGCAGTGATGGAGCCTTCCGCATCCACTCCCGAACCTCGAATCCTGGCGGCCTTCGACCGCCGCGACATCGACCGCTTCGAGCATCAGTTCCTGAAGACACTCCGATCGCATGGCAATCGGCAAACGGTCACAGCTGTCGCTTACGGTCTGTACCCCAGTGAGCGTCGACGGATCGAAGGGCTGCCAGGAGTGCAGTTGGACTGGCAGAGCTACAACGGCCAGATGGTCCCGGTGCGACGGGTGGCCGACTTTGCCCGGCACCTCGAACTGGTCGATCCTCGGACGCCGATAGCCTACTGGGATGTGGCCGATGTCGTGTTCCAGGACTCGCTGGACGACCTGTGGCAGACCGTGAGAAATGTCCCGGGTCGAGTGCTGGCCGTCATCGAGCCCAAAGGCTACCCGGAGAATCAAATCATCCCGGCCTGGTCACTGAGCATTCATGATCCCCATCACGCTCAGCAGGCGTTTGAATTGCTCCAGCGGAATCCCTTTCTGAACAGCGGGTTCGCAGCGGGGTCAGCAGCTGCCATGCGGCGATATTTCTTGTCTGCGGTAAAGATGCGGCAGGGCCCCGAGTTGTCTGGCACATCCGATTGGGGAGATCAGATGGGCCTGAATCTCTATTGCCATAAACATCCCCATTTGTGGCAGCCGGTCGACCAGCGTTGGAACTACTGCGTCCATGATCGCGCCTCCGGTGAAGTCCGAGTGACTCCCCAAGGCCGGATCGTGAGTCGTTCGGGATCCCGGATTTCCGTGGCCCACGGCAATGCGAGATCCTTGCGGCAGTTTGCCATCCTGCGGAAGACCTAGTCGTAGAGAGTCCTGCAGCGGGCCGTGGGGATGAACGAAAGTCTCCATCATTAGGTCTTGTGTCAGAGTGTCGTTGAGTCGCTCACTGGCGGAGTGTTCGGATGAATCTGGTGGCCACTTTTAATTTCGGAGATGTCCCCTACGCACGCCACACTGTGCCTTACATGCAAGCGTACGCGAAACGCTGCGGGGCAGACTTTATTGAGCACCAAGAGTTTCCACGACACAACTTGTATCCGCCAGGGGCCAGCTGGTTTCACGTGGACGCCATCCGCGATTTCGCCGAGCAGGACCACTACACAACGCTGTTGTTACTGGATGCCGACCAACTCGTCATGCCGTCCTGCCCGAATCTCTTTGCCATGACCGGTGATCGCATTCGAGCGGTGGTGGATATGGGCATCCCGGACGGGGGCGACTTTACAGAATGGTGTGGGCAGGTATTAAAAGAAGAGGCAGTCGTCGGCCCCTACTTCAATGCGGGCATGCTCGTTGTTCCCCTGGCCGCCGCGCGACGAATTGCGGCACATCTGTCCGGCCCCTTTTCGCAGCATGCTCTCAAGGAGCAACACTTCCTCAACCAGAGAGTTCGCCAGCATGAAACGATCGACTGGTTGCCGAACGAATTTAACTGGCTCGCCCCACAGTTCCAGGACGCCTCCCTCAAGCAACACATCGTCCATTTCGTCGGCCAACACAAAGGGCTGCTCGATGAGTTTGTTCCCATGCTTGAGTCGCAGAACCACCTCCGGGAGTCTGAAACGCTTCCCCAGCTCGGCCTACGCATGGGGACGGACAAGGGCACCGACCACTCTTACCTGGAGGTCTATGAGCAGTTGTTCGACAGCTTGCGACAGCGACCGATGGCGATGTTAGAAATCGGCGTTCATCGCGGAGCTTCGCTACGCATGTGGAGGGCCTGGTTCCCGGATGCTCGCATCTCTGGAATGGACATCAGCCCCGCAGCCGCTGTGGTGCCCGGCTGCGAAGTCATCACGGCCAGCCAAACCGATCGTGCGGTGATCGAAGCTCAATGGTCCGACGAATCGCTGGACCTGATCATTGATGATGGTTCTCATCGCCTCGAACACCAGCTCCTGTCACTATGCTACCTCTGGCCGAAACTGAAGCCGGGAGGGTTCTACGTGATTGAAGACATCACGCACGCATCGCACCTCAAACACTTTGCCCCCTTTCGACCGCTCATCCTGGACCGCCGACATCGACGTTCCCGAGAGGACGACATTCTGGTCATCATGATGAAGTCACAATAAGCCCTCAGCAAACTGCACTTTGGTTGGACATCGCCACTTATCAGAAACGGCGGGTGGCGTGGTCCCAGGGGCGATCGCTGTGGTCAGTCAGAGGTGATTTCTCTCGCACGCTGACCGCCTCATGGCACATTCAAAATCGGTGTTCAGTCAACAGACAGATCAAGTTCTCCTATTTTTCTGTGATCACTCTTCTCTGCTCCTCACCCTGGACCAAAGCAAGACAGATCAATGAAGAGGCGAACGCGAGCGAAGTTCTGCACGCCTATTCCCGAAATGCTCTCATCGCTGGCTTCAGTTCGCCCAGGGAATCGTGTCGCCGTTGTAGCTTTCGTGGAACATCCAGCCGATCTTCTCGCTCAAGCGGGAGATATATTCGCGCTTGAAGGGGAGGAGTTCCTGTTCGGTGGACGACCGGGGGACACGTAGGGGAAAGTGGAAGTCCAGATCCTTCGAGAAGATCCGTTCGCCGCGTCCGCCTTCGTCGACTGCGGTCACATGGACATCAGCTTCCGTTCGACCGCGGTAGAGTGTTGTGCTGGTTCCTTCGTACAAGCTGAAGGTCGACAGTTCGATTTCGATGACGTAATCGGCTTTGAACTCGCGTCCGATTTCCTCGGCAAGTTCCCATTTCGGATGCGAATTGACCCAGGCACTCACGTAGTCTGGCTTGATGATGGCGATCTTGTTATTGCCCAGCTGATAGCTGACGTGGGCGGCGATCTCGTGGTCGATGTGCGGAAATTCGAGGAGCATCTCTTTCGGGGCGAAGCAGACGACGGCCACCGTCGTTTCCTTGTCCTTCATCGAGAGGCCGGTTTCCTTGTCAAAGTCCGGCTCGATTGATGGGGGTCCCCCGATCAGATAGCTGAGGATGACGAATTGCTGGCAACCCGCCATCAGGACCAGTGACAGTCCCGCTCCGGCCAGCCACAGCCAGCCACGACGGTTCGATGCCAGTGATCGGCCAGCATCCACCGAGCAGTTTGTTTTGGCCGGGGAGTTTTCGCAGTGGGTCATGTTAGAACAACTCCTTGGACGTGACTTCATAAAACATGGTGCCCAGGCTCTGGGTCAGTTCGTTCACGAATTTTTTGCGGAAGGACGATTCCGACATCTGTTCTTTGGGGATGGGGTGGCCATCGGGGTGATCCACATCGAACTCTTGCTCGAAGACCTGGGCCATGCGTCGCGGGCCGGAATCTTCGTCGTCCGCTTCGCCCCCTTCGAACTCGTAGCCGACGATCGTGCCCGAGCAGCGACCGTGATACATCGCGGGGGTGTGCGGTTCATAGATCGTGTACCGCTCAATCCGAATTTCGAACAAGTAGCGGGCGTCGGGAATGTCGTTCATCAGGACTTGTGTGTCATAGCGGCCGCCGTGGGAGTCGAGAGCTTCGACCACCCGATTCTGATTAATGATCGTCATCTTCTTCTGCTTCATGCGGCGAATCAGTTCGCTTTCGACATCGCTGGCCAGAGTCTCGGCAGTATCCATTACCGACAATGGAGTGGTGCAGTGAACGATGATTCCGTTTTTGGCCTCTTCCAGGTCAACGCCGGTGGTACTCTTAAACTTGGAGTCCGCTTTCGGATCGCCGATGAACATTTTGGCGGTGATGGCCATCACACGGATGCACCCGGAACTGCTCATCAGCAGCAGGGCCAATACGACTCCGCCCCATGCGGCGCGAGACGATGCCGGTTTCGGGAGGAGTGGGGACATGGCGGACACCTCGTGTGTGGGATGGCCACACTCTGAAACACAACAACCGCGAGGAACGTCCTCACGGAACCCAGCCCAGTAACCGAGCGATCCACTGACTGGCTGCCACCACACTGAGTGTGATCAAGATCACCACCAGCGGCGGCACGATGTCTCGCATCCCGAGATACCGTCGCCGCCAGATACTCGCCCCACTCCAGGGAACACCCACTGCACACAGACCCGCGAACAGGCAGGACGCTGCGTTCGCACGGAATGCGCTGCCCCACTCTCCTCGCACAAAATGAGCAAAGGCCGTCGTTCCCCCACAGCTGGGGCAAGGGAGGTCAAACCAATACTGAACGGTGCAGGGAGGCAGCCCCAGCTGTTGATGCGTGCCGAATCCGCGGGGATTTGGTTGAAGCCACACAGCCAGGAGCAACAGGGTGAGTCCGATCAATCCCGCGAGAGCCAGGGTGACTTGCTCGGGACGAGAGAGGGGCGGAACCTCGGTGGGGAGAGGAGAGAGATTCATGACAGGAGCGGTGGTGTATCCCGAGAGAGTTCTGGCGGCAAGAGGGGAGAAAACGAGCCCGGAAGCGGTGTCTGGATCATTGCGTGCGACGTAACCTAATTCCAGGAAGTATCTTGCAACTCGTCACCGGCCCAGAATGACTGGCAGTGATGCTGTTCGATGCCGCCAGTATTTGGGTATTCCGAGGGAAACCGGTCTGCCGATCGGCACTCTTGGCCGCTATCATTCTTGATTCGGACTGCTGTGCGTGCTGGCACACTTGTTCAATCTCTGTCTCATCACCTGTTTGGGAGCTGTCATGTTCAACGCTCAGTTCTCCCAGCAAGCTCATTTCTCCTCACTGCTCTCTCGCCGCGATGCGATTCGGATCGGTGGAGCGGGTCTACTGGGATTGGGGATGGGACACTTCTTGCGAGCCGAGGAGCTGGTCCAACGAGCGGCCAAAGCGAAGTCGGTGATCTTCCTCTACCAGTTTGGCGGACCGAGCCATGTCGACACGTTTGACCTGAAGCTGGATGCTCCCAGCGGGGTCCGGACCCAGTTTAAGGCGATCTCTTCCGCGATCCCTGGGGTGCCGGTGTGTGAACACCTCCCGGAAACCGCCAAGATTCTCGACAAGGTGACGCTGATCCGCAGCGTCCACCACACGATGAACAACCACAACTCGGCAGCGTACCACGCGCTGACCGGGCACGCGCCCCTGCTGGATGACATTCGGTTGCGAGATTCGTTGGAGTTGTTTCCGTCGTATGGTTCCGTCGCTGATAAGTACCTGCCCCCGTCAGCGGGACTGCCGACGTTTGTGGCCCTGCCACATGTCATGCACGACGGGTCGGTCACGCCGGGCCAGCATGCGAGCTTTTTGGGGAAGAGCCACGATCCGCTGCTCATCACGGAAGATCCGAACGATGTGCAGTTCCGCCTCCCCGAACTGAGCCTGCCAGCGGGTGTCTCACCCGAGCGGCTGCAACGACGGCGGGAGATGCAGATGCTCGTGAACTCTCAGCTGAAGTCGCTGGAGTCGCAGCCCGTGGCTCGTGGTCTGAACGACTACTTCGACCGGGCCCTCTCGATGCTCAGCTCGCCCAAGGTCCGAGATGCGTTTGACCTGTCGCAGGAGCCGGTCGCCCTGCGCGACCGTTACGGGCGCACCACGTATGGGCAGAGTTGCCTGCTGGCCCGGCGGTTGGTCGAATCGGGAGTGAAGTTCGTGAACGTCTACTTCGCCGACAACATCGGCGGCCAGAAATTCGATTCCGGAGGTTGGGACACGCACGGTTTCAATAACACCCGCATGTACCCAATCTTAAAATCCTGGCAACTGCCGCAAACCGACCATACGTTGCCAGTGCTGCTCAATGACCTGGAGGAACGTGGCCTGCTCAGTGAGACATTGGTGCTCTGGATGGGCGAGTTTGGTCGTTCGCCGCGGCTGAATGACAACCAATCGCGCGACCACTGGCCCCGTTGTTATACGGTGCTGGCGGCGGGCGGCGGCATGCCTCGGGGGCATGTCTATGGGGCCTCTGACAAGCAGGGTGCCTACCCCACGAAAGACCCGGTGACCCCCGGCGACCTGTCGGCCACGATGTTCGAACTCCTCGGCATTCCTTCAGACACCGAGATGCGAGATGCCCTCAACCGTCCGCTGCCAATTGCGGATGGACGACCGATTGCCGAGTTGATTGCGTGAGGAAGTTTTCAGTGATCAGTTTTCAGTCAGCAGAGAGTCCGCTGCCACACTGAACACTGACAACTGAATACTGAAAACCAACAACTTCCCTCCCCCTGCGTCCCACTGAATGAACGACTCGACACCCACCATTGATCCCACCGAGCACTTCGCCACGCCGACTGTGACGTATGACCAACTCTATGCCGAGGGGTTGCAACTGGCGCAGCACTTCCGGGATCTGGTCTCGCGTGATGAGGTGGCTTGGGAAGTCAATTACCGTCTGCTGCGCAAGCTCGGTTCCGGGGGTCAGGGGATCGTCTATCTCGCCGACCGCGAGGGAGCGTTCGATGTCTCGTTTCGCCTCGCCCTCAAGTTTTTCCGACCAGACCGATATCAGACCGTCGAACAGTATCGCAATGACATGTCCCGTCTCGCGCGATTGTCCATGAGGCTGGCACGATTGCAGCAGGACCACCTGCACGATGTCTATAACGTGGTCGAAAACAAGGGGATCATGATCCTGGCCATGGAGTGGGTCGACGGGTATGACCTGCGGCGGTTGCTCACCCCGCAGACCCTGGAGCATATCCGCGACTCGGTCGACTCCAGCCGCTGGGATTACATGAACGACGTGATCGTCACCGGCACTGCGGAACAGCTGCGATTGAAGCCGGGGATTGCGATTTCGATACTGCGAGAGTGTCTAGTGGGGATCGGGGCGCTGCATCGCGAGGGGCTGATCCATGCCGATTTGAAGCCGGCGAACATCATGGTCAAGCGTACGGGCAACTGCAAAATCATCGATTTCGGGTCGGCGTTTCTGGTCGACGATCGACCACCGCAAAGCACCTGGACCCCGCGTTACGCCGCGATTGAGGTGCAGCAGGGAGCGGTGCCGACACCGGCGTCGGATCTGGCCAGCCTGGGGTATGTGCTGTTCGAGATGCTCTCCGGGCAATATCCGTTCTCGGGCGTTCACTCCGAGGACGAACTGATTGCGGCCAAGAAGCTGCTCCCGAAGCAGTTGCCCTACCTGCTGCCCGAGGATGTGGCCCGCAATTCGACGCTGGTTAACCTGCTCGGTAAGTTGATCGCTGTCAAACCCGAGGACCGCTTTGCGAGTGCCGAGGATGCCGCGCTCTCAGAATTCGGTGCCGCAGCCTTCGAGCGAGAATTGGTGAAGGGCGACCTCTCCAGCGAATATGAGAACGAGATCCGCCTCTGGCTGGCAGAACTTGAGTGAATGCGATTCGGGGAGGCCCTCCTCGCCCCCGATTGCAATTTGGGTGATCGTCGGAATACCCGAATGATCGAGACGCTTCAGTCGCCCAGTCCTCTTCGGCAACCCTTGACCGTTTGGTCAGCAATTGGGGCGAGAGGATGACGACATTCGAAGTTGTCCGTGCCCGATTGATCCGAGTCCATGAGGCTGTGGCTGACCGACTCGTCTGGAGCAAGTTTGTGTTTCATCGCCAGTTCATGGAAGTGATTTCCAGCCGATAAATTTGACACTCCGCGCCGCAGCCGACAGCCTGACATCGACGGCATGTGGCCCGTGGCTCGCCCATTTCATCCCGACTTGTCCGAGGCCGAGGACTCGTACACAGATTTCACAGATCACCACAGATTCCAAGGGAGGGAACGCCACCGATCGCGTCAGGTCGCCGCCGCAGCTGGTTTCGAATCTGTGGAAATCTGTGCGATCTGTGTACGAATCATTGGTTCTGCGGATGTGGATTGCTCACGCTATGCGGCGGGAGTCTGACACACTCTGGAAAGGCTGTCAGTTTCAGCGCGGAGTGTCGAATATTTCTTGGAACTTCCGCTCCTGTTGCTCCGTCTATCCTCTCGTTGTGGGTGTCGACGCTCGTTCGTTTTGGCCTGGCAGGAGTTGAACATGTGGAAGATGATGCGTGTGTGGGTGCTGATGTTTTCCGCGGCAGGGCTGGGTTGGGGATGGATGGCGTCTGGCGTCTCCGCCAGACCGGTGCATGTTCTCACGACGGAAGAGACCTACCGCGACGCCAGCCTGATCGTGATCGCGACTCCCACGGGAACCCGAGACGCATTGGAGTTCACTGTGGACGGAACTCCAGATCAAACGACCGATGTCCTGACTGACTTTCGTATCGAGACCATTGTCCAAAGCTCGCTGGCCCCGACAGAAGACAACAGCCCAAGAACCATCACGATCCGCCATCTGCGGTATGTCAACAAATCTTCCGAAGTCTCAGTCGTCGACGGCCCTGCGTTCGTGGAATTCGACCCATCGTTGAAGAATCGGTATCTCATCGTGTTGAAACGGGAAAACGAACAATACGTTCCTCTCTCGGGCCAATACGACGCCCCGCAATCGTTCTTCCTGCTGAAGCCTTATCACATCACTGACGAACGCAAAACGGCTCCTCTTGCTGAATGAATGCTGGCTGCTGATTGCGAGTCATGCACGGTGGGCCTGAACTCCAAAGCGAGGTTGTCTCACACGCCGTTCCCATTCCAGCTCCCTCTTGACGGGGGCGGGTGGGAAGTGTCGAGTCACTGTGAAATATTCGTGGACAGTTCGGCCTTCGGGCTGGCTGTGTTGTCTTCAGAACTAGTCAGATTGCCTGTCGCAACACTTCGTCTCACGAGTTACACTGCGCTTCCATCCGTATCTTCCCTGCAAATCGAGTTGAGCGGGATGACTCCACTGTGATCCGCAGCATCGTCATGTTGAGGTTGGAATGAGCGATTCTTTCGTGGTGGCCCGGTTTTTCCGGCTGGCGTTGGCTCTGTGTGGCTGCTTGTCAGGAGTCGGTGCCGCCTGGGCCCAAGACGACGATGGCTACCCGCTGGCTGGTTATTACGGGTTCCTTCCCGTGGAGATCACCAAGATCGATGGCCGGGCTCACTCGGTCGTCACGGGTGACTTCAACCATGACGCACTCCAAGATCTGGCCGTTGTCGACAACGGTCATAGCCGCATCAACCTGCTGCTCCAGCGTGACAAACCCAAGACGGTCAAGGCCGCTGACAAGAACGATCTCACGGCGAATCAAGTCTCCGATCACTGGCGACTCGACCTCAAGAAGCTGCCGGTGGATCGCCCGGTCGTGGCCCTCTGTGCCGGAGATCTCAACGCCGATGGTCGGACCGATCTGGCCTATTTCGGCACTCCCGACCGACTCGTGATTCAGCTGCAAGACGAGAAGAGCGAGTGGAAGAACAAAAAAGAAATTCGCTTGGCCGATGTCGACGCCAAGCCGTGGAGTCTGGTCGTCGGGGATGTGAATCATGACACGCTGCAAGACCTGATCGTCCTCGGCAAGCGGAATACGTTCCTGCTGATTCAGCAGGCGGATGGCACGTTGGCGGCTCCGCTGTTGATCCGCAACACGGCAGATGAGTTGGGACTGGCAATGATCCAGGACCTCGACGGCGATGGTCGCAACGACATGTTCTATACCGCGAATGAGAAGGACGAGAAGTTTCTCTGTGCCCGCTTGCAGGACGCACTCGGTCAGCTCGGGCCCGAGTTGCGGTTCGATACGATTCAGAATCCGCGGGGCGTGACGGTGTTCGACCTGGATGGCAAACCCGGATCGGAGATCATCGTGATTGATGGTCTGACCAACCGCGTCCGTGTGATGCAGGTGCGGCGGGCCACCGAAGGCGAACTGGGAGCCAAGCTGATTCAGTACGGCATCGGGGGCGGCTCAGACGCCGGGGAACTCGCGCTGGGTGATCTCGACGGGGATGGACTGCAAGAGGTCGTCGTGGCCAATCCCGAGCGGGCCAGCGTGGTCGTCTTTCACCAGCGGGCCAAGAGTGGCCTCGACTTGGGCACCGATTACCCCAGCTTCCTCGGAGCCACCCAAATCCGCGTCGCCGAAGTGAACGGCGATGCCAAGGCCGAGGTCATCATCCTCAGCCCCAAAGAGAACACCCTCGGCATCAGCCGCATGGAGCAGGGTAAGCTCACCTTTCCCGAGTCGCTGCCGATCGACGGCAACGTGAAAGCCTTCGACGTGATCGACCTCGACAACGATGGGGCCGTCGAAATTGCAGCTGTCGTCGAAGGGACTGGTCGCGGGTCGGAGAAGAAGACGACGCTGGCGATTGGCCGCCGAAATGCCGCTGGGGCGTGGGAGTTTGCGCCGGAAGATGGTAAGCCGATTGAACTCAAGCTCAACGCCGCTCCCGAACGACTGGTGATGACGGATGTGAATTTGGATGGGCGGCCCGACTACTTGTTCTTCCTGAATGGGAAGCCGCCGCAGGCGATCCTCTCCGACGAAAAAGGAATCCCCGTGGCTGCGGCGACTGGCGGTGTCCCGCTCGGCGATGTCGAGGTGGGAGCTGTGACATTCGCGCGGCTGGAGCAGCCAGCGCTGCTGGTCTCGCAGGGGAATTTTGTCCGCAGTGTCCGGCTCGATGAGTCGGGCCGTTGGCAGGTGGTCGAGCAGTTCAATGCCGATGACAGCACCGCCAAGGTCGCTGGCTCAGCCGTGCTGGATCTCGACGGCAAGCCGGGTGACGAACTGGTCATGATCGATCCGGGTTCGGCCAAGCTGCGTGTGTTCCAGAATGTGGCAGGCGATTTCAAACCGTGGAAGACACTCGATCTGGGGCGGTTCCCCTTTAAGTCGGCGTCGGTGGGTGATCTGAATGGAGACGGTCGAGCGGACCTGATCCTCAATGGGGGGACCAAGTTTGCGGTCCTGTACGCCGGGCATTCCGATCCAGAGCTGAAAGAGATCGCCACGTACGAATCGCCTCGCAAGGAGGTGTTCCTGATGGACTTGGTCGCCGGGGATGTAAATCACGACGGCCACCCGGAGATCTGCGTCCTCGATACGAACGCCCATCTGGTCGAGATCGTGGCCTTCCGCGCGGAGCAGGGGTTGATGCCCGGCCTGAACTTCCGCGTGTACGAAGAAAAGTCGTTCCAAGGCCTGGGCCGCACCGGCTCCCAGCCGCGCGAGGCCCTGATCTCGGACATTACCGGTGATGGCCGACCCGACCTGGTACTACTCTGCCACGACCGGATTCTGGTCTACCCGCAGGACGGACCGGGAGCCGACATCACTGCCGACCCGAAAGCCGCCACAACCAAACCCGCCGTCACGCCGGAACCCGCGGTGGTCAAACCGAAGCCGGGTTCGTGATTCTTCGCTGACTTGTCTCGCCGATAAGACTCCAGCACGTCCAGCATCTCTGCAGAGTCTTCTCCCTCTGACAAACCGCTTCAGTGGGAGGGCCCCACTCTGCCTCGTTGAGACTCACCTCGACCGATTAAGAACCTGGGACGAAATAACGTCCCGATTTCCACTAAGGAATTGAACACGAAGGTCGCGAAGGAAGCAAAGGTCTCCGTCCAACGTTTCTTGGCTTCCTTCGCGATCTTCGTGTTCAGAATCCAATCGGGAAGTTGTTTTGGACCATGTCCTAAGGGAATCCCATGACGCGACGAGAGAAGCTGGAGACCATGCTGGCCGAAGATCCCCAGGACCAGTTGTTACGCTACATGCTCGCGATGGAGTTGGACAAAGAAGGGGACCACGATCGCAGCTTGTCCACCCTCGTCGGATTGATGAATGACCTCAGTCCTTATGTCCCGGCCTATCTGATGGCGGGGCAGCAATACACCCGGCTGAACCGCATTGAAGCTGCCAGAGCAGTCTTTCAGCAGGGGATCGCCGCCGCCCAGCAGCACGGGGACATGCACGCCTTCGAGGAACTCAAGCGGTTTCTGAGCGAACTGGGAGAGGTCGAGGCGTGTGATTGAAAGGCGACCGGTCCGTGGTCCTTGGCACGCCGAGTCATGCCATGATCGACTCTGATGAGCGATCTAGTTGATCTGAAAACGGCCAGAGGCCCCGAGCAACTGACAGTTTCGGTAAATATTACATGAGTCGTCCTATCCTTCTTTAAGAGATGCGGTTACGTCAACGCCAAGATTTACGGGGATCGTTTTTGAGCGATCCTGCTCGGCATCTCTGATTCTCACCTTGACCTTTTTTTTGAAATCTTCGTATTTTGTTTTGAATTGCTCCGGGGCTCTCCCGAGGCAGTTCTCATCTCCGAAGCACCGCTCTGCGTGTTTCTCCCCGTCCCCTCAAGAGATCCGTCCTGGATTTCCCGGCTCTGGCTCCCAGACATTCTGTTCGCGATTCTGCAACAGCCCTCTGAAGAGCTGGTTCATCCCTCTCCCCCCTCTCTCGCAAGGTTCAGTCATGAAGCGGTTCGCAACTCTCGCCTGTGGTGTCTTTCTCCTGATGTCTGGTTCCGGCTGCTGCAGGGGACCATTGTTCGGTTGGGGTGCCCAAGGCGGTGGTGGATGCCAGCCTTGCGGTGGAGGCGCTTACGGAGCCAACTATCAGCAAAGCCCATGCGGTCCAGGTGGTTGCGGTGGAGCCTACGCTCCGAGCGCGATGTCCCCAGCTGCGTACTATCCCGGGGCAACTGTGCAGGCCGCTGTGCCGTACCAGTATCAGACCTCGGCGCTGAATCCCTACCCGGCCTACTAAGCTTGAACTCCGTCTCGTGAGGGATGCGCGGGACAGGCATTCCCGTCAGTCATATGGACACGATCCAGAATCGGCTGGACGTGTATCATTTCGGGACTGGTCAAGTCGTCATGATGACGTTTCGCCCAGCTGCCCGCCCCTGATTCGGACACGGCGAGCGTTCCAGTTCCGCCTCTGCTCCCCATGCAGTAGACTACTTTCAGATCCGCGAGAGCGCTGGAATGTCCCGCGTCCTGCTGGGTGGTGAGAGAGTCCGCACGATTCCAAGTTCGCGCGCGGACCAGGAATCCCGAGAGGAGTGGGGAATGTTGGTTCGCTACTGCATGATTGTCGTCTTCGCGTGTTGTGTCGTAAGTTTGGTGAGTACCGCCTCGGCAGAGGAGGCTGCCCCGGATGTCGCGACCGAGTGGGCCAGTCTCGTGAAGGACATGCAAACCTTCAAAGAGACGATGACAGCGATGAAGCTCCGGTATACGAAAGCGACCGCCTCTGAAAAGTCCAAGCTCGTCAGAGAGTCCAACGGACTCAACACGACGTTCCAGATGAAAACCCTTCCGCGCATGATCGAGTTGGCCCCGCAGGTTTACAAACTTCAACCTGCCAACACCGTGGCCGCAGAATTCACGCTGCAGTCCCTGTACACCAAGAATCAGTATGCCGAACTGGTCAAGGTCTCCGAGGGAGTTCTGAAGGTTGACCCCAAGGCTCAGCTCGCCGCGAATTTCAACGGCATCGGAAAGTTCGCTACTCATGACTTCGAAGGTGCAGTCAAGGTCCTCAAAGCCGCGGAAGTGGACGGGACATTGATCCCCACTCTCGGTGGACGTTTTCTCGATCTTGCCGAACAGTACGTCGAGTTCTGGAAGGAAGAGCAAGCGATACGAGCTAAGGAGGACGCCGCGACAGGGGATGCCCAGTTACCAATCGTCAAACTCACCACATCCAAGGGGGACATCGAGATCCTCATGCTGGAGAATGAGGCCCCGAATACCGTCGCCAGTTTCATCAGTCTGGTGGAGAAGAAATATTACGACGGACTGAAGTTCCATCGAGTGGAACCGAACTTTATGGCTCAGGCAGGCTGCCCCAATAGCCGTGACAATCCCTCGGAAGCGGGCAAAGGCGGACCGGGATACACCATCGCCTGTGAGTGCTTTCAGAAGAATGCCCGGCGTCATTTTGCGGGTTCGCTCAGCATGGCACATACCCGGGAAAAGGACACTGGCGGCTCACAGTTCTTCCTGACCCACCTGCCGACCGACCATCTCAATCCCGAACCCGGAAAAATGGAGCAGGTCCATACGGTCTTCGGACGGACCATCAAAGGGTTGGAAGTGATCCAGTCGCTGGAAATCGGCGACGAAATTACCTCAGCCATCGTGGTTCGCAAGCGGAACCATGAATACGTCCCGGTCACGACCCCCGACTAGTCGCGCGACTCCCCTTCTCGCTCGAACCGCGTGATTCGCACGGGTGTCCCTCCCCAAGAACCTTCTGTCGCAGCCGCAGACTATTGAGTACCACCGACACGCTACTCAGCGACATCGCTGCCGCAGCGAATAATGGCGGCAACAACCAACCGGTCCAGGGGTAGAGAATGCCCGCCGCAAGTGGCACTCCCAGCAAGTTGTAACCGAACGCAAAGCCCAGGTTCTGGCGGATCGTCCGCAGCGTCGCTCGCGAAAGATCGACCGCTCGTACCACCCCCAGCAGGTCGCCGTGCATCAGGGTCACATCGGCGGCGGAGATGGCGATGTCGGTCCCGCTGGCCAAGGCGAACCCGATGTCGGCTTGGGCGAGTGCGGGGGCATCGTTGATTCCATCTCCGACCATCCCGACGAGGCTGCCGACTCGCTGTGCATCTCGCAGGTGATCCAGCTTCTGCTCGGGGCGGAGTCGCGCCTCGACCTGCTCGATCCCGACCAGTTCGGCGACGGCGCGGGCCACCTCGGCGCGGTCACCAGTGAGCAGGACCGTCTTCAATCCTCGCTGATGCAGCGCCTCGATGGCGCTGCGTGCCGACGGGCGGAGCGTATCGATGAAGTCGAAGCGTGCCTGCGCCACTCCGTCCACGAGCAGTGCCGTGCGAGTCACCGGAGTGGAACCGCTGGCCGACTCCTCCCGAGCGAGTTCGACTCTGCGGCCGCCGATAATCGCCGAGAGGCCGCGCCCCGGAATGCTGCGGAAGTCCTCCAACGGCAGCGGCTGGGGCACGGTCTTCTGACGCGTGGCGAACTCGGTGATGGCCCGTGACAACGGATGTTCCGAGAGGCGGGCCAAAGCAGCTGCCACCCCGAGGGCTTCCTTCTGATTGAGCGAACCATCCACTGACATGGCCGACACACGAGGCTCACCTTGAGTGAGAGTCCCGGTCTTATCGAACGCGATGAGCGTGAGCTTCCCCAGTGTCTCCAGCGCCGCTCCATCACGAATCAGCAGTCCGTTCTTCGCCGCTTGCCCCATCGCCACCATCACAGCTGTCGGTGTCGCGAGCCCGAGAGCGCACGGACAGGCGATCACCAGCACGCTGACGGCGGCCTGGACCGCGAGTTCGATTCGCGTGCTGGCAGGGCCGAAGATCAGCCACGCCAGCGCCGTAACAGCTGCGATTCCGAGGATGATCGGGACAAAGATTGCGGCGATCTGGTCGGCCAGTTTGGAGATCGGTGCTTTGGTTCCCTGGGCATCGCGAACGAGACCGACGATCTTCTGGAGTGTGGTCGCATCGCCGACGCGCTCGGTCGTCAGCGTGACGCTGCCTCCGTGGCAGAGCGTTCCCGCCGAGACACTGTCGCCGACGCCCTTGGGGACCGGCATCGATTCCCCCGTGAGCATCGACTCTTCGAAGTCGGCTCTCCCGGTGAGGATTTTTCCGTCGACTGGAACACGACTGCCGGGCCGGAGCAGGACAATCTCGCCAAGTCGGACCTCGGTGAGCGGGACCGTCTGCTCCTGCCCCTCGCGAATGACGACCGCATCATTCGGGGCCAGTTGAATTAATTCATCAATGGCCGCCGAGGCTTGCCCGCGCGCCCGGTCCTCCAGCCAGCGACCGAGCAGCACGAACGTGACGATCATCACCGCCGCGTCGAAGTGCATACTGGAGTGCTGACCGTGCCCCGCGATCAGCTCCCAGGTGCCCGCCAGAAACGCGATCCCCGACCCGAGAGCAATCAACGTGTTCATATCGCTGGAGAACTGCCGCAGTCGACCCAACGCCCCCACGAAGAACCCTTGCCCGAGTCCGAACACAACAGCTGCGGAACTCGCGACGAGGACGATCTGCCAGCCGGGAAACCGCCACGAAGTCATGCAGAGCAGCATGACCAGTACCGAGATCGCCGCGCTGACGATCCAGTCACGGGGACTGGCCGCTGAACGAGAGCCTTGCGAGGCCGCATCATCGAGCGGGACATAGCGATACCCGATGCCCTCCAACACCGATCCCCAGTCGGGTGCCTTCACACCGCTGGCCGTAATGACCGTCGCTTCGCGCGTGGCGAGATTGACCCGCGCATCAACGACTTCGGGGACCTGTCGAAGTCCCGCTTCAATTCGTGAAACGCAGGCGGCACAGTGCATTCCCTCGACCCGAAACCGCGTACTCTTCCCGGCGGGCAGCGGGGATGGCTCCGGTGTGGGCGAGTTCAGGATGGGGAATTCATACATCGTGGGTTTGTCCTTGGCTTCACTTCACCTTACCGGAGTTTTCGCTGAGCCGCCAACGGGAGCCGTTCCTTTACCATTCGGGCTGGATGGGACGAGTCCTTGCCAAGTGGAGATCCCCCAGAGTCTGCCTGCGCCGACGTTCGAAAGCCACACACCGGTTATTGTGGCACGTCCTCTCACGGGCAGAACGGCAACAGAACGGCGGGCCGGGATCGTCTTCGCCCGCGTCGAACAGCTCAACACGATCTGGTGAACCTCCTGTCAGTTCCCCGAGTCGAACGGAGAATGACAAGATCCAGAAGAGAGCATGTCTCATCGTGTGCGAAAATGACAAAATGTGTCCCGCACTTACGGCAGTTCCGGAGGAGGTTCCTGATGACACTTCACGAGCAGCCCCCCACGCGTTTTTTCTAGAACGGACCAGGAAAACCGTAGATTCATTCCCGTGTGGGCGTACTTCATCATGTCGCTCGGAACTCCTGTAGCCTCGCCGGATGGACGAGTGAATGAGGATGACTTTCATGGATTCGTTTTCTCTTTTGGCCTACTTTGATCCGGGATCGGGCAGCATGGTGCTGCAGGCGATCGTGGGCGGCTCTGCCGGGATGCTGGTGTTCTGCCGCTATTTGATCTCGAACTTCGGGCACCGACTGCGTCGGCCACGGCAGTCTTCACCCCGAGTCGTGGAGCGGTCTGGGTCACTGTAATGCTCCGCTTTGAGCCAGGCTCCTATCGCGACCGAGGTGGTCGCGTGTACTACAACGAAAGCGGTCGGGTGCTGCGAGGGCTGTCTACTTGCGCCTGGGCCCAGTGGCAATCGCTGGAGAACTCGGTCTGCTTCCAGCGCTTCATAGACGAAGGACGCGTCGTTCGTACAGAGCGTTACGCCGAGTGGCCCTCAATCAACTCCGAATGGGCGGGCGTCTTACAGCACGAGCGAATCCCCTTTGTGTCCTATCCATTCGAGTGGTCCTTCGGGATGCTCAAAGATGCTGCCCAGATGCACTTGAATTTGCTGACGGAGGCATTGGTAGAGGGTCTGACGCTCAAGGATGGCACCGCGTATAACGTGCAGTTTCGCGGCGTGAAGCCCGTGTTTATCGACGTGGCGTCGTTCGAAACATTGGTCCCCGGATGTCCTTGGTCGGGCTATCGCCAGTTCTGCCAGACCATGCTCTATCCGCTCATGTTACAGGCGTATAAGAACGTCCCGTTTCATCCTTGGCTGCGAGGTCGCCTCGACGGGATCACTCCGCAGGAGTGCTGGAACCTGATGTCGTTCCGCGACTTCTTTCGTCGCGGAGTTCGCAGTCACGTGTGGCTGCATGCTTGGCTCCAGTCCTCAATATCGATCAATGAGAATCACACGCCGCAGTCCCTCGGTCAATCGGGCTTTCAGAAAGACATGCTCGCCGCCAACTTCCGCAACTTGGCCCATGTCGTCAGCGGACTGGAGTGGGCTGCAGCCCGCTCGAACTGGTCCGAGTACGATCAGAATCACAACTACACCGCTGAGGACCGTCAGCAAAAAGAAGCCTTCGTGCGACATTGTGTGGCCTCGCGACCGTGGTCGCTGACCTGGGACATCGGTTGTAACACTGGCACATTCAGTCGGATCGCAGCTGAGAATTCCCAGCAGGTTGTGGCCCTTGATGCCGACCATTTGTGTGTGGAGCGTTTTTATCAGTCTTTGAAGTCCGAAGCGAATGGCCCGGGAGGCCGTATCTTGCCGTTGGTGTTCAACCTCGCCGATCAGGTGGCCGGACTCGGTTGGCGAGGTCGGGAGCGATCCAGCCTCCTTCAAAGAGGGCAACCTGACCTGGTGTTGTCGCTGGCCTTGATTCACCATCTGGTGATTGGGTGCGGTATCCCGCTGACCGAGTTGTTGGAGTGGCTCTCCGAACTTCGCTCCCATCTGGTGATCGAATTCGTCGACCGCGAGGATTCTATGGCGAGTCAGCTGCTGCTTCGTCGCGGCGGCGAATGCCCCGACTACACTCGCGTCCACTTTGAGAGAGAACTGCATCGGTTGTTTGAGGTGTCGGACACCCTCTCACTCAGTCAGGGGCTCAGGACTTTGTATTTCGCCCGCTCGCGAGTGGCTCTATGAAGACTGATGCCCAATCATTGCAAACCCCCACAATAGATCAGAAGTCGCCCACTCCGCCGGTGAGAGGATTTGGCTTCGATGCCCTGCATGTGTTCGTCCTCACTAGCTTCGTCATCGCTCAAAGTTACTATGACCGTCTCGCACATCAAAGCGAATATCTCGTCGATCCGAAAGTGACTCCTGCTGCGATCTCGGGCTTAGTCATTATGCTGTCGGTCGTCCTGCCATCGCTCATCGTTGGAGTGGAAGGGATCACAGGATGGGTGCATCGCAAGCTCCGCCAGTCGCTACATCTGGTGGTTGTACTCCTCTGCTTCACACTGCTCTTCCTGCAAGTTGTGCAGAGGGCCATGTTCCTGCCCAGCTGGCTCATGCTTGTGACGGCCCTAGGGGCTGCTTGTGCCCTGACTGCTGGCTACGACCGCTACCCGGGATTCCGGTCGATGGTCACGTGGGTGTCGCCCGGCATCGTGCTGTTTCCGGCCATCCTCTTCATGCGATTAAATACGGCAGAGGGCAACATCTCACATCGAGCCACACACGATTTGACCCAAGAGCCTGTACCCGTGGTCGTGGTCGTGTTTGACGAGTTTTGTGGTGCGTCGCTGCTCACGCCGGATCGAGAAATCGATGCGGTCCGCTTTCCGAACTTCGCGAGGCTCCAGCAGGGGACGACCTGGTATCGTGGGGCGGCCAGTGTCTCTCCGGCCACCTCCAGTGCCCTGCCAGCCCTACTATCCAGCAAGTATACGCTCACTGAATACGCACGATCCTCAAAGGAATTGCCTCAGAATCTGTTCTCCCTGCTCTCCATGGCGGGTCAATATGAACTCGCGGCATTTGAACCACTCACTGCACTATGTCCTAGGCAGAATGAACTGCCCACTTCACAGACTCACAACGTGTTCTGGCAAACTGCAGGGATGCTGAACGTGCTGAACCACGTCTATCTGTATCAGATTTGTCCTCCAGAATTTCATGCCCACCTTCCAGTTGTTCCGTCGGTCTGGTTTGGTCACCATGACTCAAATCTGGTCGACCGGAATCGTCGACGCGGATGTTTTCGTTATGGGTGGACGAATCGTCGCGATGAGCAGGTGGAACACTTTCGGCAGTGTATCGACAGCACGCCTCACTCGGTGCTGTACTTCGCTCACTTGCTGATTCCGCATGCTCCTTGGTGCTATTTCCCTTCCGGGACTCGCTATGCCCGAGACCGTGACAATTTGGATCACCTCTGCCTCGAATCGGACAACTCCATCATGTCTGATGAGCTGGGAGTGATTCAAAACCAGCAGCGACATCTCTTGCAAGTCATGTATGTCGACAACATCGTCGGTCAGCTGACTGCCCGCTTGAAAGAGGTTGGCATCTGGGATCGTTGTCTGCTGATCGTCACAGCTGATCACGGGATCTCATTTCGCATCGGTCAGGATCGGCGGCAGTATTCCGGCGGCAACACCGAAGACCTGCTCTCGATCCCCCTGTTCATTAAGTACCCGGGTCAGACTGTAGGCGAGGTCAACGACCTTCCGGTGCAGTCGATTGATCTGCTGCCGACCATTCTGGATGTCGTGGGCATTCACCCTGCGGCTCCGATGGATGGCATTCCGGTGAGCGATCCGCGTGTGGCTCTGCGGACCCAGGTCATCGTCCGCGACACACAACACGATCTCGCCTTCTCCCCCGAAGTGTTACTCCATTCCCAAGTGCCCCGCATCATCCGGAAACGTTTCGGCGCTGGAACCGATCGCTGGAACCTCTATCGCATCGGCCCACATTCCGAGTGGCTCGGACAGCCGGTGCAGGGGCTGACCCTCGGCACTGGGGCTCCGCTGAAACTGGAATGCCAGTTGCCTCTGCTGCCCGCGAACTCGACCGGGGCTGAACTGCGTCCGTATCACATTGAGGGCCGAATCGTCTCACCCAGCCCGCCGGAGCAACCGGTCGAACTGATCGCCGTGGTCGACGGTGTGGTCTGCGGGACGACGCGAACCTATCGCCAATTTGGGTATCTGGATCGCTGGTCAGTCATGCTGCCGGAGTGGAGTTATCTCTCGTCAACGGCAACGCCCGAGTTTTTCGCCGTTCAACAGGACGGATCGCTCGTGGCCTGTGACCTCAGCTGGGTCGAGACATTGGGTGAGTCGCCGAACAGTGAGTGAACGGCCCGTGCGAATGGTCATGGCGACGTGCGTGTCCGGGACTCGCTCAGCACCTGCAACATTCCGACACAGAAGTCAGACAGATCATCCGGCTTGCGGCTACTGACGAGGTGGCGGTCGACGACGACTGAGGTGTCCGACCAGATCGCAGTGAAGCCACGACCATTGACCAGCCTGTGCCGAGTTCCTCCTTCACGTCGACCTACTCCGCAGGCGGCGGTTGTCCGTTTGCGTGTAGCCTGTCGAAGAACTCGCCAATGTATTTCCGGTCATTTTCCTGCAAGGCTCGCCGGAACCTCAGACCAAGCTGAGGATCGGTCTTGGCCCAGGCCCGGACTCGCGGCGACAAGGAGTCGTAACTCCCATTTCCGGTGAGGCGATACGAGCCATTGATGCAGGGGGCCGCACACAGGCACAGCCCCCAGTATCGATCTCTATGCCACCTGGTCTTGTGTGGATGTTCACAGGGAACGTTCAAATCGACGGAGACGAAATAGTCCCAAGATTCCTCAAAGACCTGGGCATCACTGGTAACCGCGCTTTGAAAGATTCGATACTCGCACACATCTGCCCCCCAGTGACATTCGGGGCAATCCTCGACGAACCAGGATTCGTCGACTGCAACCATCCAAAGCGTGCAGGCCAGGATTAGGCCCAGTCCAGCCAACAGAAGTCGCTTGGTGCGCGGACTCGGCATGCTCCAGACCCTCTGGAATGTTCTGGGACGCGACACTCACTGCCCGTGTCGTGACCGATACTCGCTCAGCACCTGCAACATCCCCACACAGAAGTCGGGCAGATCATCCGGCTTGCGGCTGCTGACGAAGTGGCGGTCGACGACGACGGAGGCGTCCGACCAGATCGCCCCGGCGTTGATCAGATCGTCCTTGATCCCCGGCGAGCCGGTCACCTGCACTCCGCTGTAAACCTTCGCCGAGATCGGCATCCAGCCGCCGTGACAGATAGCTGCGATCAACTGGCCGCGCTCGTGGAATTGTCGGATCAGTTCCAGCACTTTCTTATCCCGCCGCAGCTTGTCGGGCATCCAGCCGCCGACGCACAGGACACCTTGGAAGTCGTCGGCCTCCATGTCGCAAATGGCGGCGTTCGAAGTACACGGGTAACCGTTCTTGCCGGTGTATCGCTGATTGGACTCTTGCCCGGCGAGGGTCATCGAGACTCCCGCTTCGGCCATGCGCAGCCTGGGATACCAGAGTTCGAGATCCTCGTAATCGTCGCCGACGAAGCAGAGGAGTTTGAGGCCGTGCAGGGAAGGAGTGGGCATGCGAGAGTCCGGTCTATATGAAGCAGTGTCGTCAGGGCGAACAGCTACGGGGCGGGCACCACGAGTTGCGGGCCGTCGAGCTTGTCGTTGTAGCGTTGGCGGAACTCGAAGAACCGGGTCTCCGAGGTGTCGAGGCTTGACTGCACAGCAGCTCCGAAACGAACCGCTGTGCTGGCATCATTGCCGAGTGAGAGAGCGCTAGCGACCTTGAGAATCTCCTGCACCTGCGGGTCTTGTTCGAGGCGTTTGATCGCCTCGTCCTTGATCGTCGCCGGGTCAGTCGTCGTCTCGTGAGTCCAGAGCATCCGGTAGGTGCTATCGCTCATCCGAGCGAAAAAACTGGTGGAGACCGTCGCCGGGCCGCCGCCAGTAATCTTTGGAATGCGGGTCACGCGGAAGCCTCGCCGGTCGAGGGTCTTCGCTTCGGCGATGGCGGTCGACTGCCAGTCGGCCTTCGCGGGCTTGTTGCCCGGCGGGCTGAGATTCAAGCCACCTAGATCGAGTCCGCCGAGGTCCAGGCCCTCGAGTTGCCCCTGCAACGTATCCGCAGCTGTCTGGGCCAGGAGGGACGAGAGGTCGGGCTTGGCGACTCCCTCACCGACTCGCACGACCATGTTGCCGGTTCCTTGGTAGTCGAGTCGATCGCAATACTCGTATTCGAAGATCGCCTGCCGCGCGGCCCACTCGTCTGCGGTTTGCGGCTGGCCCGTGGGGAGCCGATCGGAGAGGTCGACCTTAGCCGCTTGCCACTGGGGATTTTGTTTCGCAACGGTCGTCTTCAAGGTTGTCAGCACGGTCTCCTCGACCCGCTCCAAGCGTTCGCTCCAAGCGGCCATCGCAACTTGTCGAGACGCCTCAGGGGCAGTGAAGACGCGGCGGACTTGATCGGCGGACATGGTCACGATGACGAACTGGGAGTCCGGGACAGCTGCCGGATTTACGGCCTTGGCGAGTCTCGCGAGTTCGCGGTTGAGAACGGCCACCAGTCGAGTCTCAGCAGCCCGATCCGTCTTCCATGTCTCGATCCGTTCCCGCAATTCCTTCCGCGAGGCGGCTTGGTTCTCACCGGCCTCGGCGTCGATCTGCTTCTGAATCTGGGGATGCTTGGCAGTCAACCAGCTGCGCTGCACCGCCATGCGCAGTTCTTTCGGATCCCGGCTCAACACCGCACCCCGCAGTTCGACACCGCCCTTGAGGAGAGCGATGTCGACACCGAACCGCTGCGCCTCGCGCGGAGTGATTTCGGCCTGCACGGTCGAGACCATCGCCACGAGAGCGACGCCTATCAAAAGCGAAATAAAATGTCGCATGACCGCCTCCCAATCAGGAAAGAGAGAACGCCATCCCCAGTGGACAGACCCCGGCAGGGGTCACAGCCATTAGCCGGTGGTTGAACGCAGCGACACCACCGGAACAGTAGTCGCGAGACAAATTGAATCCCGGCGGGATTCCAGAGGATCTGCCCCGTTGCGTTCGACTCTCTGGCATCCCTCCGGGATGCTGAAATTGATGGAGCCAAGTCACCGGTGGTGTCGCTGCGCTCAACCACCGGCTAATGGCTTCCATCCCTCCGGGATAATCCCTGCTTCTGTTCTCAGTCACTGACAACTGAAGACTGAAAACTTCCCACTACTCCGTCTTCAACACCACATCCTTCATCTGCACAATCATCGCGGGACCAGCATGCAGTTGCAGAGCGAGCTTGCCCGACTTGGCGGCCCGTTCGGCATGCTCATCGACCACTTCACAGGTCATGTTGCCGTTGATGAAGTGCTGGAGCGTGTTCCCCTTGGCCACGATGCGGTAAGTGTTCCAGTCTTCGTTCTTGATCGTCGCCTGCAGCTCTTCGGTGGTCTTCTCGGTCTTGCCGGTGGTGGTCTTGACCATCTTGTTCTTGTCGCTCGGATCAGCGGTCAGCTTGGACTTCTCGCCCCGTCCGGCCAGGATGCCGCGACCGCGCTCTTCGTAGTTGATCCCGCTGTAGGTCTTGCCCGCTTCGAAGTCAGCCTGGTAGCCGCCGACGATCGGACCGGTCTCATCGTTCTCAGAGACGACCTTGCTGCGGTACTGCATGCCGGAGTTCCCCGCGACGATGCGGTACTTGAAGGTCAGTTCAAAGTCCGACACCTCGCCCGACCAGACGAGGAACGTGTTGTTCCCGATTGGCTTATCGGCAGATGTCTTGCCCGTGATGGCCCCATCCTGGACCGACCACAGGTCTTTGCGGCCCGCCCAGCCGGTCAGATCCTTGCCATTGAACAGCTGCTTCTCTTCCGCCTGAGCCGAGACGGCGGAGAGAGCAAGAACCGCGAGCGCGAACAGTGAGCGACGAATCATGAGAAAGACTCCTGGGAGACTGGTTCAGTGAAAGCGAAAACCGCTCTCGCCATGATATCGCCAGTTCCGCCCGCCCGCATCCCGTCGGCCAGAGCGGCAGTCGTCAGCCAGTCGAGTCCCCATCTGGCACTGAACGAAAATTGTCAGCGAAACCGCTCCCAGTCGTCCCTGCTTCCGAGACTCGCATTTCCAATGGCGAAACCTCTGTCCGTATTTTGTCTGCTGAAAGACTGACGACTGGATCCCAACGCACTGAAAGACAGAGTGTTGCTGGAGCATTGGGCGAGGGAAGTCGCCTTGGGCCGCAGGGTGTCATTTCCGCTCCGATTTGGTTCCGGACCTCGACATGGATAGAATCGTTGGTGAGGTTCGCCGGGTGTCGAGCCTTCCCCACCCCTTGGCCCGCCCCCCGTTGGAGGACTCCTCGTCATGATGCGTTTTATTGCTGCCGCGTTGCTGTTGTCTTGTGTGGCTTCCGTCACCCATGCGGAAGAGAAGAAGTCTGAGAAGAAAGAGGCCGCCGTGCCCGCTGCACTGAATTTCACCGTCAAGAGTTTGGATGGCAAGGACATCGATCTGGCCAAGACGTATCAGGGCAAGGTCGCCTTGGTCGTTAACGTCGCCAGTCACTGCGGAAACACGAAGCAATACACCCCGCTGCAGGAGCTGTACAGCCAGCACAAGGACGCCGGGCTGGTGATCCTCGCGTTCCCCTGTAACCAGTTTGGCCAGCAAGAACCGGGCTCCGCAGAGGAGATTAAGAAGTTCTGTACCTCGGAGTACAAGGTCACATTCGACCTGTTCGCCAAAATCGACGTGAACGGCGAGAAGGCTGACGCGTTCTACAAGTTCCTGACCGGAGCCGACACCGACCCGAAGTTCAGCGGGAAGATCCCCTGGAACTTTGAGAAATTCCTGATCGGTCGCGACGGCCAGGTCGTCGCCCGCTTCAAGCACTCGGTGGACCCCGACTCGGAAGAAGTGGTCGCTGCGATTAAGAAGGAACTGGAGAAGAAGTAGGTCTTCTGACACTCTCCCTGAAATCCATTCCACCCTGGTGTTGGACCGGCCAGCATCGGGGTTTTTCAGACGCTACGCGCTGGAGTTGAAGCCGACTCAGTCGCTCGATTTGCAGTCGCTGGGCGTGGGTGCAATAGGATTAGGCCACCACTTTTTCAGATCCACAGACGAGGTCCATTCCGTTCGACCGGGTTTCGGCGGCTTCCACCGGATCAACTGTCGAATGCGATTCCCCGGTTGACGCCCGGCTCCGGTGTCGGTTACACCGCCCCTGTTCCGCAGCTCCGATCTGCTCGCCCATCCACACGAAGAGAGCTGCGGGGTGAGCCACCTGTGCCCATGAAACCGCTCGATATCTCCCGCTTTCACCAGGATGATGAGTTCTCGAAACTCCTCGTCGGTCGCCGTGATGTGGACCTTGTGGTGGCTGCGCTGGAGATCGCTCGCGATGCCGATCCCGACCTCTCGTTTCAACCGACCCTCGACTGGATCCAGCAGCGAGCGGATCAGCTGACGCTCCAGATGGCCAACAGTTCGAATGAGCGAGACACGCTGGAGCAGATCGTCCAGTGTCTGTCCGGGGAGTACGGACTGCGTGGCGATGAGGAGTGCTACACTCGTCCCGAGAGCAGCTTCCTCCCACAAGTCATCGAATCGCGCCGGGGCCTGCCGATCACGTTGTCGCTTTTGTACTGCGCCGTGGCCGATCGGTTGGGGATCGCTCTAGAGTTAATCCCTGCTCCGCAGCATGTGGTCTGTCGATTAAGGACTGATCATGCGGTCCTGTATGTCGACCCGTTTACGGAGGGGCGCATCCTCTCCGAGGCGGAGTGCCTGGCTTGGTTGAGTGTGCGAACTCAAACTGACCCGAAAGCATTGCTTCCCACCCTCAATCCCGCCGCACCGCGCGTGGTGATTGAGCGGATGTTGCTGAATCTCAAAAATCTCTATCTGCGGGAATCGAACTGGACCGCCCTCTGGCCCGTCCAGTACCGTTTAACAGCCCTCAATCCCACATCGATCGAGGCCTGCCGCGATCTCGGTCTCGTCGCCGCTCATTCCGGTCGGCACGGACTGGCGGTGACTCTGCTGCAAGAGTGCCTGCCCCAGGTGAGTGAGTCTGACCGGGCGACGTTGCTGAAGCAGATCGCCGATTCCGCACGCCGGTTGGCGCAGTGGAACTGAATCGCGCTGTTGGCTTCGGGCTCTTTGGTGAGGTGTCAACCTTATCGATCGTTCGACAATTCACTGTCTCATAGTGGCCTTTTGCTCCGCAAAAGAGCGATCTTTCGCGGAGCGAAAGGCGACTCTCATTTCTCGAACGATCCTATGAATCACTCCGACCCGCTCCAAACCACACCCGAGCCTCCGGTCTGGACGGCCCACCGCGAAGAGCGACTGATCGCCCGCGGCCTCTGCCTGTGCGTGATCGTGGGCCTGCTGGCCCGGTACTTGGGGCGCTGGCACTGGGTCTTTGAACTCACCACGCACTTCATTGAGCAAGCCTGCATTCTCGCGGGTATCGTCACGCTCCTGTTGCTGGTTCGTCGTCATTGGAAATTGGCCGCCATCACGGGTGCCTTGACCCTCGGGACAGCTGCGGAGTGGTTCACGTACACCCGAGCCGAGACTCCCTCGGGGGTCTGGGTGAGGGAGCCGTCCGACTGCCTCGTCGTCGTTTCGACCAATGTCTACTCGAAGAATCGGAACGCGGAGGCCCTCTCGCAGTGGTTGCAAGAGAGCGAGGCCGACGTGGTCTTCCTCTGTGAAGTCGACCCGTGGTGGGCCGCTCGCATCGAGTCGTGGAAATCTGACTGGCCTCATCAGATCGTGCATCCTCGACCGGACAATTTTGGCCTCGCGCTGATTAGTCGATACCCGCTTTCCGACTCGCATGTCTTCGATCTCGATGGCCCCATCCCGGCTGTCGACTGCCGGGTTCAGGCTCCCAGCGGAGAATGGACCGTCGTGGGACTGCATCCGTTCCCTCCGGTCGGGCGGGCCTATTCTCAGCTGCGCAATCAGCAACTACTGACAGCGGCGGCCCGGATCAACACTCTGGCGAAACCGTGTGTGGTGGTCGGCGACTTGAACTGCTCACCGGCCTCGCCGATGTTTCAGGACTTTGTGACTGCGACTGGGCTGATCGATTCTTCCCGTCGGTCAGGTTGGCAGCCGACCTGGCCCGCCGGGAACAGACTACTCCGGATTCCGATCGATCACTGTTTGTGTGATCCGCAGGTCGGCATCGTGGAACGGAGTATCGGTCCCGATGTGGGCTCGGACCATCTCCCGATCCGAGCCAAGCTCTTTCGCTTGCCGGAGAGGGGTCAATAAGGGCAGGTCGCTGACAACTCTTCGTGGCATCCTGCTGAATCATCAGACTTCAGTGAACAGGGGCGAGTGGATCGCAGACACATCGAATACCGAAAGGCGGAGTGTCGACCATCGCTGAGACTGTCGACATCCCGTTCGGTTGCGACGCACCCGCTATCACGAGAGGATGGCACGGACTTCCGATCCTCCTTGAACGCGGTCCCGATGATGCACCACCGAATTGTTTGGCTGAGTCTCGTGGTTTTCGTGGTCGCGGCCTCGGTAGCTCAGGGAGCCGCTCTGGCGAAACCGAAACGACCGAACATTCTGTTCATCCTGGCCGATGACCAGTCGCCGTTTGACCTTAAGGTCTACAACTCGCAGTCGAGGCTCGACGCTCCGAATATCGAGCGACTGGCGCGCGAGGGCATGACTCTCGACGGGGCGTATCACATGGGATCGCACTTGGGAGCGGTCTGTACTCCCTCCCGGCACATGATCATGTGCGGGCGAACGCTGTGGCACTTGCCCATCGCTCCCGAGGGGAAGCTGCGCTGTCCGCCGAACCTCCCGCAGAGCACGATCCCCGCCGTCTTTAACCATGCCGGGTTCGACACGATGCGGACCTGTAAACAGGGCAACAGCTACGAAGCGGCCAACCAGCTCTTCACCGTCCGGCACGATGCGACCAAACGCGGCCCGACCGATGAGACTGGCAGCCCGTGGCACGGTGAGCGGGTGCTGGAGTACCTCAACACGCGAGAAGCTGCGAAGGATACCGACCCGTTCTTGATCGAGTTTGGCTTCTCGCACCCGCACGATGAGCGGGATGGTCGGCCCGAACTGCTCGCCAAATACGGAGCGACGAACCATACCGATAAGGAACATCCCCCGGTCCTCAACGACCAGATGCCGCCGCTGCCGCCGAACTACTTGCCCGCTCATCCGTTCCCGCATGGGCATCCGAAACTGCGAGATGAGGTCGATGTCAGTGGCGTCTGGGAGCGGCGCGACGAGGCGACGATCCGCAACGAGATCGGTCGGCAGTTCGCGTGCAGCGAGAGTATCGACATTCAGATTGGTCGCGTGTTGAAGAAGCTCGAAGAGATGGGGGAACTCGACAACACTTACATCTTCTACACAGCTGACCACGGCATGGCGATCGGGCGGCATGGGCTTCAGGGGAAGCAGAACCTCTACGAGCATACGTGGCGTGTCCCGTTCATCGTACGCGGGCCGGGGATCCAGGCGGGAAGCCGCGCGCTGGGGAACATTTACCTGCTCGATGTGCTGGCGACGATGTGCGACCTGACCGGAGTGCCTGTTCCGGAGTCGAACGAAGGGATCAGCTTCCGGCCAGTGCTTGAGGGTAAGCAGCAGACCATCCGCGAGGTCATGTACGGTGCCTACTGCGGCGGAACCAAGCCTGGCATGCGGTGCGTCAAGCAGGGCGACTGGAAGCTGATTCAGTATGATGTCATGGACGGAAAGGTCCGGGAGAAGCAGTTGTTCAATCTCGCGCAGAACCCGGACGAATGGCTGAGCGAGCATGCCCGGCCCGAGGTCACCCACCTCACCCGATTGTCGTTCACTCTGGATGTGGTCAACCTTGCGGGAAATCCGAAGTACGCCGAAAAGCAGGCCGAGATGGAGGCGTTGCTACTCTCCGAAATGCGTCGGCTGCAGGACCCGTGGCGGATGTGGGACCAGCCGGACGATGGACTGGTTGATCCGGAACAACCGGGCAAGGCGCAGCAGAAACAATCGCCTCGCGGGCTGGGAAAATCTTCGCGCGAGGGCGGGTGAGGCACGCTCATTCGCTCTCAAACATACGGTCGGTCGGGAATTCTAAGATGGGTTTATACTTCGCACGAGCATAATGAAACATTATGGCGTAGCCACGTTTCGCCGGAACGTGGGCGAATTGGCTCGCGCGCCCTCTGGCGAGGGGCAGCTACGTCGCATTTCACCCTGTGAAGTACAACTCCGGGAGAACGTCACCGAGCTACCACCCGAGTTGACGCATCGGGTGGGTGGTTCCCAAAACGAAACAGGCCAGCTGCGATTTCTCGCAGCTGGCCTGGTCGTCACTGTCGCAGCCGGCCTCGACGCACAACGGCGTGTCGGCCCATCGTCCCTGAGTGGTGACCCCGGTGAGGGGGATGAATGGTGTTCAAGAGAGTCGCCTTTCGCTCCGCGAAAGGACGTTCTTTCGCGGAGCGAAAGACGACTATCGACAGGCTGGAGGCCCATCTCATTGTGAGTTAGAACCGACGGCCTTGAACGCGGAGAGCACTCGGTCCATTGAGGCGGACCGGGTTGTTGTCGGCGGGCTCTGGGACCAGCAGATTCGGAGCAGCTGGAGCTGGAGCCGGCACGGGCGCGATGACATCGACGGGCTGGTCGATGATCATCGGCTCGGGACGAGCGGTTTCGTACTGGATGGCTGGAGCCCCGAGATCGCTTCCCAGGACATTGCCTGTTCCACAGGAGTCGCAGGGAGCTTGCGGCACGATGCGGCAGACTTCGTAGGGCACCTGACGGCAGACCGTCTTGGCGACCATGCGAGTCATACAGTAGGGCTCGACACGGCTGACGCAACGGGCCACCTTGTGAGTGGTCGTGTACGGCACCTGACGGCTCACGCAGTAGGGGATGCGATTGGTTCGGACTTCGGTCAGCATGCGGCAGGACTGGACGGGCACCTGACGAGTCAGGTTCTCGGTGACCATGCGACAGGTCTGGTAAGGAATCCGCTGCACTTTGTTCTCGGTCACGAAGCTGCACACCTGAACCGGGACGTTTTCGCAGACTTCTTTGGAGACCATGCGGGTCGTGCAGTAGGGAATCGTCTCGGTCACTGTCTGTGGCACTGTGCGGCAAACCGTGACTGGACAGCTCTGACGAACGACGCGAGCGACATAGGTCGTGCAGGGCACTTGGCGCTCACACACTTGTGGACACCAGTAGCGGCGGCAGGTCGAGTAACCCTGGCACTGCACCATGCTGATTCGAGGACAGCCGGTACACGGATCGATCGAGCAACGAGGCACGACCGGACCCGGAATGTTGATCTGCTGGGTCTTCCAGACGCCGCTCACTTGCCGCACGGTGCGGTAAGTGGTGACGGGTTCACGGACGGTGTAACAGCGTTCCTGGTTGATAGTTTCGCTGACCTGCTTGTAGACGGTACGGCAGACTTGGCGGGTGTGATTCTCGGTGACTGGGGTGCAGACGATCCGCTTGACTTGGCGATTGACGGTGGTCGTTACGGGGCGTCGAACCTGGTAACAATGTTCGCGGTACTGGGTCTCCATGACCGGCTTTTGCACGCAGTAGTTTTCCGTGCGGTAGCTGGTCTCCATGACCGGCTTTTGAACGGTGTACTGGCATTCGCGGAAGGCCTGCTCGGTCACGGTCCGGTAGCAGGTCTGCTGCACATCTTCGTAGACGACGTCCTGCACCGTGCGGTTGCAGGTGACGGTCTGCGGCTCCCACACTGTCTCGTTGACGGTGCGGTAGCACGTTTGCCGCTCGACGCGACACGCGGTGTAGCACGAGGTCGGCTGACAAGCCGCCACCGGGCAACAGTTGTAGTTGAACCAGCCCGCATCGGCGGACGAGGTCAGGGTGGTGAGGCACGCCAAGGCGCACCAGAGAAAACGTTTCATGGCCGGAGACTCCGACTTTCCTTTGAGATTCCATCCGTGTCGTCACGCTCAACAGGACTCCATCCTGCCGAGGGAGAGCCCCGATCTCAAGCTCAAACTTGAGCGAAAGTGGAACTCGACCAAACGATCCTAGCTCTTGCGTGTTGCGAAAGGAGGAATCTGTCGATTTTTCGCGACCTGAAAGGGAAGCGATTTCGCACCAACCGGCAGATCCGGCAATGTCGACGCAGATTGACATGCGTTTCGTATCCTCAACAACTGATGACTGACCAGGAAACACATCCTATGATGGTGATGGGCGACCGCAGCCCGGATTCCTCTCGCATCAGGACTTGTCATGTCTGCTCAAGTAGTCTGTCCGCATTGCGGCAAGTCGATCAAATTGCGAGACCGGTCACTCCTCGGCAAGAAGGGCAAGTGTCCGGCCTGTGCAAAGTCGTTCCTGCTCCGGGAGCAGGTGGCTCAAGCACCCGAGGAAGAAGAGATCATCCCGCTGCAATTGGCCGATGAAGAGTCGGCCAGCGGAGAACCGGCGGTCGGAACCGGGGCCCAGTGGGTGCCCGATCACCCGACTTCGGCTCCCGCCACTGCCCAGCAATTCCCGGTCACTTACGTCCCCGTCCAGACACCACAGGGAATCGTGCTGGCTCCCGTCATGAACGGGCAGATGGCGGGCTACCAGATGGCTCCCGTGGCCCAGCAGCCGCAGCCATCCCCCTTCGCAGCTGTGGAGCATGGATCGCACGCAGCAACTGCAGCGGCCCCGTCCCCATTCGACTTTGATCTCGGAGCAGCCGATCCGTCCCCGGCGACTGTTGGGAAGGCGGCGACTTCGTCCTCTCGAACCTCTCATTCAGTGCGCAAAGCCCGCAGCAACAAGGTCGTCTGGATCAGTGGGGGCGTTGTCGCTGTCGTTCTGCTCGGGGCAGTTATCTTTTTGAGTATGCAAAAGACATCAGCGCCGGGTCCGCAAGTGGCTACGGTGCCCGCGCCTGAGACTGGTCCAGCGATGGTGCCGGAGACCCCTTCCCCGCCGGGTGCCCACTCGCGAGAGGCGCTGACCTCGGACCCGAGACTCGTCGCCGAGTTCGAGCCAACCAAGGGCGAGCCGATCCCGCTCGACATGCTGACGGGGTCGAACAACATTCTGATTCATCTGCGTCCCGACCGAATCTGGGGGACCGAGCGAGCCTCGCAAGAACTCAAGGCCAGCCTCACCGAAGATGTCTACGGCTGGCTGGAAACCACGATCAAGAAAGTCACTCATCGCAACCCGGATCAGATCGAAGAACTGCTGATCGGCATCAGTATCGTGTCCAAGGTCGAACCGCCGCAGATCAGTACCGTCTTCCGGCTCAAGACTCCCGAGAAGCGGTCGGCCCTCGTGCTGGAATTCAACGGTGAGGAGGTCTCGGCCACTGGCAAGCCGTTCGTCACCAGCAAGGACGGCTATGCCTATCACGTGAAAGATGACCGGACGATCGCCATCAGTCCCGCGAACTATGGCGGCGATTTGTCCGACGCCGCCGAGAAGCCACTCGACTGTGTCACCGATGGGATTCAGCAGTTGTTGAAAGCCTCCGACCGTGATCGCTCCGTCACCGTGATGATGGACGTGACTGACGTGCTGACCTATTCCGATCAGCTATTCGAGCCTTCCGCGACGAAAGCGATCACCAAGGTGCTGGAGTGGTTTGGCCCGGATGCCGAGACCGTCAGCTGGAGCTTGAATCTGGGGAGTACGTTTCACTCCGAAATCCGTGTGCGCCCCAAGGGAAGCCACTCGACCAGCGGGAAGATCAGCACGCCCGATTCTCTGCGGGATGATTACGTCAGGCGTTTCCCAACCACCGTCGAACAGGATCTGGTGAATGCATCACGCATGATGCGTCCGACACGATCCGGGTTCCGGCAGATCATCGGGCGTTTCCCGGCGATGGTCGAGGCGTTTCGGCAGGCCACCATCATCCAGCCCAGCCAGTCGTACCTCACGATGACGACCGTACTGCCCGCCAAAGCGGGTCCGAATCTGGCGCTGGGAACGGTACTGACGTGGGACGAATCGACGCGCACAAACTTCTCCGGCAGTGATCCGACAACGACCGTGGCGGACACCGGAACCAGCCTGCCGAAGACCGTCATGGGTCGATTGCAGCAGGTGTTCGAAATCGAATTCACCCGGAAGCCACTGCAGGAGGCGTTCCTCTTCATCGGCGAAGAAGCACAGGTCACCTTCGTGATCGACGGCGACGCCCTCAAGGGCGCGGGCTATACCAAGAACATGGCCCAGACTTTCAAGCTGGGTAAGGCGACCGGCGCGAAAGGGCTGTACACCATCTTGACTTGGCCGATGCAGGAGAAGATGTGCCTGGTCGTGGATGACGCCAAGATGGAGGCCAAGATCACCACGACGGTGGTTGCCGAGGCCGCGGGGCTGAAGATCGTCCCCATCGATTCATTGAAGTGAAGCGGTCAGCAGTCAGCTTTCAGCCAGAAGGTTTTGTTTCGGCTTCTGGCTGATAGCTGATAGCTGATGGCTGATGGCTTCGACTGAAGACCATTTTTGAACATGCTCTAGCGGGAAAAAGACCGGCCAGCGGTGGCTTCTTGTTCTGGTGATGCGTGTGATTTCCCGATGTTTCACACCTCGAAAGCCCTCGGGTGGAGGACCGAGACCCTGCGTAGAATGGTGACCACACGACTTCCGAAGACTGGCGGGTCACGGGATTTCACGTTCGATTGCATCCCGCAAACCTGCGGTTATGATTCACGCTTGTTCACAGAGTGTGAGAACCCAGGTTTCTAGTCCCAGCGGCGCTGCTGCGGGGTCGGAGAGGAATTTCGATCATGTCCATTACCCCAGAGCGTAAGTCTCAGGTGATTCAAGAGTACCGTCGCGACGAGAAGGACACCGGTTCGCCGGAAGTCCAGGTTGCGGTGCTCACGAATCGCATCAATGAGCTGACGCTGCATCTGAAGCGTCAAATGAAGGACCATGCGGGCCGTCGTGGTCTGCTGCAAATGGTCAGCAAGCGTCGGAGTCTGCTGGAGTATCTGCGTCGGGTCAAGCCGGCGAGCTATGTCGAGCTGATCGGTCGTTTGGGGCTGCGTAAGTAGTCGCAGCTGTTGAGGTTGCGGTCGCCTAGTGATTGGGAATTTCATGCCGGGGGTGGAGCGCGTGGCTCCTCCCCGTGTGGGCGTTTTGGCATGGCCCAATCATCGGTGAATCGTCAGGGCGGATTTGTTCGGCTTTTCCTCCCGTCTGTCGTGTATTGAGTCGGCGTTGGTGTTGGTGTCGGATCGGTTCAGGCAGTCTGTTTCAAAGTCGGTTGTTTTCTTCGAAGTAGAGGGTTGTCCCAGTGAAGGTCTCTGTTCAACGTCAAATCGCGGGTCGTACGCTCACCATTACGACAGGAGAATGGGCCAAGCAGGCCAGTGGTGCTGTCCTCGTCCAGTTTGGTGAGACATCGGTTTTTGTCGCAGCTCAAAACGGTCCCTCCCGGCCCGGCACTGACTTCTTCCCCCTGACTTGCGACTACCGGGAGCGGCTCGCCGCAGCTGGTAAGTTCCCCGGTGGGTTCCTGAAGCGGGAAGGCCGTCCGACCCAGAAGGAAGTGCTGACCTCGCGGTTGACCGACCGTCCCATCCGTCCGCTCTTCCCAGAAGGGTTCATCGACGAAGTCCAGGTTATGGCCAACGTGCTGTCCTGCGATGGCGAGAATGATCCCGATGTCTGGTCGATCACCGGCGGCAGTGCCGCTCTGGCCGTCTCTCCGCTGCCGTTCGCCGGACCGATTGCTGGCGTTCGCGTCGGTCTGATCAACGATGAATTCGTGCTCTTCCCGACCGTGCAGCAGGTGGCTGTATCGCGTTTGGACCTGATCGTGGCGGGAAGCCTCGACTCGATCCTGATGATCGAAGGCTTCGGGGATCAATTGCCGGAAGACCTGATGGCCGACGCCCTGATGTTTGGGCATAAGGCGATCATCGAAATCTGCCAGATGCAGCAGGAACTGGTCGAGAAGGGTGGCAAGGCCAAGGTCCCCTACAAGGCGGCTGCCAAGAACCCCTTCCTCGATCAGGTCAAGTCCGAAGCTTACGACCGCCTGTGCGACGCTCGCTCGAATCCCAAGAAGAAGGAACGCTCTCACGCAGCGGGCTTGGTCAAGCACAGCCTTGTCGAGAAGTATTTTGCCAACGGGGCGACCGAGTTGGCTGATGGCCGCACCCTACAGCAGTTGAAGGATGCCGTCTCTGCCGTCGATCACCAGGCGTGCCGCGATCTGACCCTTTCGGGCAAGCGGCTCGATGGCCGTAGTCCGGGGGATCTGCGGGCAGTCGATTGCCAAGTCCAGGTGCTGCCGCGTGTGCATGGTTCAGCGACGTTCACCCGTGGGGAAACGCAGTCGATCTGTACCGTGGTATTGGGCACTGTTCGTGACCAGCAGAAGTCGGATGGCCTGTTTGGCGAGTTCGCCAAGCCATTCATGCTCGACTACAACTTCCCGTCCTACTCGCTCGGGGAGTGCAAGCCGATTCGTGGGCCAGGTCGCCGGGAAATCGGTCACGGGGCTCTCGCGGAACGTTCGATTCAGTGGGTGCTGCCGAAGTCCGAGCAGTTCCCCTACACGATCCGCTTGATCTCGGACATCACCGAATCGAACGGCTCCAGTTCGATGGCCTCGGTGTGCGGTGGCACGCTGAGTCTGATGGACGCAGGTGTGCCGATTCAGCAGCCAGTCGCGGGCATCTCGATTGGTCTGGTCAAGGAAGGCAGCAAGTACGTGCTGCTGACCGACATCATGGGCGACGAAGATCACTTCGGCGACATGGACTTCAAGATCGCGGGTTCCCAGAAGGGGATCACTGGGATTCAGCTCGATCTCAAGATCGACGGCATCAACGAAGAGATCATCCGTGCCACTCTGGCCGCAGCTCGTGACGCTCGTCTCGAACTGTTGCGAATGATGCTCAGTGCGATTCGTCGCCCGCGTCCGGAGATCTCCGACTACGCTCCGCGAATTCTCCAGACGCGGATCGATCCCGAGAAGATCGGCCTGTTGATTGGACCCGGCGGAAAGAATATCCGCGCGATCCAGGAGCAGACCAAGTCTCAGATCGACGTGACCGACGACGGCAAGGTGCTGATCTCCGGAACCAACAAGGTCGGTTGCGAAGACGCCTTGGCTCGCGTCGAGGCGATCGCCGAAGAGATCAAGGTGGGCCGCGTCTACAACGGCACGGTCAGCTCGATCAAGGACTTCGGTGCCTTCGTCGAAATCGCCCCCGGCAAGGACGGACTGTGCCACATCAGCGAACTCGCCGAAGGGTTCGTGAAGTCGGTCAGTGAAGTCTGCAAGGTCGGCGACAAGCTCGAAGTGAAGGTCATCGCCGTCGACGATCAGAACCGCGTCAAGCTGTCGCATAAGGCTGTGCTCATCGAGCGGAACGGCGGCCCGACTGCCCCAGCTCCCGCAGCTGAAGGTGGCGAGCGCCCGGAACGCAGTGAGCGTCCTCCACGTGACGACCGAGGCGGAGACCGTCCTCCTCGCGATGATCGTGGGGATCGCGGCCCTCGTGGCGGCGGTGATCGGGATCGTGGACCAGCTCCTGACCGGGGCGGCGACCGTGACCGCGGGCCAGCGCCGGATCGCGGTGGTGACCGTGATCGAGCACCGGCACCAGACCGTGGTGGTGACCGTTACGAACGGGATCGCGGACCGGCTTCTGATCGTGGGAGTGACCGCGACCGTGGACCGGCCCCAGATCGTGGGAGTGACCGTGATCGTGCGCCAGCCCCAGATCGCGGCAGTGACCGGGGCTACGACCGTGACCGGGGACCTGCACCCTCCAGCGACCGAGGCGGAGACCGTGATCGCGGACCAGCTCCTGACCGGGGCAGCGATCGTGACCGAGATCGTGGTGGCGACCGTGACCGAGGGCCAGATCGTGGAAGTGATCGCGGCTCCCCAGATCGTGGACGGGATCGCAGCGACCGCTAGTCCTCACGCCTGAATGAACGGAAAACGCCCCGCCTCTGCGAGGCGTTTTTCATTTCTCTCAGCCGTAATGGATTCGGTCCGAAACAACTTCATGAGATCTTTCTTAAACAGAAGCCGCTCATGACTCACCATCGAAGCGACTTCGTTGTCTCCGGCTCAACTCCCCCGGGTGAAAACGGAAAGTTGTGGTGGACCATTCCCAAAGTGCAAAGCACGATTGCGACACTCCGCGCGGAAGCCGACTGGTGCCGTTGACTCAAAGTCGTCGGACTCGGAGTGTCCGACGACCGTATCGGACTCAGCGCGAAGTGTCCTCTTTCCGATGCGTTTACATCGACTGCCGCAGATGCCAGAATCGATGGCTTCCCGAGGCGGTGCCTTTGATCTCTTCACCCTTGGACGTGAGTGGCTCCATGCAGCGATTGATTGCCTTTGTGACCGTGATCGGTCTGTCGCTAGGTCTGTGTGATCTCGCGTTCGCCGAGACCCCGCTGACAGTGAATCCGGGTGACAAGGTTGTCGTCATCGGGAACACGTTCGCCGAGCGGATGTCGTTCTTTGGGCATTACGAGACGCGGCTGCATGCGAGGTATCCGGAGCACAAGCTGGTGTTCCGGAACCTCGGCTGGTCAGCGGATGAGGTGGTGTTGCGGCCTCGGCAGGACAAGTTCGAGGACCACGGGCATCGGCTCGAAGATCACCAGCCACAGGTGATCCTCGCGGCCTTCGGGTTCAATGAATCGTTCGGCGGCGACAAGGGGCTGGCGAAGTTCGAAAAGGAACTTGCCGACTTCATCCAAAAGACGACCACCACGAGCTACGACGGCAAGGCACCGCCGCGTCTCGTGTTACTCTCACCCATCGCGAATGAAGACCGCACCGATCGCAAGATCCTCGCGGGGACATGGAACAACGCTCGCATCGAGATGTACACCGCCGCGATGCAGAAGCTGGCCGCAGCCAGCAAGGTCGGGTTCGTCGACCTGTTCACGCCGACGAAGAAGCTCTTCGCGGAGTCCAGCGCGAGTGGCAAGTACCTGACCATCAACGGGGTCCACCTCAGCGATGCGGGGTACGCGGTCCTCGCCCCGATCATGAACGAGGCCCTCAGCGGACCGGCCCCGGCGGCGAAGTGCAACCTCGAAAAGCTCTATGCCGAGGTCCAGGAGAAGAACAAGCAGTTCTACTACGACTACCGCTCGGTCAACGGCTGTTACATCTACGGGCAACGCAAGACGCCGTTCGGGGTGACCAACTTTCCGGCCGAGTTTGCCAAGCTGAGAAAGATGATCGCCGTTCGCGATGGCCGCATCTGGCAGACGGCCAGCGGAGGCACGCCGAAGCAGTCGATCGACGACAGCGGGACCGGCGACTTCGTGAGCATTGAGACCAACTTCAAGAATGAAGTCCATCTCACGACCCCCGAAGAAGCCAAGGCCAGCTTCACGCTGCCGCCCGACTTTGAGATATCGCTCTACGCTTCCGAGGTGGAGTTCCCCGACCTCAAGGACCCGGTGGCGATGACCTTTGACCGCAAGGGGCGGCTATGGGTCGGAACGAATCCGAGCTACCCGCAGTACCTTCCCGGAACGCCGGTCGATGACAAGATCCTGATCCTGGAAGATGCCGACCGCGATGGCAAAGCCGACAAGCAGACCGTCTTCGCGCGGGGTCTGCACCTGCCGATCGGGATCGAGCTGGCCGATGGCGGGGCGTATGTCTCGCTCCAGCCGAACCTGCACTTCTTGAAGGACACTGATGGCGATGATGTCGCTGACACGAATGATATCATCCTGCACGGGTTCGACACCGCCGATTCGCACCACGCGATGCACGCCTTCGAGACTGGTCCCGGCGGCGAGATGTACTTCCATGAAGGCACCTTCCACTACTCCCAAATCGAGACCCCTTACGGCCCCGAGCGGGTCAACAACGCAGCCGTCTTCCGCTACGAGCCGAAGACTGAGAAGCTCGATGTGTACGTCTCGTATGGGTTCGCCAATCCGTGGGGCCACTGCTTCGATGACTGGGGACAGAACTTCGTGGCCGATGCCTCCGGCGGGGCGAATTACGTGGCAGCGGCCTTCTCGGGTGATGTCGATCATCCCCGCAAGCATCCCAACCTGAAGCAGTTCCTGGTCAAGCAATGGCGACCGACATGCGGTTGCGAACTGGTGTCCAGTCGGCATTTCCCGGATGACATGCAAGGGGACTTTCTGCTCAACAACTGCATCGGGTTTCAGGGGACGTTGCAGTACCGGTTCAAGAAGGACGACAAGCCGTACTCCGGCTTCGCAGCTGACCCGGTCGAGCCACTCATTCGGTCATCCGACCCTAACTATCGGCCTGTGGACATCGTGCTGGGACCGGACGGGGCGTTGTACATTGCCGACTGGTTCAATCCGCTAGTCGGTCACATGCAGCACTCGTTGCGTGATCCGAACCGCGACCACGTGCATGGCCGCATTTGGCGCGTGACTCACAAGAAGCGTCCGCTGGTGGAGCCTGCGTTGATCGTGGGGGCTACGATTGAGCATCTGCTCGACATCCTCGATATGCAGAAGACTCCCGAGTACCGGACCCGCGAAAAGGCTCGCCTCGAACTCCGCGAGCGGGACGAGGCTCAGGTCATCGCCGCCGTCGACAAGTGGGTCGCCGCCCAAAAGGGGGACGACATTCATGTCCAGCACAACCTGCTCGAAGCGTTGTGGGTCAAGCAGCAGCATGATGTGGTCGATGTCGTGCTGTTGAAGAGGCTGCTCGCTTCGAAGGAGCCGAAGGCTCGGGCCGCAGCCACGCGAGTGTTGTGCTACCAGCGTGATCGCGTGCCGGAGGTGCTGACGGTGTTGGAGACGCTGGTGAACGACGAGCACCCGCGAGTCCGCCTGGAATCGCTCCGCGCCCTGAGCTTCTTCGACAGCCAGGCGGCTCTCGACGTGGCGGTGCAGTCACTGATCCACGAGCAGGACGATTACCTGGAGTATGTCCTGAAGGAAACCACGACGACGCTCGATGAGCGGATCAAGCGGGCCGGGAAGTAGGGGGAAGTTTTCAGTGATCAGTTTTCAGTTTTCAGTCATCAGTCATCAGTCAGGGCACTGCCCGGTCGTCCTTACTGAAAACTGACGACTGATGACTGAGAACTCTCCTACGGAGACCAAGCATGAAGAACCGAGAAATCCTCATCGGAGTCACTGGCGGGATCGCGGCCTACAAGACCGCTGATCTCGTCAGCAAGCTCGTGCAGGCGGGGGCGCGGGTCTCGGTCGTGATGACCAAGGCGGCTCGGGAGTTCATCGGGGCCGCGACGTTTGAGGCACTCACCGGTCGGCCAGTCTACGACAGCATCTTCGCCCCGCAGGAACACCATCAGGGGGAACACATCGGTCTCGCTCGGCGCGCCGATCTGTACGTCATTGCCCCAGCCAGTGCGGACTGCCTGCACAAGCTGGCCACCGGAGCCGCCGATGACCTCGTGAGCTTACTTGCCCTGACCACCACCTGTCCGATCTTGCTCGCCCCGGCGATGAATAACGAGATGTGGGTCAAGCCCTCGGTCCAGCGTAACGTGGCGCAGGTCCAAGCCGACGGTCTGCACACCATCGGTCCAATGGACGGCTGGCTCAGCTGCGGGGCAATCGGCCCGGGGCGAATGGCTGAGCCCGCGGAAATCGTGGCAGCCTGCACAAGTCTGCTCAAACAAGTTCCTCCACGGAAGTAGTCAGCAACGCGGCGTCTCCCTGATACGGATGTACATCCGCGATTCTCAGAAGTGTCTTGACCCGCCATTTCGCTGAGATAGCATGGATGCAGAAGCGACTCCCGGAGTAGAGGCCACCTCATGTCACTATCGAAAAAACCGAGAATCATTCTGGATGGTGATGTCACCATCGTGGAATTTGGCGAGGACATGCAGCATCTCGGTGAGGATGTGATTCCCACCGTGTCGCGCGTCGTGCATGACGCGGGAGAAGCCACCGTTCCCAAGGTGTTGCTCGATCTGAAATACGTGCAGTTTTTCGGCTCGTCATTTATCGAGATCTTGTACCGGCTGTGGCAGCAGATGCAAACTCGCGAGGGTCGATTCGTCATCTGCGGTTTGCATTTCTACTGTCTGGAAGTGTTGCAGGTCACGAACCTCGATAAGCTGTGGATCATCGTCCCGGATCGCGAGGCGGGTCTGGCGATTCTCCGCGAGGATCCGGCGATGAATGATACGATCAAGGTTTAGTGACCCGCCTCCTGTTTGCCGAGACGGTGCCCCTTGGCCGCGACCCGTACCCGCTGCGACTCGCCGTCTGCCGCCGCTGATCCCGCCCTGTCGCGAGATTGGTCGACGGTCTGGTTGGCGGGACTCCTCGGGGCCAGATTCTTTCTACCGACCGAGTCAGCTGCGGAGGGTGACACCCTCTGGCTGGTGCTGCTGACGCTCGGGTACTGTGCCGCGCAGCATTGGCTGCGCTGGCGAAACGGGGAGGGCCCGCGTCGTCCCGATCGGGTCGATGCCGCCGTAATCGTGCTGGTGGCCGCTCAGCTGGTTTCCTCCGGGGCGATTGTCCTGGGATCGGGTCAGAAGCGGGCGGCGATCAATGTCGCGTGGGAGTGGATGGCCTCGCTGCTGTTATGGTTCGAGTTTCGCAAACGGTTCGAGAGCGGGCACGGCGGCACCCTGATCCGGACCGTGCTGGCGATCAGTGTGGTCCTCGCCGGGTACGGTATCTGGCAGAACCAAGTCTGGTTCAAGGAGAACGCCCAGCTCGTCACGGAATGGGAAACACTCCATCAGCAGGAAGCCACACTCACTGCCGAGGAGTCGCAGCGGATGCGGGAGGTCGCGACCTCGCTCGGACGCGATTTTCAATCGGTGCAGGGCGGTGCCCAGAGGATGCTGATCGACCGGCTACGCAGCAGCACGGAGCCGATGGGCTGCTTCGCTTTAGCGAATTCGCTGGCGGGAGTGCTGGCGGTGGGGGTCTGGTTGGCACTGGCCAGCGGGCTGACACTGTCACGGTCAATCGGGCGCGGCGAAGCCGATTCACACCCCGGATGGGTGCAGGGCTGGGGCCTGCGCTTGATGACAGTGGCCGTGTATGGGTTGCTGGTTCTGTGCCTGGTCATGACGAAGAGCCGTACGGCCTTTCTGGGAGTCTTACTCGCGTGTGGTGCCTACTGGTTTGTCGGCAAGACCGGTCAGTGGTTCCGCCAAGGCACGATCGCGGCCATCACGGTCGCCCTCGCCGGGTTCGTCCTGTTGTCGCTCGCGCTGATGCTGGGACTGATCGATACACAAGTTATCTCGGAAGCCCCGAAGTCCCTCAAGTACCGCCTCGAATACTGGGCCGCCACGTCCCAGCTGATCCTCGACCACATCTGGTTGGGAGTGGGGCCGGGGAACTTCCGACCGAACTACCTGCACTACAAATTGGCGGGAGCGAGCGAGGAGATTCTCGACCCTCACAATCTGCTGTTGGATGTGTGGGCGAATGCGGGAGTCGTCGCCTGGGCCGGGTTGATGGCGCTGCTCATTTGGGGAGTGCGAGCCGGATGGCGGGCGGTCATGACTGAGGCGGACTCAAGAACGACTGATCGCCCACTTCCCCAGCTGAGGTGGTCCGAGGGAGTGCTCTGCGCGCTGGCCGGTCCGGCGATTGTCGTTGCCCAGCAGATCGCCTTTGGAGCAGGGGCGGATGGTCGGTTGTGGGTCTTTCTGATCGCGTGCCCGTTCGTGGGAGGCTGGCTGACCTCGCTGTCGTCGGGGTTTCGCGTGGCCCCGATTTGGGCGGCATGGCTGGCGTTGACACTGCATCTGTGCGGTGCGGGAGGGATCGCGATGCCCGCGATCTTTCAAACATGGGCACTGCTGCTCGCGTGTCTGGTGACCTCTCCGCAACGGATGAAAGCCGAGCCGTGTGAGACGCCGAAACCCCACGATGTCTCCCCACTCGCTCTGCCGGTCTGCCTGGCACTGGCGATCGGATGCGGGGTGCTGGGGCTGGTGTGCCTGCGGACCTCGCTCGTCCCCAATACTCTTTGCCGGGCTGAAATCTCGCTGGCTCTCGACACCATGGCACAGTCCCGCAATTCGGGCATGGTGAGCCGGCAACTCATCGCAGCTGCCGAGATCGACCCGCTCAATCCGGAGCCGTGGGTCTGGCTGCTCCAGCTGCGAGCCTCGGAGTCGGAGTCCGGTGAGTTCACCGAGGCCGCGTTGGACGCGGGCCGAGAAGCGATCCTCCGGAACCCGGAGAATCCACTGACCTACGAGTTGCTCGGTGACCTAATGGCCCAAGCAAAAGCCGTCTCGCCGGAGTCTCTCTCAGCGGCGATCTTGAGGTATCGCGAGGCGGCCCAGCGTTATCCGAACTCGGTCCGCATTCGCGCGTCGCTGGCATTGGCGTTGCACCGAGCCGGTCATCGAGCAGACGCCACCAAAGAGTCAGCGCGGGCCTTGGGACTCGATGATCTCAATCAAGCTGCTGGACATGCCGACAAAGTGCTGCCGCCTGAGACGCGGAAGTCCCTGGAAGAGGTCCAGAGCAGTCAGTCACCGTAACAGGTGGTCCGACACTCACCCCTGCCGGTCGAGGTGACAGCAATTCGCCGGTGATTCAGCACCTGGTCACTCAGGGTCACATGGCACATGCCATTCACGCCCTCTGGCATCCCTTCCGGGATGCGATATCGTGAGTCGGGATTGCAAACCGGTGGTGTCGCTGACGCTCAACCACCGGCTAATTTCTATGACCCCTGCCGGGGTCGTGGTCTTCAGTTCACCTAGACTCGCGAACTCTGGCAGTCACTGGCTTACCGACCGTTCGTGGCCTGACCAGTGGAAGAGCCAACTCCTGCACCCGTGGTCTGAAGAACTTCGCGGCCACGACCCGTGTAGAAGTCGGACAGCTGGATCACAGCGGGGCCGAGCAGGAACAGGTACACGGCGGGGAGCAGGCAGAGCACGGTCGGGAACAGAAGTTTGAACGTGGCGGAGTTGGCCTTCTGGTCGGACCGCTGACGCATCGTTTCTCGCATGCTGTCCGAGTAGTCGACCAGAGCATCACTCATACTGGTGCCCATGCGGTCGGTCTGGATAATGAGCGAGGTGAAGGAGTGAACTTCCGGCACGTCGACTCGCTGGCTGAAGCCGGTCAGGGCTTGATCCATTGAGCCGATGCGGGATTGCTCAATGACGATCTTCAGTTCCTTAGCCAATGCGGGGTAGACCGGCTCTAAGTCGCCGCCGACACGGCCCATCGCCTTGGGAACGGTCATCCCCTGGCTGACGCACATGTTGAGCAGGTCGAGCATGTCGGGCATGCCGTTGCTGATCTCTTGGAGCCGAGCCCCGGCCTTATTGCGGACGATGAGGGTCGGAACTGCCCAGCCAACGAGTGGCAGAAACACGATTCCAGCAATCAGCAGCGACTCGAGGCGAGGCGGTCCGAAGACCAGCATCAGTCCGCAGAAGATGATCGGCAGAAAGATGCCGAGGTAACGGATCGAGGCCAGATTGTGCCAGGCATTGCGGCCATAGTACCCGGCGTTCTGGAGGGTACGAGTCAACTCGCGTCGACGATCGTCGGACTCTGGCAACATGGAAGAAAGTGTGGTCGTGACGGGCCCGAAGACCAGATCGCTTCCGTCACCCAGTACCGCATCTTCGATCGGGAGAGTGGCGGCGTCTGCTTTCGCCTTCTGGGCCTGACCACCAGCAGTCACATACCCGGCAGAGTCCCAGATGGCCGAACCAGCGGGCTTGTTGCCGAAAATGCGGGAGCGGCTCCCCTCCGATGTGATACGACTCGTGGACTCATCGTCGTGAATCGAAGCGATGGAATCACGAGTGACACGAGCGGCTGGCGAGGTTGGAGTCACAACTGCGGGAGCTGCCGCGACCGGTGGAATCGGCGGTGGCTGCAGCGGTGTCGGAACCGACTTCGCAGCGACTGAGCGCTGGATGACACTGGACGACTCCGACCGACGGCGGATCGTGGGGTCTGCCTGACGGGAGCGCCAGGCTTTATAGATGATCCGGATGATCAAGATCACCGACAGCAGAATCATCACGGTCACAAAAGGAAAGTTGTTCATCGCCGGGTCCGTCAGTCTGAAATGATTGCGATGGGGGAATGAACTGTGTGGGAGGTCGAAGTGTTACGACTGCTTGCTCGTCGCCAGGACTCGCATCACCCACAGCGAACCGATGATTTGCAGAATGATCGCGAGGACCGTTAACCGGCTGGCCCAGGTCGAGTTCATCAGGTTCTGCAGGTAGTCGGGATCGCGGAAGATGAAGAACGCCAGGATCGCCGGAGGCAAGGTGATCATCATGATCGCCACCGCTCGACTGGCCGCTGTGGCCGCTGCGAGTCGGCCCTGGAACTGGATGCGGTCTCGAATGGTGGCGGACAGACGATGCAGCACATGCACCAGGTCACCGCCCGTTTCTCGGTGGACACCAAGAGCGGTCGCGAGCACGCTGGTGCTGACCAGTCCGGTACGAATCGGCAGTTCTTCCAGAGCTTGAGACAGCGGTAACCCGAAGGCCACGCGGTCGGTACAACGACGCAGTTCTGTTCCCAATGGAGCCGGAGTGTCGTTGGCCACGACTTGGAGACAGGCTTCGAGGCTGCGACCGGTCTTGGCCGCGCGGGAGAGTTCGTCAATCATCGGCGGCATCTGGTTCATCATGACCGTCTGACGACGGCTGCGCATGAGGACCGCGATGACGACCGGAGCAATGAACCCGATGAAGGAGGCAATGGCCGTCGTAATCGGATTCTCTTGCAGGACGAACACCAGTCCGCCGAGTGCCACACCGGTACAGAGACTGAGGGCCAGCACCATGCTGGGCGAGAGCCCAATGCCGGACTGAATCATCAGCAGGTCGAACCACGAGTTGATGCGGTTGCTTACGTCATTCGAATCGCCAGTCGAGTAGGTCTCCTGCTCGCGCAGAATGCCTCCGAACTCGGGATGAGGAGTAATCAGGTCGCTGGCCATGTCTGCCTCGGGACATCAGTCCGTGGGGGATATTTCGTGGGATAGGCTTCCAGCCTGTCGTCGTCAGTGGTCGAAAGGCTGGAAGCCTATCCCACTCGGTCAGTCTCAAGAGAAGATCGAAGTCGCCTCGAAGCCCGACTTCAGTTCGCGAGCTGCGAACAGTTTCGGGTTCACATCGATCCCACGAGCGGCGATGCGGCGGACACATTGTGGCTCGTAACCGGTGGCGTAGAACGACCCGAGCATGCGGCCCGCAGCGTCCACACCGGCCATGCGGTAGACGAAGATGTCTTCGATGTCGAACTCACCGTTCGTGACCCCGGTCAGCTCGGAGATGCGGATCACCTTGCGTTCGCCGTTGGCCAGACGAGCCACATGCAGGAAGATCTGGATCGCCGAAGCGATGTACTGACGAGCCACCCGCGTCGGAAGTTCGGCTCCCGACAGAGCGATCATCAGTTCCAGCCGTTGCAGGGCGTCACGGGTGTCGTTGGCGTGGACGGTGCTCATCGAGCCGTCGTGACCGGTGTTCATGGCTTGCAGCATGTCGAGTACTTCACCCCCGCGAGCGTCGCCGACGATGATCCGGTCGGGTCGCATCCGCAGGGAGTTTCGCAGCAGGTCACGCGGCGAGATCATCCCCTTGCCTTCCACGTTCGACACACGGGTTTCGAGGCCGACCACATCTGCCTGTTGCAGCTGGAGTTCGGCGGTTTCTTCGATCGTGATCACGCGTTCGGTGGCGGGGATGAACCGGCTCAGGTTGTTGAGCATGGTCGTCTTCCCGGCACCCGTACCGCCCGAGAGCAGGACGTTCATGCGGCCACGGACGCACTGGATCAGGAACTCGGCCATTTCGGGAGCGAGCGTGCCCATCCGCACCATGTCTTCGAACTGCATGATCTTGGACTTGAACCGGCGAATCGACAGCGTCGGTCCGCGCAGAGCCAGCGGGGGAATGACGGCATGCAGTCGCGATCCATCCGGCAGCTTGGCATCGACCATCGGCGAGGTCTCGTCGATCCGGCGACCCGCCTGGCCGACGAGCCGCTGAATGAAGTGCAGCAGATGGGCGTCATCTGCGAACTTCACATCTGTCCGCTCCAGCAGACCGTTCCGCTCGACGAACACCGTGTCGTGCCCGTTGACCAGCACGTCGCTGATCTCGGGATCATCCATCAGTTCCTGGATGGGGCCGAAGCCGTAGATTTCATCCATCAGCTCCTGCACCATCAGGTCACGATCGCGCCCTTGCAGGTTGGCTTCGGGACGGGCACACAGGTGGGTGGCCAGTCCTTTGAGCTGCTTGCGAAATTCGTCATCGCCCAGCTCGCCCGACTTCGACATGTCGATCGAGTCGACAATCTGGCGGTGCAGCTTGGTCTTGAGTTGTTGAAAGGTTCGACGGTTATCGACGCCCATGGCAGGTGGTCCTGTCAAACGATCAGAGGAAGTTCATCGCCCGCACCTGCGAAGGTTCGAACGACCACTGGTTAGTGGCTGAGGAACAGTTTGTAGATGTACGGGTTGGTCTTCTCACTGCTGTCACCGCTCATCCAAGCGGCATCGTGCGTGGTGAGCAGAGCTGTGCGAGTGGCGATCACGGCGGGCTGAACAGTGATGTGCAGCGACTGTCCGCCCGCGTCTTCGATGGAGAGGACACGAATCCCCACCAAGTTGACGATGGCGGCGTGGCCCAGTGTGTGCGAGGTGATTTGGTGATTGGTGTACAAACCGCAGATGCGGCTCTGGCCGACCAGTTGCTGGAGTTCGTCCTGCACTGGACCGACCAAACTGGCGTCGGCGTCGAGTGTCTGTGGGCCTTGGTCGGTGCGGAACTCTTCTCCAAAGTTCTTCAGGTGTTTGACGGTCCAACCGGTCTTGACTTGGCTGGCGACTTGGGACTCGTGCAATCCGTTGCCGATGTTGATCGTGAGTAGGTTGACCTTGGCGGCATCGTCCTTGTCCGCACTCGGCGAGGCGGTGTGCAAGAGGATCTCGGGAATCCCATCGGGGCCAGCTGTGACTGATCCAGTTGCGGCGTCGTAGCCGTACCGATCGGGGCCGAACCGCATCTCGATCTGACGCTGCCACGTATCAGGGCGACGGGGGTCAACATGGGTGTGGAGGATGGCCAGCGGCAATGCGGGCACGGGGGAGTTGTCGCTGGGCTGCACACCAATGATGCGATTGTCGACACTGGCTTCGGCGAAGGCTTGGGCATCGCCGGAGGAGCGACCCGATGCTGTTCGAATCAGGAGGGCGACCGGGTTGCCTCGGCTTCTCAGTCTGGCTGCCTTCACCACACACGTCGTGGGTCGTTCTGTATCCGCGACGAAGATCGACTCTCCGGTTTCCGGGGACATCTCGATCGTGCCGACCTGAACATCTCCCTGCTCTCCACTCTGAAGTTCAACCGGAGCTCCCACGGAAAAATTCTTCTGCGCGATGGCGATCGCTGCCTCTCGCGCTGGAGTGGCCAGATCAATCGACTTCGGATTGAGCCGGGCATCGCTGGCCAGTTGCCCCGCTCCCGCAAGTGCGGCCGCCTCAGCTGCGGCTTGCAGTTCGACTTGAGCGGCATCGAGCCACAGCCGGTCGAAGACCAGGGCCAGGCAGGCACCGACCACCAGCACGGCCATTGCGACGAACATGACGATGCTGCCACGCCGGGTGCGTGTGGGCGAAGTCAATCGGAGTGTTCGCAATGACAACACAGAAAATCTCTGCATCTCGAAGGGTGTCTGCTCGGGTTCGGAACCATTCCGAACCGCTTCACTCATCACATGTCAGCACCGACAGACCAACCGCCGATCTGGAGTTCGGCGGGGTCTGTTCGATACGTATCCACTAGGGGTTGCCTTCGGGAGGACCACCCGCTCCGGCTGCAGCAGCTCCGCCAAAGCCTGCCGCTGAGTCACCCACGGCTCCTTGCGGCACAGAGTAGAACCCGTTGCCGTTGCCGCCACCATAATCATCTCGATTGCGATCTACCGGAATTGGTGGCGGAGTGTTGTAGCCGCCGTAACCAAAGTCCCCGCCGCCATTGCCATAGCCATTGCCATAGCCATAGCCATTGGCATACGCGGGACGGTTGTAGTCGAAGCGTTCGATGGCGTAGCGATCACTCCGCTGGCCGTCCTTGAAGGTCTGCAAGCGGCGGCTGGCTCCGGAGAACAACTCCGTCACAGTCGGTCGCTTGTCGTCGTTCTTCTTTTCTTCGGGAGTCTTCAGGCCCAGGATCTCATCGAAGTAGGCCCGGTCCTGATCGCGGAGGGCGAACTGGTTCTCGGCCTTGCCATCCGGCGTGTAGGTGAGAGTCATCTGTCCCTTCTGGCTGGCCAGCCGCAGGATGTTGGCGTGATCCGGGGTCATCTCCAGGGTGACGGTGTTCGCGCCGCGGCTGCCGACGATGGTGCCGGACGCATCCGCGTTCATCGCGATCACATGCACTCCCTTGAACAGGGTCATGATCATGCCGCCGTTCTTGGCGATATCGCGGTAGTGAGCCGGGACGAAAAGAATGTCCACATAGTTGCCCGCTTTCACCAGTCCGTCGACCGCCGCTGTGCCATCGGAGAGGGAGATCGTGACCGCTCGCATGCCCTTGCTGATATTCAAGGGCGGGCCCTCGTTCGGAGGGTAGAGATCGAGAGTGCTGATGGCGGTCGCAGCCTTGATCTTCGTCTTGACGACTCGACCAATCAGCACGCGATCGCTCTTGACGATGTCGGGAGTGATCTTCGACTGGAACCGGTTGCCGATTGCCAAGTGTGCCGCCGTGATCTTGGTGCCCGGCTCGAGGTCAGCCACGGCCATCGGCACGTTGATGAGTTTATCGACGGACGGTTTTTCATCGCGGGCCAGCAGCTTTTTGCCGACATAGGCCAGCACGAGGCCGCCGACAATCAGTAGCATCAGCAGAGTGAGTGTGGCGGGTGACAGACGTTTCACTTCAAGGTCTCCAGAAGGTTCCAGACGTGTGTGTGGAGGTGGCAAATGGTGACGATCCGTCGTCGGAGTTCATTCATTCCTTTGCCATACGTGTTTCGCAGAGCAGTTCGCGGTCTTTGAGGCTGTAGCCGATCATCCACAGCAGATCGGGCGAGGCGACTGCCATCGGGACCTCAACGGCAACGCTGACTTCGTCCCCGGACTTCGTGCCCAGATCGGCGGTCACTCGGGCATGGGGAGCAAGTCGCCCGCCGAGTGAAGACAGCACTTCGGCCTCGATCGATTCGGTCGTGGCTCCGTACAGCCTCGCCGCTCGGGCTCCCGCGCGGCTGGCTTCGACCACGTCACCGCGGGCAAAGAACAACAGGGAGAATTCGAGCAATCCGAACAACAAGACCGTCAGAATCGGGAGTGTGAGCAACAGCTCTGCACTCAGGATGCCGCGCCGCGTTGTCCGAGGTAAGTTGGGTGTTCGCAGCATCACGCCGCCTCCACAGTCTGGGCTTGAACTGGAGCCGGTGCGACGGGTTGGTCGAGAGTTGGAAGCTTCCAGGCCATGACGATCCAGGTGGCCACGCAGACCGGAATGGCGTAGGCCATGATGCGTCGGCGTTTCTTCTCGTCGGCGGTCTCGGCTTTAGGCTTGCCCTCAGAAGTCTTTGCCTTGGCGAGGTACTCGGTTTTCATGCCGCGCACTCCCTTGGTGAAGACACTCCAGACGATGATGACCAATGTTCCGGCAATGACCGTGGCCGTACTGGAGATCAGCACGAGCAGTGTCAGTCGATAGCCGAGCCAGACACTGAGGGCACCCATCAGTTTCACATCTCCGCCGCCCCCGCCCCCGACAATCCAGAGCAGGAACAGCACGCCGAACCCGACGAGGAAGCCACCAGCCGCGTTCCCGATCCCGGGCCAGCCGTGGAACACCCCCTGATAGACCCACCCCGCGAAGAACACGGGGAGTGTCAGCTTGTTCGGAATTCGGTGCTGTCGGTAATCCCAGATCGCAGCGATCGCGGTGAACAGGCCCACCACGACCACGAGAATCCAAGATGCAAGGCTTAACTGCGGCATGAGATTCCTCTTCCCTCTCGGGAAATCGAGACCATCCATCAAGTCTATGATGCAACCCTAACACACGTTGACGAATCAGGCGGTACATGATGCCGAAACGTTACATATTCCCCTGAGCGCATTGTTCTCCTTGACGATTACGACAGAAGAGGCAGCCTGTCTGACCGGATCAACATTTGCGAGATTCCGGCTGGGGAATTCATACGACTCCAACAATCCGTACAATCGATACGAGATTTCCAAATGACATTCGCCGAAGTCGCTTCTCGACTCGCATTCATCCCCAAGCTAATGTGGATCAATCTTTGGTTGATGCAGCAAGAAATGGCGATGCGTTCTACCCGGATCGATTTCTCAACGTTCTTGGATCTCTTCGAATCTTACTCTGCCACATCTACGCGCCGTACGCGCATGTTTCATGTGGCCAAGGGGAGTCCGTGGTCGTGGCGGCGAACGATGGCTCCGAGGAGGGATTCGCCGAGGGGGGGGGGCCATGAACTCGGTACGCCGCATCTGCAACCCGTAGTCCACCCAGGAATTGAGCGAGGTCTCGCTATGAAAGGGCAAATACCCCTTGAAGATCATCCGGTCAAAGCAGGATCATCCCGATGTGACGTGGCTGTTGAACTGCGTCAGAAACTGGCTGGCAAAACTCACGACGTGCTCCCGGTGCCGAGGAATCGGTAACAACTCCACCGTCCTGCGTCCACCGTCCCGCGACACGTCGTCTCCTTCAAGCACCAACACACCGCCGCTCATCAAAACCTCTGGGGTGTGGGCGAAGCCCACGTGAGGAGCGTTCGACAATCAATTGTCACAGAGTCGCCTTTCGCTCCGCGAAAGATCGCTCTTTCGCAGAGCGAAAGGCGACTATTATTTGTCGAACGATCATGAGGAGCTGGTCCGAATTAACTTCCCGATTGGTTGTTGATCAGAAGCTCGCGAAGGAAACGAAGAGCATGTGGAATGATCCCTTCGCGACCTTAGTTTCCGGTTGTTCAAATCCTTCTGTTCAAACCGGGAAGTGGTTCTGGACCAATTCCTCGGTCTAGCTCGAACCTGAATTCGTGCAAAGGCCAAACACCGTCCAGTGTCCAGTGTTGATCAATCAAGTCGTACGGGAAAGGAGATTCGTGGAATGACTTCTCCAGGGACACACGCGCCGGTTGGCGACACAGACCGAACACCACTAGAATTATCTCATGATGGCGGCCACCGGTTGGTCTTGGTCCTGTTTGTGGTGGGATAAATGGATGCACAGTTCTGGGCTTTGGCGCTCGCGTTCCTGGGCTTCTGCCTGATCGCGGCGGAGTTCTTCGTGCCGTCGGGCGGGATGATTGCGCTGTCCTGCGCGGGCTCATTCGTCGGTTCGGTCGTGTGCGCACATGCAGCGTGGTATCAACATTCGCCGAAGATCTTCTGGTCGTTCAGCTTGGGGTTGGGTGTATTGATTCCGACCTTCCTGGTGTTTTTCCTGCGCACTCTGGAACAGACCTCTCTGGGCAAGAACATCTTGCTCCCCAAGACCGATCCCGATGATGTCGTGCCCTACAAGAGCGAGGCAGCGGTCCTCGAACGTCTGATCGGGCGGGTGGGCACGACGATCACCCCCATGAATCCAGGAGGGATGGTGCGGGTCGAGAACGAGCGATTGCACGCCACCACCGAAGGTTTGCTGATGTCGATCGGTGATGTGATCGAGGTCATCGGAGTGAACGGGAATCGAGTGATCGTTCGGCGTGCCCGGCCGAGCCTGCTGGCCTCCGCCGGGCAGGTGAGCCCCGAGGCAGCACCCGCCTCGCCTCCAGAGCCGGAGCGCCTTGACTTCGATGTCCCACAGGATTAAACCGTTGGCAGGGATTTGTCGTGGCGTGTGTGTCCAAGGGACAATAGACGCTCTCATCCGTTCCGCCCGGACCTAGGGGTCTAGGCTACGTTTCCCACCTGGAGCATCGCATGAAACTGAACACACTTCTGGCAGCTGAAGGCGACATCAGCGGTCTCTGGATTTGGGGTGTCGTGTTCGTCGCTGTGATGTTCCTGGTGGTCCTGGGAGTCTTTGCGCGGTTCTTCAACCTGTGGGTGCAGTGCAAATTCACCGGAGTCGGCATCTCGATGGGCAAGCTCATCATGATGTCGATCCGCAAGGTGAATCCCAGCATGATGGTGCGTTGCAAGATCATGGCGGTTCAAGCGGGACTGCCCGATATTTCCACCCAGGCCTTGGAGGCTCACTTCCTCTCTGGAGGGAATGTTCCGAACGTGATCCGCGCTCTGGTCGTCGCTCACCGGGCGGGGATTGATATGGAGTGGCAGGATGCCCAGGCCATCGACCTCGCCGGTCGCGATGTCTTGGATGCGGTCCGCACCAGCGTGAATCCACGAGTGATCGACTGCCCGGACGCCCGGCAGACCAATGCAACGCTCGATGCCGTGGCGGGGGACGGGATCCAGCTCAAAGCACGGGCCCGCGTCACCGTCCGCACCAACATCAAACAGCTCATCGGGGGAGCCACCGAAGAGACGATTATCGCCCGCGTGGGTCAGGGGATCGTCCGGGCCATCGGCTCGACATCCTCTTACAAAACGGTGTTGTCGAATCCGGAGTTGATCTCGCAGACGGTGCTCAATGAGGGGCTGGAGGCTCAGACCTCGTTCGAGATCGTCTCCATCGATATCGCCGATATCGATGTCGGCGAGAACATCGGTGCCCGCCTGCAAGCTGACCGCGCCGAGGCCGATGTGCGGATTTATCAAGCCCATGCCGAAGAACGCCGTGCCGCCGCCGCAGCCCGTGAGCAGGAGATGGTCGCCTTGACGCAGGAGAACCGGGCTCAGGTGGTTCTGTCCGAAGCCACGGTGCCAATGTCGATCGCGGGTGCGTTCCGCAGCGGTCGATTGGGCTTGATGGATTACTACGAACTGAAGAATGTGCAGGCGGACACCAAGATGCGGTCGACGATCGCGGGGGTCAAAGACGATTCGATGGCGTAAGTGGTGCGGACTGATTTCCAGATGGCCCACCCCCAATCATCGACACCCAATTGAGCGGGAACTTTCACATGCTGTTCTTTCCCCCCCTCGCTGTGGATCCGCAGACGGTCATGGCCACGCTGTTCGCGCTCATCTCGATCGGAGCTGCGATCGTGAACGCGATGAGTGGAAAGAAAGAGCCTCCGCGGAGAAATCCTGGCGGAAGACCGAAGGACGCCAAGGTCCGTGACGAGATCGAGGCGTTTCTGGAACAGCAGAGCGGGGGCCGTAAGCCCGCTCCGATCGAGCTCGGTCCAGATGATATCGAACTTGTCGAGGAAGCCCCTCGTCGACGATCCAGTCCGGTCGTACAACCCACCCGGAAGCCGAAGTCCAATCAAAGGCCGGTTGTGCCAGCGCCTCGTGCAGCCACTCCGAAGCCCGTCAAACCAGCTCCCCGCGCTTCGGCATTGCCAACTCAGGTGACCAAGCGCGGTGAACGCCCCGTCGGATCATCGGATCTGGGGGAAGGTTTGCGGGAGCATGTCAAGACCGCCATGGCCGAGCGTGTCGCTGTTCAAGCACAGCGGGACCTGCCGCATCTGGCGTCGTCCGTCGATCAGAAGGTCCGCGAAGACCTCGGGGCACCGGATACCAAAACCTTCTCCGTCTCCGGAAAAACCGATGCGGTTCGCTCCGGTTCCTCGCCGCTGGTCCTGATGCTGCAAAATCCAAAAACCGCCCGACAGGCCGTCCTGATGTCTGAAATCATGGGACGCCCCAAAGCCCTCCGCAAGTAACGACCGTGGCCTCATTGAGTGTCGTCTTTCGTTCCGCGAAAGAACGCCCTTTCGCGGAGCGAAAGGCGACTCTCGCCCCCGCAAGTAGCCCCTCATGGCCAGCCAGGAACCGAGCATACTGCTTCTCGCCGGACGACTGGAAGTCCGGGGTCGCACCTCGCAACTCCTCTACCTGGCCCGCAGGCTTCCCGAACACGGCTTCAAGGTTCAGTTGCTCTGTCCCGATGCCTCACGCTTGGGGAAAGAAGCCACTCAGGGCATTCCAGTTCGCGAAGCTTCCTCGCTGGAGTGGCCGCTGCTGCACCGTGTGGCGTGGTCCTGGTTGCTCTGGGAACTGGACGACAGCCCGCCCGACTTGATTCATATCTACCAGCGGCGCATGCTACCCTTTGGAACATGGCTGGCCCGTAAGCTGCGGCGTCCCTATGTCGTCACGTTCCACGACTTTCTGCGACCGAACGAGAGCCTCATTACCGACCAGGTACTCTGCCGCAGATACCTCGCGGTCAGCGAGTCGATTCACGACCAGCTGCGAGACCAGCCGCGATACCCGCATGAGCTGATCGAGGTCATTCACAGCGGGGTCGATACAGAGTTCGCATTCGAAGAGCCGGAACTGCTGGCACCCGGACGAGCCCCGGTCATCGGCACAGCGGGGCCACTGGAATTCGACAAGGGGCACGATGTCTTCATTCGAGCCACTCCGCTGATCCTGCAAGCCTGCCCCAACGCTCAATTCGTCATCGCCGGGACAGGCCCCGAGGAACCTCGGCTGCGTCAGCTGGTCCGTGATCTCAAGATGACGGAGTATGTGACGTTTGTATCGGGCATGGCCGACCTATCTGTCGCGATCGAAGCGATGGATATTTTTGTACTCCCCTCACTGCGGCAGGGACTCGGCACCATCATGCTCGAAGCGATGGCCCGCAGCCGCCCGGTGATTGCCACTCAATCGGGCGGGGTCTACCAGATCGTCCGCGAGGGTGTGACCGGATTGCTGGTGCCTCCTGCGGATACTCCCGCACTGGCTCAAAGAATTATTGAGCTGCTCCACAATCCTGACCTCGCCCGCCAGCTGGGACAAGCTGCTCGCGAGCAAGTGCGGAACGAGTTCCGCGTTGAGGAGATGATTGAAAAGACTGCGGCGATGTACCGCAAAGTGTTGGAGGAGATGCCGAGTGCGAAAGATGTGGATGCGTGAAAAAGCCCACCGGTTGCAACCGGTGGGCTTTCGAGTCGCCTGTGATTACTCCCCCGTCGGCACCAGTAACTCCGGCTGATCCAGCACCAGATAATGCCCATGATCGGCGGTCACGATCAGCAGTGATTCGTCCCAGTTGCTGTGCTTCTCCACCCAGTCAGTGATGACCTTCACGGCCATGTCACCGCTCACAACGGCACCGATCGAGTTGTCGATGTTGTTGTCATGATTGGCCCAGTCGACATCGCCGGATTCGACCATCAGCCAGAACCCTTTCTCCCGTTGTTCCAGAACGGTAAGAGCTGCGGTGGTCATGTCGGCCAGGGTCGGATTCTCGGCGAGGTCGGCGGGGGTGTACTGCTCGGCGGTCTTCTTTCGACCGAGCGTCGGCGTGTAGTCCCCATTGGCTGTTCGAAACGGCAGGTGGCCATTCGGTCCGCCGAAGAAGCCAAACAGTCGTTCTCCTTCGTCGGCAGCCAGTTGGGCCTTCTGTTGGAGGAGATCGGGACCGCTACGGCCTTTCGTGCGAATCGCCACGCGATACTTCCCACCACTGGCCCGATCGATCTCGGCCAGATCGGCATCGGTCAGGTAGGCATTCCCCGGCACGAAGTTTCCCCCCTGGACCTCTTCTTTGGGGTCTCGGATTCGCTTTTGTCCATACCCCGCTCCAATCAATACATCCACACCGGGAAGCGGCTGTCGCGGATGGCTGATCGAGGGCAACCCGATCAGATCGCGGGTCAAGTCTTGATAGTCATCGCGGTCGACATTGTGCGAGTACGCGCAGGCTGGGGTCGCGTGGCAGATCGGCACGCTGGTCACGACACCGACGAGGTAGCCCTGCTGCTGGGCCTCGTGAGCGATGGTCTTCACGGGGACGCCGGTGGCATCGACATTGACGCCGTTGTTATAGGTCTTGATCCCAGCTGTCATGCTGCTCGCGGAACTGGAGGAGTCGGTGTAGGCATGCACTGGTGGGGCGGTCTTGTTCCGCGCGGTCGGGTACTCGTTGTTTGGGGCCACGGCCCACGGAGTGCGTCCGGCCAGTGCGGGTGCGTACCCGCCACGCAGCGTGCCACCGGGATTGATGACCGTCTGCGTATCGACGTTGACCTTCGTGCCCTCGTTGTGAGGACTGGTCACCATAAAGCCGAACTGCGTACTGCCGCCCGCCGTGTAGTCCTGGAAATGGAACCCGGTTCCGCGCCCTTCGGCGTACTCCACTTTGCGTCTCTGATAAATTGCCGCAGCCCGGGTCGTCTGCCAATCCATCCCATCGAACACCACCAGGAAAATATGCTTGCGCCCCGCAGCCAGGGCTGCCTTCTGGATGGTGTAGAGATTCGTCTGATCCATCCAGTCGGCGGACAGATCGAGCGTCCCCTCGGGAGGATAACCGTACAGGGCCATGACCTGGGCGGCGTCGCGATACGAGCTCTTCTCGCCCACGTAATTTTCCAGATCAATCCCCGGCCCAGCCCCCTTCGTTCCAAACGTGTAGACCGGAATCAACCGATTCGAGTGTGAACCCCACTCCATGTAATTCGTCGGGGTCAGCCCCCAATGACCAAACGGCGACGAGCCAGACTCCACAGCTGAGCTTTGCAGCAAGCGGATAGAGTCTCCCGCTTCGCCGGTCTGAGCGGAGCAACCCCACAAGGCGAACAGGGCAAGACAAAAGAGGCGAGGCATGGAGTCTCTTGGAGTGGAGTAATGGCGGGACAGGATGGCAGTATGCCCCATCGACCATTAAACGAAAACCATAGCCGCCAAACTTCGCGAGACATTCATTAGCTCCTGATGGAAGATTCGCAGACTCGTCAGTGGCTCGGTCGATCCTTCTCGATGAGAGCCGAGACGCTCGACCAGGTAGCGACGCAGTACGGGACCACGTAGGTGAGACTGATCTGAAACAGTCGGAACCGTGTCATGTCGCCTTGCAGGAGAGCGGGCACATGATTGATCAGGACCAGCAGTGTCCCGACGACGACTGAGACCTTGATCGCGCGGCGGGTGATGCTGGGTCTGAGTGCGACTTGAAACCAGGACTTCAGGGACATCAGGGAATGCTCCGGTGCGGAATGGGAATGTCACAACACGATGGTTTCCCCAGTCACACTTTTGACAGACTCCGCAATCAGTCAGGCACGTCAAAAATGTGCCCCACGGGGATCTACCCATATCACCTGACAAAGTACATCGTGGAGACCACGAACCCGATCACAATCACGCCGTAGCGAATGTGGTTCTTGTCGAGCTTCCGCGCCAGGGTGGCACCAGCGAAGCCGCCGATAATACCGGCTACGATCATGGGCAGGGCCAGAGACCAGTTCACCTTGTTTTGCCACACGAACAGCGTGACCGATGTGCCATTAATGATCGAGGCCAGCAGCGCCTTCATGGCGTTCATGCGGTGGATGTTCGAGTCTCCCATCAGGGCCAGCGAAGTGAGCATCAAAATGCCGATCCCCGCGCCGAAGTACCCGCCGTACAGAGCCACTAGGAACTGAAACGCCACAATGCCCACTCGCGTTCGCAGCGTCGGAGCTTCGTGCGGCAGGCCGATCCCGGTCCACTTCGAGATCGTTGGTTGCAACATGAACAGCAACGTGGCGAGCAGAATCAGCCACGGCACCAGCAGCATGAATGTCTTGGCCGGATAGCTGACCACCAGCCAGGTCCCGATCGCTCCTCCGATCAGCGAAGGAATCAACAGCGGCAGCAGGGAGCTGCGCGTGCCTTTCAACTCCTGGCGATAGCCCCAGACCGAAGCCAGCGAACCCGGAAAAAGGGCAATCGTGCTCGTCGCATTCGCGATCACAGCGGCCTCATCCCCCGAGCCGAGGACGTAAGTGAGCGACGGAAACGTGAGCAACGTCCCCCCCCCAGCGACGGAGTTGATGATCCCCGCCAGCACGGCGGAGACGGACAAGATCAAGTGTTCAAGCATGATGATCGAAGTCTACTCCCCATGGGGCACGTTTCCTACGTGCCCGTTTGGAATGCTGAGGCTCAGAGTGTGAATCGGTCAGTCAATTGACAGGCAGGTAGGAAACGTGCCCCACGCGGAAACGGCCTCCACGCGACAATTGCGAGGGAACTCGCCAGAATCCCTCGTGGAATCCAGAACGGCGGTCCGTACCTGTCCGTATTGCACTTCACAGGACATTGAGCACATGGGTGACGAAGCCAGCCAGCAGATTCAGAACTCCTGGCAACAGTTGCGAGACGCCGTCTCGGTTCAGCAGAACATCTCGGCGTTGACGCTGGTGGTGTATCTGTTCATGGGCGGGGCGCTCGCGCTGTATGTCCGGCTGCTCTATCGAAAGTTTGGAGCTTCGCCCTCGGATGCGGAGTCGATCACGCGGGTGTTCCCCCTGTTGACTCTCGTCACGATTGGGGTCATCGCCGTCGTGAAGTCGTCCATGGCACTCTCTCTGGGGTTGGTCGGTGCCTTGTCGATTGTGCGGTTTCGCTCAGCGATCAAAGAGCCGGAGGAGTTGGTCTATCTCTTTCTGTGCATCGGCGTCGGGCTGGCCCTGGGAGCGGAGCAACCGTTGCTCGCTGTGGCGCTGGTGCTGGTCGCCACAATCTATATCGTGGGGATGCACCTCACCGGCAAGGGGCGTCGAGATCAGAATCTGCTGCTGACCATTACCGGGGCCGCCGCGAGATTTTCGGACTCGGAAGATGCCGGGGTACTGCAAGTCATCGGGCGAACCTGCGGCCCGTATACGCTTCAGCGTTTCGATATCGAGGGAGCCCGCGGGCAGGTCCGCATCGGAATCAAACAGACCAGCTCCTCGGAAACGGCGAAGCTGATCTCCAAGCTGCGAGATCAGCTGCCGGATTGTGAGTTGTCGTTCGTGAACCTGAGTTCGCTCGTCTAATGCCGCTTCAATTCCAACTCATTGATGAGGGCGAGTCCCGCTCCGACCTGGCGGTGCGGCGCGAGACGAAGTTCACCTTCGACCGGGTCGACCTCGACTCGGTCCGTCGCCTGCTGGAGTCGAACAGTCGTCGCCTCGTCCACAATTACAAAGTGTCGACGGTTCGCAGCATCTACTTCGATGACCCCGGTTTGTCGGCCTGTCACGCCAATCTCGACGGGCTGGGACTGCGGCGCAAACTTCGGCTACGGTGGTATGACCAACTCCTGCCCGATCGCGATCTGTTCCTCGAAGTGAAATGGCGCAACAACCGTGTCACCGGGAAGCACCGCATGCAGCTGCGAGCCAGCGAAACGGTCGGTGAGCGGAGCTATGCCGAGTTGATCCCCGCCTTACTGCACGCCGCACCGGCCGCGCGAGCATCCGACATCCTCGCGAATCCGGAACCGATCATTGTCGTCGAGTACCGCCGCGAACATTTCGCCTCCCTCGACGGGTTGCTGCGCGTGACCATTGATTACGACCTCACGTTCTACCGGCAATATGGACGGCAGCAGCTGAAGCTGGAGTTCCCTTGCCGAATGGATCGGCTGGCAGTGCTAGAGGGAAAGACGCCGATTGGCAGCGAGCGAGAATTGCGCGACATGTTTTTCCCGCTCACAATGCGGGCGGCCCGCTGTTCGAAGTACGTGCATGGCTGCCGGTTGGTTGGCTTAATCCCGTCCATTGGCTGACTGTTTCATCCTTAATCGGTGATCTCCCAGTTCACCAACCCGACGCGTCAGCGAGGGCAACTGCCAGGGTGCGTCGGCAGCGAGGCTGTTACTGGGGGCTGAGATCAGCGGAGAGCATCGAGAGATGTCCGCCCTCGCTGACGCGTCGGGTTGCTGGTTTTGTGGCCAGACTTGATCCAGAGCGAAGATACTGACCCGCTCTTCGACCGCCCTGTCCCGCTCATCGGCGAATGCATGCCACTCACCCTTTCATGCAGCGGCTGCTTGCTGTTCTTCTCCAGACTCATTCCAATGGCCCAGGCGATTCAGCGGGCCGATTGATGAGGCCCTAAGTCAACACCGATCAGAGAAACGGGAGATGAGAATATGTCGATTGACCAGGCACCAGAGTTTTCTTCCCCTCGGCGAACTGCTTCGCCAGCGCGGCTCCGATGGATCGGACTCGCACTCTGGGCCGTGACGTGTGCCACAGCGGCCTGGGCACAAGAGGTGCCCGCTCCCGATCGTCCCGGTGAGGACTGGCCGTGCTTCCTCGGTCCGCGACATACCGGCATCTCCAACGAGACGGAACTCCTGGCGAAATGGCCAGCTGCGGGGCCGACTCGGCTGTGGGATCACGAGGTCGGGACCGGGTACAGTGCGCCGTCCGTCCTCGGGAATCGGCTGGTCGTTCATCATCGTCTCAAGGATGAGGAGATTGTCCAGTGTCTGCGCGCTGACACCGGGGCACCGCTCTGGACGCATGCCGAGCCGAGCCAGTTCGAAGACCCGTATGGTTACAACAACGGGCCGCGCTGTTCGCCCGTATTGACCAAGGACCGCTGCTATACGCTGGGAGCTGAGGGGACGCTAGTCTGCTTGTCACTGGTCGATGGGAAACCGATCTGGAAGCGGGAGCTGCGCAAAGAGTACACGATCCCGGACGGGTTCTTCGGCGTCGGGTCATCACCACTGCTCGAAGGCAACACCCTCATCGTCCTCGTTGGTGGCCAGCCGAACTCCGGCGTCGTGGCCTTCGATGCCATGACCGGCAAGCCGCTCTGGAACAGTGTTGGTCAGGCGACCTGGGACAAGGCCGCGACCGGCTGGCCGGGCGAGCCGGAGTACGAGTGGACCGGTGATGAGATGGTCACCAGCTACTCCTCACCGATTTGCGAGACGATCCACGGGCAGCGGCACTTGCTGTGCCTGATGCGGCACGGGCTGGTGTCGCTCGATCCCAAGACCGGCCAGGAGCGGTTCCACTTCTGGTTCCGACCGCGCGTGCATGAGTCGGTCAACGCGGCCCAACCGGTCGTGGTCGGGGACACGATCATGATCTCTGCAGCGTACCGTCTGGGGGCAGCGCTGCTGAAGGTCAAGCCGGATAGCAAGAGCTTCGATGTCGTGTGGCAGAATCCCAGCAACCTGCTGACCCACTGGTCGACCGCGATCGCCCATGACGGGGTGTTCTACGGCTTCAGCGGGCGGCATGAGAACGAGGGGCTGTTTCGCTGCTTGAAGGCCGACACGGGTGAGGTGTTGTGGGAAACCCCCGGCATGTCCGAAGAGCAACTCAAGGGGCTCAAGCAAGACCCAGACGGCAAGATCGTCGATGCGAAAACGAAGGCCGCCGTCCCGTGGCCGTACTATGGCCGGGCTTCGAAGATCATGGTCGATGGCAAGTTCATCGTGCTCGCCGAGCGCGGAGGGATGCTGTCGCTGGTCAAGGTCGACAAGACGAAGTTCGAGGAGGTCTCGCGGTGCGAAGTGCCCGGCATGAAATACCCCTGCTGGACCGCCCCGGTCCTCTCGCGAGGCCGACTCTATCTGCGGTGCGAGGACCGGTTGATCTGCCTGGATGTGAAAGGGCCGTGAGGGGAACAGTGAGGTTTCAACGTTCGGGAGGGCGAAGCACCAGCTGAGCCGCGCCGGAGGGTGGGCGTTGT
>JAYTCW010000155.1:0-24059 GCA_043736295.1 Planctomycetota bacterium | reverse complement strand
CGAGCCGCGAGTGAGAGAGAACTTCGAACTGGACTCGCGGCTCAGCAGGAGCTTCGCCCTCCCGATCCGCGAAACTAGCTGTGATGGAAGATCAATGGTTCATCGTAAACTCCGCACTGTTCAGTAAGGCCCAGAGGACATCGGAGAGGGCTTCACGGAGTTCAGCTCCTTTGGTGCTATCGGTGATGTATTGCTGGAGGAGTTCCTTCTCGGACGGTTTCGGCGAACGAGCAAGGGTGGCGAAGTAGAGGATCTCGATTCTCTGGTCGCGACTGAAGAAGGGGGCCTCGAGCGATTTGAGCAGACCGCTCGACTGCAACCCCGTGGCCCCGTCGACCAGCGCTCCGTTCATGAGGGTCAAGGACTGGGGAATGCCGCCCTGGTACTCGGTGGACCGTCCTGACGGTGTGCGGAAGTCGCGGAGAAATGCCTCGCGGGTCGAATTGCCGAAGCGATCCACCAGACCCGTGGCGGCATCCGCCGTTCCGCTGCCGGGCATCGTGGCCACCGTGATGCAGTCATAGACCTGCTCGGCGGTCAGCATCTTGACGTTCATCTGCGCGAACCAGTCGAGCCGCGCTTCGCTGGCGTCATCCGCCCCGCTCGACAAGCGGTAAGCCCGGGAGAGCGCGATCGTACGAAACAGCCCCTTCAGGTCGAAGTTCGACTCGATGAACTGACCGGCCAACAGATCGAGCAACTCTGCCGAGAGAGGCGGGTTACCCACCCCAAAGTCATCCACCGGATTGACGATCCCCTTGCCAAACAGCATCGACCAGACCCGATTGGCGGTGGCGCGAGCAAAGTACGGGTTCTCCTTCCCCGTCAGCCACTGGGTCAGCAGGCGTCGACGAACGACCGCTTCTCCAGATTCCAAAGGAGCATTAGCATTGAGGAACTTCGGAGCGACGGGTTCTTTGGATTCCGGCATGGTTACTTCGCCGCGATTGATGTCGCGGACCTGCATGACGGTCGACACTGTTTCCAGTTTTCCTTGCGGTCGGGAGATTCGACCGAAGAAGGCTGCGAAGCCCCAGAAGTCTTCCTGCTTCCACGGTTCAAACGGATGGTCGTGACACTGGGCACATTCCAGCCGCATGCCGAGGAACACGCGTGCGGTGCGACCGGCGAGTTGGTCCGGTTCGAGGCGGGTCGCGGAGTAAAACAGCAGCGGTCCCGATTTGACCAAGCGGCCTTCCGCCAGCAACAGTTGTTGCACGGTCTTGTCGTAGGATTGACCGCTGGAGAACTGCTCTGACAGCCACTTTTCAAAGGCTTCGATGCCGCCGAAGTTCGCTAGATCGATCCCTTCTGGAATCAGGAACGACCGAAACCGGGCTGCCAGATGGCTGGCATGATCCGGGCTGTCGAGGAGCCGCGCGACTAGTGTTTCGTAACGAACCGGCGAGGTGTCTTTCAGGTAGTCACGCACCTCGGTCACGCTCGGCGTGCGTCCGACGAGATCGAGGTAGACCCGCCTCAGCAACTCTTCGGGAACTGCTTCGGACGCAGGCTGAATCTGGTTCTCGGACCAGAGCCGGGTCAGCAGAGCATCGAGATCCTGGGTGCGATTTCCCGTGATGCTCGGGCGGACTTCTACGGCTTTCCATTGCGAAGCGGGGACTTCGAGGTTGCCGTGGTAGGGCTCACTGGGAGCTGCTTCTGGCGGAGCGATTTCGAGCGGAGTTGCTTGGGCGACTTGGGTGTCCTTGTTGGGATGGGTCACTGCCGCAACTGGCGTGGACGACGAGTTGGTATCGATAGCGGGTGCCTGAGCATTGGCCAACATTGTGGTCGACGTGAATGCCTCCACATCGACCACGGGTAACGAAGCTGGGATCGCCGCGAGTCTTGAAGCGAGCGCCGTGTCCGAGTCGGAGCGATACTTCCAGGGAAGGAATTCCGCCGAAGAAGGGATCGCCGCTGCCGGGTGCGGCTCAAAGCGACTCTGGAGAGGCAGTTGGCTTTGGGGATCGACCAGCACGGTCAATAGAGCCGTCTGGTCTCCGCTTTCCAGATTCACGGTCAGCTCAATCTGCGACGTTCCGTCGACCTCGACCAGCCGGGAGTGTTCGCCAGAAACTCGGGCACCCTGAAGAAACTCCACCGATTTCGCCTGCGCTGCATCCCCCATCAGAAATGCCAGAACCAGGCGATCCTGCGCCCCCAACCCGGCGGAGGGAAGGGACCGGCGTTCGACAAACGATGCCTGGGAGCTGCGCCGCAGGATGACGTTCTTCGTGCCGTCCAGGAGCACAGCCGACCGGGATGTCGTTTCACCAGCCTGCTGCTCACTGAGCGAGAGCCAGCGAACAGTTCCGTTCTGTTCAATCTCCACGAGCCCCGCGTGGCCGAGCGCCGTCAGCATCGTGTTCCAGGCATAGACCGGAGACGATGTCTGGAAGAAGACCGTCAGCGCCACGATCAGCACAACCGCAGCTGCGATTGGCAGGGTGCGAAACCAGCGTGTGCCCCGGACGAGACCTCGGTGAAGTTTGTCGGCGGCTGAGTCGGCCAGGCGGGGTGATGCGCCCCACTCCTGCTCCACGACCTGATCAATTCGCTTGAGCAGTGAACGCGGAACGGAAGGCGCATCGAACGCCTGTGAGAGCAACTCTTCGAACTCACGATCTTCGACCGTTTCCGAAGGTGTTGTTGTGGGATCATGCATGTGATTGACTCGACGAACCCCTGAACTCAATTTCCGGTGACATCGCACAACGAAGACGTTTGTCTTAGTTGTTCGGAACGACGGTCCTACCATGCTGGTCCCACGCGAGCAGGTCGCCCTCCACGGGACCATGAGACACGGAACCAGGAGCCACCGGCCCTTCGCGGTCTTCCGACTTCTGCTGCCTCAACATCCGCTCTCGAAACTCCCGACGCCCTCGGAACAGAATCGACTCGACCGCTTTCTCCGAGAGTCCCATGCGATCCGAGATCTCGCGAACGCTGGCCTTGTCGATGTACTTCCATTCGAGAGCGATGCGGGTCTGCTCCGGGAGCGATTCCAAGATCTCTCGCACCTCTTCACGCTGCTCCAACACCTGCTGCTGTTCTGCGGCCGTTCGAGCATCGGTATGCGGCTGAGTCACTTTCACTTGATCGATCAGGTGTTGCACTCTCGCGGCAGCTCGAAAGTGGTCCACCACCTTGTTGGCCACAACGGTCCGCAACCAACTCATCGGACTCTGAATCGTGATGGTGGGGTCAGCCACGGCTTTCAGCAGAGCGAGAACTGCTTCGCTGACAAAGTCTTCCGCCAAGTGCCGATCTGCTTTGGCCCGAACGCAGGCAAATCGCCAGACCGCAGGCAGGCAGGTCTCACTGAGATACCTGACCGCCACCGGATCGCGACAGCGCAGTCCTTCGACCAAGGCAGAATCGTCCAAAGTGGCCTCTCTGATTTGCCAGCATCCGCTATTGTGAGCGGCCAGGCGCTCGCCGCCGGTTCTTCTCATCGTCCGCCGCGAGAACCCGCGGCGAGCGCCTTGCGGCTCACATCTCAATCACCCGAATGCGTCATTCCAGCCCGTTCGAAGAATCAGATCCCACGTCGTCACGGTGCCACCCGCCACAGTCGGCCCACACGGGTACACAATGTCCTCCGAAGTATGAAACCCGATTCTACCGCACAGTCGCAGTCTGGATACAAGGTCGCCCGCGATGTTGCATTCACGCAAAGTATTTCCAGATTTGGGACGGAGTTTGGGGGAACACTTCAAATTGAATAAAAGTCTGCGTGAAATGGAGGGGGCGAAGCGACGATGACAGTTGTGTGCATCACAAAAGTAGGCAGCCGGTCTCTCTGCCCCCTCTCCCCACTGGCGGCGTGACTTTCTGGGAGGGCGTGGCTGTGGGGAGAGGGCCGGGGTGAGGGGCCATGCGGGAGCCGTCTGGTGGCCCCCTCACCCCAGCCCTCTCCCCCGCAATGAAGTCTTCCCAGGCAATCTCGCCGATTGCGGGGGAGAGGGGGCAGAACTTGGCGGCTGCCTACTTTAGTGATGCACACACACGGTGACAGGTGTCCCAAGTTCACGGCCTCCCGGCGGCACATCGTCACATGTATACTGCGGGCACAAGTGCAGTCGTCGGATGAATTCCCGGAATCGGAAGTCGCGAAGCATGCGTCAATCTGCGAAGCTCGTGGCTGGTTGGGCGGTGGTTGTGGCGGTTTTCGCCCATGTGACCGCCCTGTTTAATGGCTTCGTAGTGGCTCAGGAACCGCGATCTCCCGCCGTGCGCTCTGCGTTGGGGAAGATCTTCACGGAGGATCATGTCGCCAACTCCGCTTACTCCGTCTGTGAGCGCGCCGAGCAGTTGCCCGATGTCGCGCGGTTTAAATTCTTGGCTGCCTACGTCCTGCCGTCTGAGGACCACGACACGCTGCGGCTGGCGTTTGACATGACCCCGACCTGCCCGGCTCCGGTCGTGAAGCCCGTGACTGGTTCGCTCAGATCCCATAGCGGCCACGACACGAAGGCCGCAGTGGGAGTGCCCCGCTTTTCCGGAGGCGAATTCGTCTCGCCCGCATTCGAACTGATCCGTGTGGCTGCCAAACTGGGCCGACTGCCCGAGGTCCGTCAACGTGTCGAGAAATGGCAACCCACCAAAGCGGAGGACCGCAAGTGCGTTGCGGCGATGCTCTGTGCAATCTCGTGCGCCCAGCGGAGTTTCAAAGATGCCGAAACGCAACTGCAATCGCTGATTCAGCTCGCGCGAGAACAGCCGGGGGACCGCCTGGAACTCACCCCGGAAGCGTTCGGACTCTGGACAGCTGCGGAGCATCCGGAAATGAAGGCTTTGGTCGAAGAATTCTGGGCGATTCTCTATGAAGACATGCGCCAGGACCAACACCATCGCCACGCACGTAGCGAACGTTGGATGCGCTTGGTCCATGCCAAGCGTCCGGCGTGGCCGCTGCCTCCGAACTCCCTGACACTCGCCGAGACTCCACGCCCCATGTGGATTCCCGTCAGCCGGATGATCGCGGAAACACGCGGGGCCGGATATCCCCAGCCGCAATGGCAAACTCAACTAGGCAAGGTATTTCATGCCGTCTGCCATGACCAGGACTCTCTCTATTACCGCTCTCCGTTATCCGGCAAGTTCACTGTTGAGGCGGACGCGACAGCGTTCGCGTTTCGAGACATCCATCTGGGATACGGTAGCTATTGGGTGGGGCCGTATTGGGATTTGAAGTTCATGGTACAGGGAGACTTTCGGGGGGACCAGAAAAGCATCCCCATCAGGCCCCCGCTCACTCGCATGTTCGACACGATGCGAGTGCGGATGGATGTCTCCGACGAGAAGGCCCTTTTATATATCAATGGACGCCTGGCCGACACACAACAACTCCAGGCCCCCGGAGATCCGTGGTTGTCGATTCACAGTTGGTGGTACACCAACGGGACAGTTTCCAATCTGCGAATCACGGGAAAGCCAGTCATTCTCGAAACGGTGTCGCTCCTGACTCCGGGGCTGAACGGCTGGGTGGCTTACTATGATGAGTCCGGAGGGGGGCAGAATGCCAACTGGTTCTCGCGCCAGGGTATGAAATCGACGTTGCATGCGGGCCGCTTCGGAACGACCAACCCGCCGGAGTCTGGGGACCGGGAGCTTTACAGCCGTCGCCGCGAAGACCTGTCGCAAACAGACAGCGAGAGCCTGCTGCGCTATCATCGACCGTTGATCGAGGATGGCACGATTGAGTACGAGTTCTTCTACGAACCGGGCAAGTCTCACGTGCATCCGGTGCTCGATCGAATGTGCCTGATCCTCAATCCAGAGGGGATCGACATTCACTGGGCGACGGACGGACGGCACGACCGCACGGGAGTCGGTCCGGACAATATCGTCAGCGAACCACAGCATCGCACATCGAAGGGGCCGCTGCCGCTGAAGCCCGCGGAGTGGAATCGGGTGGCGCTGACGACGGTCGGTGACACCGTGAATCTGAGCCTCAACGGAGAGCTGATCTACTCGCGGCCCCTGGAGGCCACGAACCTTCGGACGTTCGGATTGTTCCATTGGGCGGATCAGACCGAGATCCGTGTGCGCAAGATGCAATGGTTAGGCGGTTGGCCGAAGCAGCTGCCCCCGCTGTCGGAGCAATCGCTGGCCGATCTGAGCTTGGACACTTCACTGGGCGACCGGATGGCCTTGAAGAGTGTTCTGGCGCATGACTTTCGAAACGGGGTGCCTGCCCATCTGTTGTCGATCGCCGGGGCCGACTGGAAGACGCATTTGAAGCAGCAGGGCGACGGCATCCAAATCACTCGCCCGGGAGGCAACTACGCCCTCCATATTGTCAATTCTCCGATTTCACTCACGGGAGACTTTGACATCATCGCAGAATATGACCAGCTCCAAATTCAGGCTGAACCGGGCGGTGAGGGATACATTGAGCTGATCGCCGATCTGGATGATGAACGTTCCAGTGAGCACCACATCTACCGGAAACAGTATGTGTTTCCGGATCGACAGGAACAGGTCACCCAGGCCGCTGTCTTTGAAAAGCGTGGCGGCGAGACTCAATACTCCTTCTTTGATGCGCCCCCCGAGGAGTCCGTGTCGGGGCGTTTGCGGTTGGTCCGCCGGGGGAAGACGCTCTACAGCCTGATCGCCGAAAGAGATTCCACCCACTATCGGTTGATCCATCGCGAATCGGTGACGCAGGATGAATCGCGGTTTCGCTTTATCGTTGGGCATCACAAAGAGGGTGTGACCAGTGTGCTGTTGAAGTCTTTGGATGTCCGCGCTCAAGGATCCTTTGGTGCCACCGACGGTCCACTCAAGACGATCGAAGAACTCGACGCTGAGCGTGCCAAGTTGCTGGCACATCGCACGTGGGACTTTCAGGCGAAGAAGCCGAACGAAGCCTCTCAAGCGAAGAGAGAATTCGACGTTTTCGCGGGCGGGACTGGCTTGTTCTATTCTGAGCCAGAGGGCTTGAGAGTAAACGCTCCTGGCAGTGACAACTGGTCAGCAACAGGACTGCTTTCCCGTGCTCGGATCGAAGGGGATTTTGACATCGCGTTGGAATTGGATGTCCTTCAATTGGAGCCGTGCATGCAGTACCACGAATCCTGCGTCTATTTGCTGACGGAGTTTCGCGACAAACGCCAGACGACCGTCGAAACCAAGTTTGCCATTCATTCCGAGGGCGACAAAAAGGCGGAAACACAATTGCGTCGCGTCCGTCGCGATAAAACGTTCGACTATCGGGAACTGGTGTCGCAGCCCTCCGACGACGCCAAGCTGATGCGAATGGCCCGTCGCGGTGATGTCATCTACCAGATCTTTCAGAGCACGACACAAAAGACACCCGTTGTTCTGGGAGCATTGCAGATTGGTCGCGATCCGGTGATCCCCGGGGATCTCAAACTGATGATCCATACCGGCGGCGACAAGCGCATGACCAGCGTGCGATTTCGAACATTGACCGTCTGGGCCGAGAAAGTGATCGAGCCCCAGCAACCTCCCGGGAAACCGAACCCATGAAGTCTTTGGCCACTCTTTTGCTGGCTCTGGTCTGTTTCGAGACCACGATCTTGGCCCAGGGTTCGGCACCTTCCAAGGATCCGAACGCCGCCATCCTGCGAACGCTGAAAGCCGACGGACCGGCGAAGGCGATTGATACGTTGCACGCTCAGCCCGCTTACGTCCTGCGCGATCCGTTTCTCGTTCGCCTGTCCCCCGCAGTAGCGGCGGTGCATCGCTCGCTGTTGCAACTGAGCAGTGATGAGCAATACGAGATTCTCTCCGCGTGGACCCTGTCAGCGGATGGATCTGCGGTGCGAGTGCTGACAGCCATCGTGCCGGAGACTTCCCCTCCGATGGAATTTGCGCGAGCCATCGGAGAGCGTCCGAAGAAAGAGTCATTCGGCGTGGCCTCTGTGGGAGACGTTCCCGGCCTCTTCTGTTCCGCATGGATGCTCATCACAGCTGCCGATGACTCTGGAAATCTTCGAAAGCTGATCCCCCAACTCGAAGCGAGCGCTGCGAAGGGGACCGACAATGCCGAGTTTGTGCTGACACTGGCTCGACTTCGAGACAGTCGGTCTTCGAACGATGAACTCAAAGCATTGCTGGATGCTCGCGTGAAATTGGAGTCAGCCGAGATGTCGGTGCGAATGGAAAATGCGGTCCTGTTGGCGGTCGCGATGCAGCGGGGCGAGCTGGCCAGCGTGTGTGAGCCGCTGGCTGAGAAACTGGTCAAGTTTGATTTCACCCAAGACGCTGGCCCGTGGATGACCTTCCTGCGTCGCTTGCGGGCGATTGCCATTTTGAAATGCAATAGCCCGGAAACTGATGCCGTGGCGATCCTCAAGGAGACTCCCTCCCTGTGGGTTGCCGCCAGTGACCCGCGCGGGAGCGGAACCGCCACGGGGTCCGATCAGGCCCAATGGCTAACGCATGAGGATCATGTGCAAAGGCTGTCTGGACCCGGTGACGATCTGCTGTTGTTTCGGTATCCGCTGGTGGGAAAGTTTGAGCTGAAGGGGGAAGTCAGCGTCTTTGAACATGGGGTGGTCGGAATGACTTATGGCGGGCTTTCGTTCGACGCGAATGACAAGCTCTTTACGGTTCACGACGTGATGCGAGCGGGTCAAGAAACTCGGGGCTGGCCGTTCGTAGCGGGCAAGGAGTTGCGAATGTTCAATCGACTGAACATCCGCAGCGATGGCGAGCGCGTGCTGTTTCTGTCGAACCTGCATCCTGGGACATCGCTGCCAGCGGCGTCATGTGAAACCAGTCCGTGGCTGGGGCTACAGGCGTCTGGCTTTGGTCGCAGTTACTTCCGCAATCTGGAAATCGTGGGCGACCCCGTCATTCCGCGTGAGGTCTCGCTCGTGAAGGACTCCTCACTGCGCGGATGGACCACCCCGCTCGGCGAGACTCTCACAAAAACGGTTCAGCCTCTGATCACATCGACGACTCCAGCACCGAATGCGGCGGGACCGAAGGTGGCCGCTGCGGATTGGATCGTCTCTGCTGACGGAGTGCTGGAGAGTCGCCAGGCGGAGACTCCCAGCGAGACGGAGTCGGGTCAGCGGATGCTCTCCTGGATGCGCCCACTGCTCGAGGGCGAGACGCTGCGCTATGAGTTCTTCTACGGGGAGAACAGTGCGTTGGTTCATCCCGCTCTGGGGCGGATGGCGTTCCTGCTTGAACCCGGTGGAGTGCGCATTCGCTGGATCACCAACGGGTCAGCGGACTGGACTGGCTTGAAGCCGGATCATGGGGTGATCGAGCCCCTCAATCGAAAAGGGCCTCGCTCCCTGCCTCTGAAACCCGCCGACTGGAACGCCGTGACACTCCAGATCCTGGATGGAAAGATTCAGATCAGCCTGAATGATGTCCTCGTCTATAGCCGTCCCGTCGCGGACCTCTCGAATCATCATCCCGGCTTCTACCACGATCACCATCTGACAGCCGCCCGGATTCGCAAAGTCACTCTCGTCGGCGGCTCCACATGGCCCGTGAAGCTGCCCCCAGCTCAAATGACCAACCCTGTGGCGATGAATCCGAAGTCGGGGAATTAGAATACCGTCAGCGCGCGATGTGGGGGGGGGCTTCCCTCGGGAGGGCGAGGCTCCTGCCGAGCCGCTATCGCTCAGCAGGAGCTTCGCCCTCCCCAGATCGCATCCCACAACCCCTTATCTTAGCCCAGACAGGGAAATGACATGAGCGCAGACCCAATTCTGGCTGATGCTTGCGGCTCCCCTCTCCGTTCGGGAGAGCGGCCGAAGGCGGGCGCGAGTGACAACATGACTCTCGAATCGGCTTTCAGAATCGCACCACTGCTCATCGCCATCTTCAGCAGCCTGCTGCCCGCGATGCCTGTGATGGCGAGTAAACCTGTCTCGCCTCTCGCGAGTCTGTTTGACGAAGATGTCCTAGCCGACAACGTGTTCGCGGTTCGACAACGTGCCCGGTTGCTCTCCCCCGAGGCGCGATACGAATACCTGCGGGCCTGGGTGCTACCCGCGCACGGCTCCGTCCGTCTGTTCGCCAAGCTGACACCCGCAGAGCCCGTCCCGCCGGTTCAAGATCCGCATCCTTTCGATCAGTCCCGCCTGCAAGTTGCCGCTGAACGAGGGCAGCGGCGAGTATCGATCGGGGGCAATCTGGTGTCGCCCGTCTATGATCTCATCGACACCGCCCAGCAGTTGAATCGGCTGGAGGAGTTGCGAACCGATGTCTTGGCTCGCCAGGTGTCCGGAGAAATCCCCGAGCGTGGGCAGCTCTGTCTACTGGCCTTGATCGAGATGGCTCGCGGCGATGAGAAAGCTGCGGCTGTGGCGGCGGATCAGTTATTCGCCAGGCTGGTGACGGGAGCCTCGCCGAAGTTGATTGATCGGATGCCGGAGACGCTGTTCGCTTGGGCAGCTGCCGAACGTGGGATGCTGCTGAGCGAAGCGGATCGGTTTCTCCAGCCCATCTTGGATAACCAGGTTCGGAAGGCCAAGAACAGCGGACCGGGTGAGTGGGATCGCATGATCCCGGCGCTTCTGGGCCGTGTGCGTCACATCCGCCAGTATGGCCTGGATGCGGATCAGCCCTACAACAGCCTGATGCCGCTGGCCACCTGGCATGCGGCGACACGCAAGCACTCGTGGTCGATCGGCAGCGGGGTGCCTGCCACGCACTGGCAACTCGTCGATCGCACTGCGGTGTGTATGTCGCGAAATGACGACGAATTCCTGTTCTTTGGAACACCCTTACGGGGTGACTTCACCGTCGAATGCCTCTGTACGGGATTTGGTTATCGAGACAGTCACCCCTCGGTCGCTGGAGCCTGGATGGCGCCGATCTACATGGAGCAAGCTGTCGCTATTGGCGAACTGTGGGCCGTACGCCCCAAGATTCCGCTCGCTTCCAACCTCTCGCAACTCGATGACTTTGTTCGCTACCGCATTGTTGTTCAGGGCCGGGTCTGTTCGCGTTTCATCAATGGGCGACTAATCCAGACCGAGACCTTGCCCGAGGATCACGACCCGTGGGTGGCCATTCGCGTGCCATTCTACGGCGACGGGCACGTTCGCGATGTGCGAATCACTGGCTCACCCACGATTCCCGAACGCATCACGCTCTCGGAACTCAAGACAGCTGCCTGTTCCGAACCGCTCTCGGTCGGACTTCCGTTCCGTCCGATTAGCCAGTTGCATGGTTGGATTCCCTGGCATGATGAGTTGTGGCAGGTCGAGTTACAGTCGTGGCAACTCGATGTGGATGAGGATGGGAGAACGGTGATCGTCGGTCGCCGTTCGCCGGAACATACCGGGGCCGGTGCCGAGCGGTTGCTGCGGTATCACTGGCCGCTCGTCTGGGACAGCGAAGTGACCTATGACTTCTTCTCTGCCGAGGGGCAGTCGCTGGTGCATCCGGCGATCGGTCGGCTGGCGTTCCTGTTGGATCGCGCGAGCCTCAAAACGCACTGGATCTCCAACGGGGTCTGGGACCGCTCCGACCTCGATCCCCTCAATGCAGCCCCAGCGACTGGCAGTCCGGCGACGCTACCGCTGAAGCCCGACGCCTGGAACTCTATGTCGCTCAGGCTGACCGGTGACACTCTCCATCTCCAGCTCAATGGAGTCCCGATCTACAGCGGAAAGATTGAACCGACCAACGACCGCACCTTCGGGCTATACTATGACTGCGGTGAAACCGAGGCTCGTGTCCGCAATGTGGTCCTTCAAGGAAACTGGCCGAAGACGTTGTCCCCCGTCGATGAGCAAGAACTCCGGGGCACTCAAACGGACGAGTTCAACCTCGCCCGCGTCGCACTGCCCGCGAAGTTTGACTTCGATTTCACCCAGGCGACGCTCCCCGAATTAAAGAATCAGTTCGTGATCGAGCTGAACTCATACAGCACTCCCGAAGACCTGCAACTTCAGCCCGCTGGACTCCACATGACCTCCAGGGCTCCCGCTGGCCAAAGCTCTCAAGTGCTGTTGGGAGCAAAACTGCAAGTGGAGGGCGATTTCGACATCACCTCGCGGTTTGAAGACCTGAAAATGAATCTGCCGGAATATGGTTTCTGTGGCATCTATCACTGCCTCCTGTTTTCAAAGCCCACTCCCCTGCATTGCAACATGATTCGATCGGTTGGGAATTACAAACAATTTCCGCTCCGGCACGTCATTCAGACCGAGTTCTTCAAGATCGATCCCGTTCGTGGCGGTGCCACCTATCCCGCGATTTTTACCGATGAAAGTTCGGCTGGCTGCTTTCGGACGATCCGTCGCGGCAAGACGCTGTCCTTCCTGGCCGCCACATTCGACTCTGACAGCTTTCAGGTACTCCACTCGGAAGAAATCACTGACGAGCCTCTGCATTTCAACGACATCCATCTCCGCGCCAATTGCGGCTGGCACAATGGCCGGGAGGGCCAAGTCAGCGTGATCTGGAAGGATCTCCGCGTGCGAGCGACGAAGATCGTCAATCTGCAAACAAATCGTCCGCCGCTTCCGCTGGAACCCAAGTAGGCCAGTCCAGGGGCGGTCATCGAATACTACCCAAAAACCGACACTCCTCGCCCCAGCCGACAGCCTCTCTCGGAGCACATGGCATACGGATTGAGAGTCCATCGCCCATTCCCTGGAACCTCTCGCCCACAGCAGAGGATTGGTACACAGATTTTACAGATTGGCACAGAAGTCAGAGGAGATGAGGAGATGAGGAGATGAGGAGATCTCTTCTGTCTGCCATCACCGCCCACGCTGGCGTCGAATCTGTGAAAATCTGTGGAATCTGTGTACCACAACCTGCCTCTGCCGCGGTGATGGAATTGCAGTGTGCGCGGGCATCGGCGGGGAACACTCGTGACACCCTGTCGGCCTCAGCGAGAAGTGTCGAAAATGGCGATGTCCAATGAATTTACCATGAGGACATGGCCGACGATCAATCGTTGGTAGAGCTTTGCAATCAGGTGAACATCTTTATGAATTACGTTGCTGGAGGTGAGTCAGGTTCCGACTTTCCGATTCCTAATCGGTATTCCATCGAAGTGCGAAGGCAATCACCCATCCAACGAATCTTGCCGATGATTCCAACGATTGGATGGCTGTTCTCTCTTGGAGAAAGCATGAAGTAGATGATCGCAGCGAGAATACACGAACCGCCCACGGTGAAGACGGGTTCGATCCTCGACGACCAAAGAGAAACAGGAACGCCAATCAGAACAGCGAAGACGCCAACGTACATCAAGACCTTTCTGATTCCTCTCCAGTGGATCGATCTTTCATACTCGTGGTGGCAATCAACACAGAGGAGGACGGGAACAATGGCTGTTTCCCAAGTCTCATCCGCAACTTCCCCTTTTCGGAGATGCACTCCGATGAAAAAGGGAGTAATGATAGGGACCACGGAATGCTCGGGCTCGTTAATGGCCCGCTCCTTTAGATCCTGAATCATGACTGGGACGCGAAATTCCGCGCGGCTTTTCAGACAACCGTGGCAATTTCCTTGAAACGGATCTTCTCTGTTCTCAGCTGTTCTTTTGATCTTCTGCAGCAAACTCAAGTGAGGATACTTGTCACCGCTTTGCAGCTTGAGTTGGATCGAGTTCGGAACATTGACGGTCTCGTGGCATCGAGGGCACGAGACCGTTGAGCCCGCCTTCCACAGTTCGACTGGCAGTGATGCACCGCAAACACAATCCACAAAATATGATTCTGGCACGTCGTATTCCTCGTCGAGATGGTCAGCGGGGCAACGCTGCGAAGCGAGAATACGCTTCAGCCGCCCCCTTCGTGTCACCCGTGTAGTCACGTACGTGCAGGCCGTAGTTCAGGCGGATCGACTTCCCCGGTTCCAGCACGACGGGGGCAGCGGGCTGGGCTCCGTTGGTGTACGACTTCTCGCCGAAGGGGCTGACAGTGAACAGGCCGTAGTCTCGCACGTGATAGCGGGACTGGCGAAACGAACTCGGGTGGTCGAACAGCGTAACGGCCAGATTTCGCTTCCCGACCGGTCCGGCGTAGTCGACCCAGGTGCTGGTCTGGCCCCAGCAGTTCGCGGTGGTCTTCAGTCCTTCGGCATTCTCAATCGGCCCGCCGCCGGAATTTTCTCGCATGCTGTTGGGGAGCCGGATGCCGAACAAGCCCTCTTTCGTGTCGGCGAACGTGACCGGCTTATTGACCGCAGCCAGTTCGATGTCGAACGCCATCGTGCGGTCGGACAGGATGCGGACGCGGGTCGTCTCCTGGAGCAGCGGCGACTCGTCGATGTCGAGCCAGTGGTTCACCAGCGTCATCCCGGCCCACTCGCCCTGGGCTTGGTCGATCGTCACGGAGACATTGCGGATGACCCCCTTCTCGGCCCAGAACTTGATCTCGTTCACTTCGTCGACAGAGAGCCACACTCCCTTATGGTGCGGATGGTCGTAATAGAGTGGGTGATCCTTCGAGAGTCCGTTGGTCGGATTGGTTTGGATGACCCGCGTGACCGTGCTGCCCAACGGGGCGACATCGGCCTCGTTGACCCAGCCGTTCTTCTCTGGCACCCACAGCCAGGGACGCTTCACTTCGCGGACCTCAATCACCTCGCCGAGTTTCACCAGTCCCGCAACCGCCTTTTCCAGCACTCGCAGCTGAGCGTCCTCGCGACAAACGATGACGCGACTTCCCGGCAGACCCGGCTCGCCGCTGGGTGCTTTCACATCCTGTGCGAGCTGTTCGATTCCTCCGGCTGCAGTCACCGGATTGAAGAACGGTTTGGGCCAGTCTTTCGAGGTCTGGAGGACGGCAAAGACCTGGCCGTCAATGCGAACGCAGACGGAGTTCGGGGACTGGGTGAGCGTGACCTCGCCCGCCACAGCTGTTGGGCATGCCAGCCAGGTCGAGACAAGAGCGCCGAGTATAAGAGCGGGAATCGAACGAGCCATCGGTCTTCCTTTGGGAGGTCTAGAGCATTCCACAATTCGTTGAGCGCCCTCGTAGCCTGGACCCCTAGGTCCGGGCGGAACGGACCTGGGGGTCCGTTCTACTTTTCGGCGCGTACGCAATTGTGGAATGATCTAGCGGGAACTCTCTGCGAAAGGTGAGCTTACCGGACGGACGCGGCAAGTCCAACACCGCACAGGCTCTGCCAACAACTCAGCGCGACCTCGCCAAACGAACTCTGGTTCACCACTCTCCGGAGTGGAACTGAGAAAGGTCGAGAGTTGAGGCGATTCGCGAAACCGCGTTAGTGCCCCAGGCGTTTGTGGAAGAAATCGAACATCGCGGCGTTGGCTTTGTCGGCATCGGCATCTTTGAAGCCGTGGCCCGCACCGTCGAGCTTGAGCATCTCGATTTCGGCACCCACCTGTTGAAAGCGGGCCAGCATCCACTCGGCCTGCTCGAAGGCGACGTACTTGTCTTCAGTGCCGTGGATCAAAATCGTCGGAGCCGCTTCGGGAGTCACCCAGTTGAGGGGGCTTCCGATTTGGTGCTGACGCAACTTCGTACTCAGGTCGCCGCCGAACCACAAGGGCAACACTTCCGCAGCATCGACACTCTTCCCGTACGACTTCGTGAAGTCGCTCGGGCCATAAAAGTTGACCACGCAGCTGACCCGGCTCGAGACGCCGGGATTGCCGCCGTCCCCTTCGAACTGAGCTACCCCGCCGGTTACTCCCAGGAACTGAGCCAGGTGGCCACCCGCTGAGCCGCCGACCACGCCGATCCGATCTGGGTCGATCTGGTACTTCGTCGCATTCGCTCGCAGGAACCGTACAGCCGCCTTCACATCGTGGATCGCTGCGGGGAACTGGTACTTCGGAGCCAGGCGATACGAGGTCGTCGCCGCCACATATCCGCGCTCGGCGAGTTGCTGACACAGTCCGTCATACGACTCCCGCTTCCCGGCGCGAAACCCGCCGCCATGAATGCACAGGATCGCTGGCCGCAGTCCGGTGGTTCCCGCGGGCTGGGCAATGTTCATCGCCAGATGCTGGTCGTCCGGGTTGGAATATTCGACACCGATCTCAAACGTACTCTTGGAGGGAGGGTCCGCAGCAATGGCGGACTGTGCGACTCCCGAGAGAAAGGCGAGACAAGCGAGGCTGAGTGACAGATTCCACGAACGCATGAACGGTCTCCTTCGAGATGTCGGGACAGAGAGTGGGATGATACCGGTCTCGATCGCGGAGCGACATCGCCCACAGGGACTGGTTGCAAACGGGAACCCCGGCTGTCATGCTCCCCGCGTCATTTCGACCCGGTTTACCCCTCACCATTCATCGCCTCTGGAAGAGCCATGTTGTCCGCACAAGTGCAGTCCGCCGTCAAAAGTGACCTTTGGGCGATGGCCGAAGGAGAGAACAACGACAAGCCGCTGATGATCCGTTTTCGATCAGAGTTGCGGACGGTTGACGATGTCAGTGGGTATCCGGAGTTGTTGCTAGTCAACTGGAATTATGAGTCGGACGCGCAGGGGATGCCGTCAGATTCCGCCGTCGAAGCGATCGACGACTTCGAAGACCTGTTGCTGGCCGCTTTGGAACACGATTACCAGACCGTACTCGTCTGCGTGATTACGAACGATGGATCTCGGCAGTGGGTGTTCTACTCCAGCGGTATCGACGAGGCGGCCAATCGTATCAACGCGATGCCTCAGAAGGCTCAGCCGTACCCGATTGAACTGCTGACCGATGATGATGCCGAGTGGGCCTATTTCAAGGACAATATCCTTGGTGAGTGTGATGACGCGGAAGAACCGGCGGAGTGAGTGGACGAAACCAGCTAAGCCCCATGGTGGCAACCATGGGGCTTTCATGCCGCCTCAGCGAATCGCCGCCACGATGGCGTTACTCAACTTCGTCAGCGCGAGACCGCTCTGCTTCTCCAGCGGCAACGTCGAGAGCAGCACCGCCGAGGCGTCACGATCGGGATCAATCCAGAACAGCGTTCCGGTCGCTCCCCAGTGACCATAAGCCCTTGGCCCCAGCAGATCGCCAAACGACGATGCGTGAGCGGGCCAATTCATGCGCCACCCCATTCCCCAGCCCCGGCAGCGCCGATCCGCTTCGGGTAGATCCGGGAAGAACGGCAACTGGTTCGAGGTCGCTGTCTGGATCGTGGAGTGAGAAAACAGTCTGACCAAGTCGTTGGAGCCGCCGTCCAGCATCACCTGACCAAAGTGGATCATGTCGTTCGCGGTGGTCAGCATGCCGCCCCACGGAGCCCCCAGTTCCAGCCAATAGCGGCTGTTCCAGTTCCAGTCATCGCCGCCCTGTTGTTCGTCGGGAACATCGACCCGCGCCAGACGCTCGGCCTTGCCTCCTGGTGAGAACCAATCGCTCGGCGCTCCGAGGACGGTGTCCTTCATCCGCAGTGGAGTGAAGATCTCCCGCTCCAGATACACGGGGAGCTTGGTGCGTGTCACCGACTCAATTATGGCGGCCAGGAGTGTGAATCCCATGCTCTGGTATTGCACCCCGCGTCCTGGGGGGAAGTCGAGGGACACGCTACAGGCCCCCTCCACAAACTGTGGCAGCGGGGCCTTCGTCATCCGCAGCGCACGGTTATTCGGCAGTTGATCCGGTAATCCCGACGTGTGGGTCAGCAGATGCCGGATCGTGATCCCGGCCTTAGAGGTATCGTTCAGCTGGGGCAGGTAGTCCGAGATCGGATCGGAGAGCGCGATCTCTCCGCGCTCCACGAGCAGCATCGTGGCCATCGCCACAATCGGCTTGGTCAGGGACGCCGACAGGAAGATGGCATCTGGTCGCAGTGGCGGTGCGGACGGTCCGGGAGCTTGCCGACCGAACTGATACTCACCCGGCGTTTTCCCGCGCACGCAGACCTGAAACGCGAGCCCCGGCAAGAGAGTTTGCGTCAGCTTCTGGGCCAGAGCCAGGACACAGTTCCAGCGGTCCGGGATCAGCCCGGCATCCTCAGGAGAAGAAATCGCGAGGAACTCATCAGAAGAGGTTCTCATGACGACAGAACAGCTTTCAGCACGAAAGAGAGAGTGGTCACCAGTGTTAACTCGCTGAGTCGTCCCCGAAATCGACCTCGAAGATCGACATCAGGCGATCGAGGTTGGTCACCGACAAGACCTCACGCACATCGTCCGAGGGATTATACAGATGCACCTCGGCCCCCAGCTGTCGAATGGAGGCCAACAGGCCCAGCAGGCCGCTCGGAATCAACTTCACGCCCGTCAGATCGAAGGCCAGCACACGACAATGTTCACGAGCGATCAGGGCGACCAGTTCTTCTCGACACGCCGCCAAGTTCACCGTATCGAGCAGATCCCGGCCCCCGAAACCGACCACAGTCGTGGGGCCAGCGGAGTAGACTTCCATGATCGGTGGTTCGCCCGGAATCATCGCTGTCTCCCGATGGGATTGGTGCGAGGGACTTTGGGGACGAGAATGTTCGCATACCAAGAGATCGAATATACACCCCTGGCCTCCTCACTCAAGAGGGGACGACGAGGTTTCCAGCAATTCCAAGGGATTTCTGGAATGGAGGGTGTTCCAATGGGGGTGTTCGTCACCTTGAGACAACATGCCAGTTCTCAATCCGCCATCAACAGCAAAAGACTGACGATCGACGATCCAGTAGCGAAGTGGGACTGTTTTTTTCTAGAGTAGAGGCCAAGCACTGTCCCGCGAAAACCCACCGATCACTGGCCCCTTGCATGACCCTGCCAATTCAGACCTCTGTCACGATCAGCTTAGTTCCACAAGCCAAGGGGGGGCCGTTCGTGTTTTGGGACGATTTGGGACAGGGAATCGCCCAGGCAGCTGCCCTTGGTTTCGATGCCGTCGAGTTGTTTGCCCCCGGGCCGGACGCAGTCGCTCCGGCGGCACTGAGGCAACAGCTCGCCGACCACCAGCTCAAACTGGCTGCCGTGGGAACGGGAGCGGGGTGGTTGATTCACAAGCTGTCACTGACCGACCCGGACGCTCAAGTGCGAGAGCGGGCGGCGGACTTCATCCGCTCGATGATCGATTTCGGTGGAGCGAATCACGCCCCGGCGATTATTGGCTCGATGCAGGGACGGTGGGGCGGAGGTGTCGACAAGGCGACCGCGCGCGGCTGGCTGGGCGAGGCGCTGGTTGATCTGGGCGAACATGCCAGTCAGTACAACGTCCCACTGTTCTACGAGCCGCTGAACCGGTACGAGACGAACCTGTGCAACACGCAAGGTGACGGTGTCAGGCTTCTGGAGGAGTTCGGGGCGACCAACACTCGGCTCCTCGCTGACCTCTTCCACATGAACATTGAGGAGGTCGACATCGCCGCCGCTCTACGGCAGTCGGGCCGCTGGTTGGGACATGTCCACTGCGTCGATACGACGCGGTGTGCCGCTGGCGTAGGACATATGAATTGGCCCCCGATTGTGCAGGCCCTGCGTGAGATCCACTACAGCGGGTATGTCTCAGCGGAGTGTCTGCCGTGGCCCAATTCAGAGGCTGCTGCGGAACAGACGATCCGGAAGTACCGGGAGCTATTCCGGGTTGTGGAGTGAGTCCGGCGAGCATCCGGCGTGATCCGGATGGTCATACCACCGCACCAGTGAGCCGATTCCTAGTCCGCCCCTGCGGAATTCATGTATCACTCGCAGCGGAAATCGCCCAGGTTCCCTCTTCCGTCCCAAAGGGCCAGCGGTTCGTCCAGCCAGGGGCATCGCCCCTGGCCTGTCGGCGATGGCTTTCGAAAGGGCTGAAGGCCCGGCCATTCGCACGCGAAACCTGAACGGTCGGGCCTTCAGCCCTGACTCGGGAGGGGGCTCCGGGACCAGGGCCTACAGCCCTGGCTGGAAGAATGGCCAGCCCTTCGGGCCTCAAGAGGGACTTTCGACGGGAGCCAGGAGAGTCGTTGGTGAGAGGTCACTTTCGCAGTGGAGCACTAGTGCCTCGTCAAGGCTTGGAATTGGGGTAGGGACAGGCTCGCCGGGAGGGCGAAGCTCCTGCTGAGCCGCGAGCCAGGGGACGCGTCATCTCGCAGTCGCGGCTCGGCAGGAGCCTCGCCCTCCCGAAGAGAGGCGAACCCCAAAATCAAGCCTTGACGGGGCACTAGCGATGGGCAGTCGTCCTACGGCTTCTCCTCGACCCCGCACACACACACCATCGCCTGACACCCTGGACAGCCGTTACCGTACTTGGCCTGCACGGCGGCACCGAGGTCGATCTGGGCGACGTTGGCAATGGTCGCCAACCAAGCGAGTACATCCGCGAACTCAAGCGCGAGTTCCTCTTTCGTGCCGCTGCGGAGTGCGGTGGCCAGTTCGCCGACCTCTTCCATCAGCCACATGAAGGTCCCCTCGATCCCGCGCTCCTCGTCCTTGCGCGAGTACATCGTGTCGATCAGAGTCTGGAGTTCTTGGAGAGTCATGGGTTGTTGTCTACTTAGCCGTGGGGATCCACTGGTGAGGTCGCGAGCAAAACTGTCACACCGGTCTGCACATTATGACTGAGTCTGTTGCGATCAGATACCCAATGCTGAACCAGCGAACTGGGGATGTCAGGTCTGCTCGACGGCCAAGATCGCGTGCGAGGATATCGGCAAGCAGGCGAAAAGAGTCTCCCCGTAAGACGGCCTTTCTAGGCCGTCTTACTGCAAGAACGGATCGAGGACGGCCTGAAAAGGCCGTCCTACGGGAGACTTGAATTGTCACTCCGCATTCAAGCCGACAGCCTCTCCCCGAACACGAGTCATGCCGAATGAAATCCCTTCGCCTCTGCCTCTTCAATGCCTCGTCCCGGTCGCTGGGATTGGTACACAGATTCCGCAGATCACCACAGATTCAGAGGGGAGAAGAGCGACCGCACGCCCTCAGTCACCCTCACAACTGGTAGCGAATCTGTGAAAATCTGTGCGATCTGTGTCCCACATCTGGCCTCTGACGCGGTGAGCAACATGCGGTGCGCGGGTGGAGAGTGCCCTGGAGAGACTGTCGGCTTTGGCTGGGAGTGTCGTTGTTTTCCCGCGATTTGCCTTATTCAAGCGTCCGTTGCTTCTCCAGCACCAGCAGTCGACCGCTGTCTCGATACTCAACGCGGGACATGTACTGCCGCATCAAGAGTAACCCTCGGCCACTGGATTTGTGAAGCCCCTCATCCGCCAGCGGGTCGGGCACCTCGGCAGGGTCAAACCCAACCCCCTCATCTTCGATCTCAATGTAGGTGTATTGGTCGTTGACCTCGCAAAACACCCGTACAGACTTGGCCGGATCGCGCTGATTGCCATGCTTAATGGCATTCATTAGCCCCTCTTCCAAGGCCAGCCGTACGCTAAACAGATCATGCACGGAGTACTGTCGCTCCTTCAGCCAGTCAACAATCTGAGCCTGCACCAGCATGGCTTCTGCCGGATCGGTCGCAAATCGCACATCCAGCCGAACCGCGTCACTCATTGACGTCTCGACATTTAGATGCCAGCGAGGGCAGCTGCCTGATCATCCTTGATGTCAAACAACTTGTTGAGTTTGGTGATGGCGAAGACTTCGTAGATGTCCGGACGAATCGAACACAGACGCAGTTTGCCACCGGAGGTCTTCACCTTGTTATTCATGGTGATGAGCTTGCCAAGTGCCGCACTCGACAGATATTCGACGTTGGTGAAGTCGAGGACAATCTTCTTCCGCTTGTCCTGGTCGACGAGACCAAACAGTTGGTTGCCGATCATCTGGATGTTGTTTTCATCCAAGATCTTCTTGTCGACGAATCGAGCGACGGTGACATCGCCGACTTCTTCAATGTCCAATCGACGCTGACCGGCTGGGGCCGCCATGTTGGGAATCCCGATAGAATCTTGATTGGCGAGGGATCAAGTCCCGCACCTTGGAACGGAGGGCTGAGGGTCAACGGAATGTGAATTCCTCAGCATTGTGCCTGACACGATCTTCACGCGTGCCAGAACGGATGTCAACCCAGAATGGTGCGAGTTCATACTTCGGCGAGCGTCCGGTGTCCGTCGAATGGTCACGTACACATCGTGGTTGACCATCCGGCTGACGCTGGATGCTCGTCGTTTCGAGGAAACGCTTCCCGCTGGCGAGAAGCGGGCGTTCGGGTGGTGGCCAACCGCCTATGATCTCGCACAATGGGGCGAGGGGCTCGAAGATGGCTGGTGGAAGTTTGATCATGCGAATGTGGATTGTGATGGCCTGTGGGGCGATATGGGGGCTGGCCGCTCCCTTGGCCGCTCAGACTCCCACGGTACTGACTGCGGATGGGGCCTCTGCTCCCACGACCGGGGCCTATGCGGGCGAGATGCCGGATGTCACGCCGACGTTTTCACTCAGCAGGGACGAGCGGAGGGTCTGGGATCCCGACCATGTCGACGATTTCTCGCTCATCGATCAGACCGGCAGTCAGGTCACGCTCGACGATTTGAAGGGCCGCCCGTGGGTGGCGAACTTCATCTTCACGCGCTGTGTGTTCGAGTGCCCCACGATGTGTCGCAAGATTCGCGACCTGATCCTGGCCCTGAACCAAGACCCCGCTCATCCGAATCCCGTCCGGTTCGTCACGATCACAGTCGACCCGGCTCACGACTCCCTTCAACTCATCAAAGAGTTTGCCGGAATCTATGAAGCCAAACCAGACGAGTGGCTGTTCCTGACCGGAGAGAAAGAGCCGATCTATGAGCTGATTCGCCACGGCTTCAAAGTCGCAGCTTGGGAAAACTTCGGTTCGGACCGTCTTTCGGGAATGCAGTTCGCCCATAGTATGCACTTGATTCATGTCGACGAGACCGGCAAGATCCTTGGTCGCTATGAGAGCCTGAACGATCAGGATCTGTACACGCTCCAGCGGGTTTTGACCGGGAAGATCGAGACCCCCAGACGGCACCGGCCCGCCGCGATCGGCACGCTGTTGCCCGGTGAACTGGCCGCTGTGGACGCCACCTCCGTCACGCCGAATCCGGGGGCCGACCGGCTCGACCCGCTCGCCAAACTCCCCGCGTGGGCCAGACGGCTTCCCCGCACGAACGCGGCCCTCAACGCCCTCGCGACCATGCTGCTCCTCACGGGGTTCGTCGCCATCAAGGCCAAAAAGGTCAGCCTCCACAAACGACTGATGCTCTTCGCATTCGCGGTCTCGGTGGCCTTCCTCGGCTGCTACTTGACCTACCACTTTGCCCTGCATCGATACACCGGCGAGCATGGAAAGAAGTTCATCGGAACCCCCGGCCTCACCAAGATTTACTACACCATCCTCATCACCCACGTGATTCTGGCCACAGCTGTGCCGGTACTCGCGTCGATGACGATCTGGAAGGGGCTGAAGGCGAATTGGGAGAGTCATCGCCGCTGGGCCAAGGTGACGTTCCCGATTTGGCTATACGTGTCGGTGACGGGCGTTATCATTTACGCGATGTTGTACCATGTGAGTGGGTAGCCGCGTTCGCCAGAACGTAGGTGGCCTGAACTCGTGCGTACCCTTCAATGCAAGGTGATTTCCATGAAGCGATTCCTGACATCGACGATCCTTGGCTTGGCCCTGTTCGGTTCCGCCGCCACGGTCGCGCAAGCGTGCCCGATGTGCAAATACGCCAACGAAGCCGATCAGCCCGACGAGGTTGCCAATCTTCGTCCGAAGGCATTCATGTACAGCATTCTGTTCATGCTCTCGATGCCGCCCACGATCTTTACGATCTTCGGAGTGAGTTTCTATCGGATGTGTAAGAATGCGGAAGCGGCCAAAGACGTGAATGCACCAGAGACTGAGATGCCTTCCTAGGAGTTGTCCCCTCCCTCTGGCTGTGGGGCGCGCCACACGGCAACGCACTGTTTCACTTTGGGAACTCTCCTGACGACTGAAGACTGAAGACTGGCCCACTGTGAACAGTTGCCCGATGGCGAGCCAGCGCAAGACGTTGACCCTCTGGCGGGGGGGGCCTATACTCGGCGACTTGGTGATCGTCTGAGGCCCTGTTCTTACCGGAACTTGTGTCATTTGTCAGGCGACTTTCCGCTGCGGCCGAAGGGCGATGGATCGCGGCACTTGACTGAACCCGGAGAGATTCTGTTCCGACCATGAGCACTCAAATCCCGCAGCACGCGGACCCGCAACAGAACGAACTCGCCCACTGGTTTGTCAACTTCCA
>JAYTCW010000154.1:0-10116 GCA_043736295.1 Planctomycetota bacterium | reverse complement strand
TCGCAGGCTTCGCCCCCACGTTCTTGGCAGGACGCTGATCCAACTTCTTGACGATCTTCTGAGGCATCCAAGTCTCCTGACTGGTTCCTCCAGTCTAAGGAGTTGGACTGTCCGTCAAACCGACAGCACCTCACGGTTCCGCAGAAACCGGAAAGGGGAGTATTCGAACGACACGGGAAGTCTCAAGGGCCAAAGAACTGAACTTCATCATTGTGAGGAACCGGAGGACGAGAGTCTTGTCCAAACACGCACAAAATAGGAGAATCGAAATTCCAATGTTCGTTAGTCACTCCCGGGAGGATGAGACGATGGCATATCGCATTTGGCTGTTTATCTGGTGGGGGTTGGGATTCTGGGCGAGTCCGGCGAATGCGACCAACATTCACTTTCTTCCGGGGGATGCTTTTTTCTATACCCGGCTCACAAAAGAAAGTTGTGAAGAGCTCCAGAAGGACGAGCGATTCTCGCTTCGATGCTTAACCTCTGAACTGTCGCCCGGTTCGTTCTGCGGTTATGTAGGGTATGAGCAGCTTCGGCTTCCGCCATCCAGCCGTCCGTTCATCACGAATCTAGTCCAAGTCTACACGGAGGTCCGCAAATCGAGCTGGCGAGAGCTGACCGAGGAACAGGACTACAAGGGCCAGATCAAACTGGTGGAGACGAATGGACTGCCGATCTTCATCTATAACGAGTCTTTCGATTCGAAGATTCATTCCATCGGGCTAAAATACAACGAGTCGTGGGTGGAAGATGAGATGGCGTTCGGTGTTCGCAAAGACCTGACCAGGCTCGACGTGTTTGATTCGAATCCGTTGGTGTTCGGGGAAGAGTGGCGGGATTCTCGCGAGGTTCCTCCACTGAAAGTGAAGTGTCCTCCGATTATGGACTTAGAAAAGCGAAAGAAGTACGGATCTGGAGGGGACGTTGTGACGGAACCTGTCCTCTGCGACGGACCCATTCAGATCATTCTGATCGATGTCCCCACTCTCAAGTCCTACTTTCAAGCTCGCAATCGTTATGATTTCTACGTGATCAAAAGCACTGGTGTCACGAAGCACTTCACGGATGAAGAAGGGAATCGGGTTGTCGAACCGTGGAGTCCCGGATCCAAGGCGAAAGACTGCTCCCCAACCAATCCGGAATCATGACGTGCTTTGGGTTTGATGGACAGCACCTCAGATATCCTCGCTCAGTGTCCACACACATCTGCGAACGAAGAGGTGAATCCTGGACATCCTGTCCAAACCGAACATGCGGAGATGTCTGAATTGCTCCGTGTCTCCGTGGTGAATTTCTGCCATTGCCTACAATTCCGATGCACACATGTTTCGTGAATCATTTGCAGGGTTCGCTTTCGGCTCGCCGGGGGAAGTCGCTAAGTTAGAGGTACGAACACAATGGAGTTGCCACTCCAGCGCCTCACGTGGGCAGCGAACCCTCTCGAGATTCGATCCCACTCAGCCATGTTTCCGTGACGAGGCGTTCGGTGATGACAGTCCCCAGTCACACGGCGTCCCTCCCCGTTCTGCACGTTCCCCCACTGTCGCTCAACCTTTGATCCGCTCATCCCATGCAACACCACTCTTACGTTGAACGTGTCATCAACCTCCTTGATTCGGCGGGGAACACACTGCTGAATATGACGAATGACGAGGCGCTCGATGCGGTGGCCAGCGGTGACCCGGCTCGCATCCGTCAGATCGATGGCCAGTTCGCGATCCTCGCCCAGAAAGGGAAGATCATCCGTATGGCCCGCTCGATCGGAAGGCCGATGCGGTACTTCTTGGCCAAGCTGGTGGATGGACCGTGTTTGATCGTCGCCGAGCGGATTGAGGAGATCACTGCTCAACTCAAGACGATGGGGCTGCTCTCCCAGTTCCATCCGAGCTACACACGCATGGTGCCCGCGCATCATCTGCTGGAACTGGCACTGCTCGGGTGTCCCGATCCGAACCCGACTTACACGCGGTTCTTTGCTCCCCAGCGGAACAAGTTGCCAGCCAACTTGGATGAGATTGGAAGAGCCTACATCGGAGCCGTGGAGGCGGAGCTGGCGAAGTGGCTCGATACATTCGACAAGCAGGAGCCGATCGGCGTGCTGTTCTCCGGGGGAGTCGACAGCGGGGCGGTGCTGCTGACGCTCTACAGCTTGCTGCTAAAACGTGGGGAGGCACCCCAACGGATCAAGGCGTTCACGCTCTCCGTCGAGGGACGCGGAGACGATGCCGCTCAGGCCCGCGAGTTTCTCGATTCGCTCGACCTCGGGTTCCTGCTCGAAGAGGTCAGCGTCCCCGCCAGTGCGGTGTCTCTCGAAGAGGCGGTCCGCGTCATCGAAGATTACAAGCCACTCGATGTGCAATCCGCAGCCATGACGTGGGCGCTCTGCTGCGAGATTCGGCGACGGTATCCCGAGTGGACTCATCTCGTCGATGGCGATGGCGGGGATGAGAACCTGAAGGACTACCCGATCGAGGAGAACAAGGAACTCACGATCCGCAGCGTGCTTAACAACCTGATGCTGTATCAGGAAGGCTGGGGCGTCGACGCGGTCAAGCACTCACTCACCTTCAGCGGAGGCCAAAGCCGTGGCCATGTCCGCAGCTCCGCCCCGGCGCGGGTCGCCGGGTTTCGCGGCCTGAGTCCGTTCGCTTTGCCGAACGTGATCGAGGTCGCCGAGGGGATTCCGTTCATCGAACTGACCGACTGGGATGTGCCCAGGCTGTATGCCTTGAAAGGCGAGATCGTCCGTCGCGGTGTCGAAACAATCACCGGCCTGACCATGCCGATCTTCGACAAGCGCCGCTTCCAGCATGGTGCGATGGAGCGGGCCGAGTTCGAGGCCAAGTTTCCGAGCATGGAGGGGAAGTACCGGGCCGCGTTCACGTCGATGTTCGTGCCATAGTCACTCCGAAATCTAAAAGTGTCTCGCAGGGTTCGCCGTGGAGGGCACATTGCCGGGCTCGGGCATGATCGGCTGGCGAATTTCTCTAAGTCGCTCTCAGGGGATGCGGATCGCTCGGAGCCCGCGGAAAATGGACTTGATGAAGCCGACATGGAGAGACATGGGGCGTCGCACGATCGATGTTCGGGATCTCACAATTTGGGAGATAGAGGTCTCTTTTTCCGTGTCATCCGAAAGCCACTTCATAAAGCGACCAGCTGGTCCCCAATCCCGGTCCGGATACCCACTCGCTCCACTGTGGCCCGCCCCCCGATGCCAATACATCGCCCGCTTCACGCTGCGCACATGGGACAGCGACTCCGTGTCAGCCACAATTCGCAGTTCCGTTACCGCACCTCCTTGGCATCAACCCGCTCGGCCAGGGCGCGGACCCGTGACGGACTTAACCTTGATGGCAGCAGTTGAACGGCATTGTCACCCGCAGCTGCGATCCCGAATCGAACTGCAGTGGGCAGGTCGTAACCTTCAGCGAGTGAGGCCGTGACCCCCGCCGTCAGGCAATCGCCACAGCCAATGGCGTTGACGACCTCGATCTGGGGCGGTGTGAAGCACCAGAGTTCCGACAGTGAGCTGAGCCAGACCTCCCTACCTCCATGAGTGACGAGCACCCATTCCGCACCGAGGTGGTTGACCTCGCGCATGGCAGTGATGAGGGACTCCTGATCGGGTAGGCCGCGTCCCACTGTCAGTGCGAGTTCCTCGCGATTCGGCTTGACGAGGAACGGGCGCTGGCTGAGACACTCCAGCATTTCGGGGCCGCGCGCGTCGAGAATGACGCGCGCGGTCGAGGGCAATCGTTCGAGCATCTCGCGGTAAAGCGACTTCGTGGACGAACGGCCCGCGATCGGGGGGAGCGAGCCACTGAGGATGACCCACTCGGCCAGCGTTGCTGCCTGTCGAAGAGCCGACAAAAACGCCTCACACGAGCGAGCCTCGATCATGGCGGCGTTCTCGACGAGTTCGGTCGTCTCCCCTGTTGAACGCTCGATGATCGTGGTGCAGGTCCGCGTGGTGGCGGGGTCGTGAATCCACTGCGAAGAGACTCCCAGTGCGGCCAGTTCGTCTTCGATCAAGTCGCCTGAGCGACCGCCGAGGACCGACAGCGTTCTCGACTCAGCCCCCAGCGAGGCCAGCGCGATGCCGACGTTGATGACCTTGCCCGAGGCACACGCGCAGGTCTCCACGGCACGGTTCACCTCACCCCGCGTGAAGTGATCGAAGACCAGAATCTGTTGCCACGCGGGCGAAAGTCCAGCTGCGAGTATCACCAGAGGGCCTCCAAGATGTCGCGAAGTTCGACATCGCTGAGTGGGCGAGGGTTGCCGCTCATGCTGTTCCCGCGTGAGGCCGGGACAAGCTCGGCGAGTTGGTCCTGCCTCACTCCGAGATCGCGCAGCCGCTGTGGGACGCCGAGATCGATCCCGAGTTGAGTGATCGAATCAATTGTGAACTCCGCAGCTGTCATCTGTGACAGCCATTCGCGGGAATGAAACAACTGAGCCATATCGGCCAACGTGGCGATGCACATGGACCGATTGGCTCGCAACGCCGTGGGGAGGAGTACCGCACAGGCCAGCCCATGCGGCACGTGGCAATGCACTCCGAGAGCGGCTGCGATCCCGTGGGCCATGCCGAGGCCGGCGTTGGCGAGCGTCACGCCGGAGAGGAAGGCCGCGTGGGACATCGCCTCGCGGGCCGGTCGGCAGTCGGGTTCATCGCACGCTCGCTTGAGCCAGGGGATCGCGGACTGCAGGCCCTCCCAGCACAACGCCCGCGTGATCGCGGTCGACTTTGACGTGATGAGGCTTTCGATCAACTGGGTAACCGCGTCCATGCCGGACCACGCAGTGATGTGGCGGGGGCAGGTGACGGTCAGCTCGGGATCAATGAGAGCGACAGCGGGGATCATCCAGTCAGAGCGCAGGCTCTTCTTAAATCTGCCGGACTGAGACGAGATGACCGCGTTCTTGGTGGCTTCGCTGCCGGTGCCAGCTGTGGTCGGCATTGCGATCAGCGGGAGGGGCCGCTCGGTGATTTGCAGGCCGCGACCGACCCCTTCAAGGAAGTCGCGAACCGTGTCTCCGTGCGGGTTGGTAGCCAGCGCGGCCACGGCCTTACCGAGGTCGAGAGCGGCTCCACCACCAATGGCCAGCACGAGGTCACCGGGCACTCCGCCGCCAAGTTCTCTCATCCGTCCGACCATCGCGTCGACATCTTCCACCTCTGGTTCGCGCGAGATCGTCCCGAGATCGAAGACCGTCAGCCCCGCAGCCCGTAGCGAGTCCCCGATCCGCTCCCAAGTCCCTGCCGCACGTAACGACCGCGATCCAGATAGCGTGAACACACGCTGTCCAAGTCCTGCAGCCAGTTGCCCGGTTTCGACTCTTCGCCCCCAGCCAAACACCACATGGCGAGGCATCAACAGGTTGTATTTCATCTCGTGGCTCCCTCTCTGCGCATTCTGATCCAGAGTTCAAGAGGATGCCATGCTGGAGCGAGGTCGGACGGGGATCCCCGGACGCTGCACCACCTCGCTGCGCTCGGCCCTCCCCGATGCGGCAGGTTTCTGGGGTGAGGATCGACCCGGTCAGCGGAAATCGCTCTCCCCACAATCCCCCGGTTTCGAGTAGCCTGCGAGCGATCGGTCGAGCCTCCGGAGGCCCGGCCCCCGAGACGTGTTCCTCGGGTCTCAGTTCGCAAGGAGGCGATCCGGATGCGTACCACTCGACGTTCCCCCCACATCCCGATCATTCGCGCTGCCTGCGCGGCGCTGATGGTGTTCACTTGGTCCTCGCTGGGACTGGGCCAGGCCCCGCGCCCGCGCGTGATTGCCCCGGCAGTTCCTGTTGTGGCTGCATCCCCGCTACAAGACGACGCCACGCTGCATGCGGTCACGTTTGTCGGCGCGCGGTTCGGCTGCGCAGTTGGAGATCGAGGAGTCTGCTGGATGACTCGGGACGGGGGGGCGAGTTGGAGCTTCTCTCCCACTCCGGTGCAGTGCGCGCTGCGAGGCGTTCACTTCCTCACCGACCGCATCGGCTGGGCGGTCGGCGGCGAGGTCGCGCCCTACACCCGCTTTGCCAGCGGAGTCGTCATCCACACCACTGATGGTGGCCAAACGTGGCAGGTACTCTCGCAGCACACGCTCCCTCCGCTCACGCAAGTGCGATTCCTCGACTTAGAACTCGGCCTGGCCATCGGGGAGACGACCTCCAGCTGCGGCACGGGAATCATGGCCACGGTTGATGGCGGAGTCACCTGGACCCCGACCGAAGGCCCTCGCGCAGCTGGCTGGCGGACGGCTGCCATCCTCCCCCACGGAGCGGGTGTCGTCGCGGGAGCGCGCGGCGAACTCGGCATTCTGGGGCGTGGTCAACTCGTCAAGACCATCGCGACTCTCCAAGGGTTGCGCGGCTTGAACTCGGTCAGCCTCGGCGCGGACTCCACCGGCTATCTCGTTGGCGACGGCGGCTGGATGATGAAGACCAAGAACGCGGGCATCAGCTGGGCACCACCCGAGGGGAATCTGCCCATCGAACTGCGCGAGTGCATGGACTTCCAGGCGGTCGCCCAAGTCGGCGAGAAGGTCTGGATTGCCGGGGCTCCGGGCAGCGTCATCTGGCACTCGGAAGATGGGGGCAGTCACTGGACCACACAATCGACCGGCGAGAAAACCCCGCTGCGGTCGCTGCACTTCACCGATGAACAACACGGCGTGGCCGTGGGCGATCTCGGCAAGATCCTCGTCACCGACGATGGCGGTGCGACATGGAAGGCGGTCCGTGGCGGCGAGCGGCGTCTCGCCCTGTTGATGATTCACGCTCACCCGCAGCAGCTGTCGCTCGGCCTCACCGCGTACTTCGCTGGCGAGTGGGGCTACCGCTCGGGAGTCGTCCTGCTCACCCGTCGCGATCTGGGAACCGACTCGCTGCGCCATCTGCCGGTGCAGCTGCGATTGGAGGAAGCCTTCTCGACCGTGGGCGGCAGTTCCGCGACGCTCGATTGGCGACTGCCGATCACCGTTCCTAGCTTGGATCGCGATCGCGACAAGCTGCTCGAAGAGTGGTTACTGCTCACCGACCAGAAGCTGCCGCATGTGGTCACAACCGATCTCGTGGCCAAGATCCGAATGTGGCAACCGGATGTCGTGCTGATCTCGACTCCTGCCGAATCGGACGCCGCCGCCCGCATCACTTGGGACGCCGTGCAAGAGGCCGTGGCTGCTGCTGCCAGTCCGTCGGAGAACACCGAACTGGAGACTCTGGTCGGCTTGCCACCCTGGCAGGTCCAGAAGATTTTCGCGAACACCCCCGGAGTTCCGGGTGCACAGAACGTCGGCGCTCAGGACTACCTGGCACGGGCCGGTGTCACCGTCGACCAACTGGCGGAGCCCGCAGCTGCCCGGCTGTTTGAGCATCGAGAGGTCGTCATCCGCAACGAGGGACTGACGCTCGTGTACTCTGGCATGCCAAATCAAACAGTCGCGAGCCAGTCACTGTTTGGCGGCCTCAACATCCCCACGGGTGGCCCAGCGCGGCGGTTGCTTTCGACAGCGTCACTCGACGACCTCGAGGATCGCAAGCACGCCATCCAGCGGCGGCAGTCATTTTGGGGCCACGCCGAGAGACAGATGGACGGTCGCTCGCAGGGAGCCGAGCTGATCGCGCACCTCATGAATGAAGCGAAAGAGTTGCCACCCGACCAGGGAGCCAAGCTGCTGTCGGACATGGCCCGCGGTTACCGCGAGCGAATGCTCTGGGACTCCGCCGAACAGACCAGCCTGCTGCTGCTGGACCTGTACCCCGATCACCCCGCCGCGAAGGAAAGTGCCACATGGCTGCTGCGCTTCTGGACCAGCTCCGAGATGAGCTGGCAGCGGTTGCGGCCTCGCATCTCCAAGCAGACCGAATACCAAATCAACCCCGCCATCCAGCAAGCCCAGTTCGAAACCCAACTGCAGAACGGCCAGAAACTACCCGGCACATTGGCTGCTCCCGTGATCCAGTCAAACGTCCCCCAATTCGAAGGAACCGACACTCCCGTGCGCGTCAAACCGAAGGGGCTGGGAGCGATTCTTCAAGACGACACCAGCGGGGTGGACATCTTGACGATGCAGTCCGAACAGTGGCGGACCCAGGCCACGAAGATTTCCGGACTGGTCGAAAAGACCTCGCCCGGTTTCTTCAGCGAGCCCGAGGTGCAGTCCTCTCTGGCCGCTCTCATGCGGCGCGGCTCGCGGCACTCCGATGCGGACCGCATTGTCGACAAGCTGCTCAAGCTCGACTCGAAGAACCCGTGGAACCTGATCGCACAAGGGGAGTCGTGGCTGCTCCGACCGCAGGTTCGCTCGCCCCGTCCGATCCTGATCTGTCGTAAGACGGGACTCGCCCCACGTCTGGATGGCCATCTGACCGATGCCTGCTGGGAGGGAGCTGCCGAGGTGCTGCTGAGCGATCAACCGCCCGAGAACGGCGACGCAGGCTTCGTGGGCACGAAGGAATTGAACCAGAAGTCCGGACTGCAAATCGTCAGACCACGGGCGCTGGTCATGCTGCTACACGACGATCGGTTCTTGTATCTGGCCGGCAGTCTGCCTCGCATGGACCGCCAATCCAGAGACCAACCCCAACTGGGTGGTCGCACCCACGATGCTGACTTGGCGCTGCACGACCGGTTGAGTTTCCAATTTGACACCGACCGCGACTACAACACGTTCTATCGCTTCGATGTCGACCAGCGCGGCTGGACGAGCGAGTCGTGCTGGGACGCAGCCGGTTGGAATCCGAAGTGGTACGTGGCCGCTTATGGTGACGATCAGGTCTGGCGTTTCGAAGCCGCGATCCCTTGGGAAGAACTGGTCCCGGCCCCGCCGACTCCCGGCACCTTCTGGGCCACCGGCATGACGCGAGTCATCCCGAACGTCGGCCTCCAGGGTTGGAACCACCCGCTGACCGAGACGCCCGCACCGCAAACTTTCGGGCTGATGAAGTTCGAGTGACCTCGCCACGGACTCCGTTGGTTACAATCCAGATCCGAGTGATGGGGATGTTTTGACAGCGCTGCGCGAGGACTTTACATGCAACGATTACTTCGAATGTGGTTGGCGGTCTTCGCGGCTCTGTCGCTCGCCTTTGTCGCACACGCCGCTGATCCGCCTAGGGCACTCCCTGCCCCGTTGATGGAGGCCCTCTCCCCCGAGATCTGGCGGCGTGAGCACCGAATCATCGACCTGCATCTGCATGTGGAGGGTCGTCCTGATCGGGTCAAACGAGCCATCGGGATCCTCGATCGCGCGGGGGTGGGGATCGGCGTCAATCTCGGAGCTGGCACCACGACTCACAAGGAGGGCGAGCTGTCCGGGTTCGAAGAGGTGAAGCTCGTCTCTGACAAGACAGCTCCCGGTCGGTTCATCCATTCGATGCTGATCGACTACTCCGGGTGGGACGAGCTGGGGTGGAGCGAGAAGGCGGCCCAGCAAATCGTGGATGGGCATCGCATGGGAGCGGCAGGCCTGAAGGAGTTCAAACGACTGGGTTTGTTTCTCCGAGACAAGTCGGGGGCGCTCATCAAGATCGACGACCCTCAGCTCGACGCAGTGTGGGCCAAGTGTGGGGAACTCGGTTTGCCGGTCTCGATCCACGTCGGCGATCCGAAAGCCTTTTGGCTCCCCTAAGGAAATTATCCAATACAACTTCCCGATATCAGGTGGGCTGGGGGAGGGCTCGGTAGTTCCACTTCGGGAGGTGTTCGTCGAAGACGATCTGCATGGTGGCTTTGAAGTCGGCGGCGTACTTCCGACCGGTCTCGTAGACCTTGTCCAGGAGACTGACGGTCACTTTCAGGCCGGTGGTGGTTTTGGCGCGTTCGATGAATTGTTTCGCGATCTCGATGGTGTGAAAGATCACGCCTTGGCACGCGCGGGTGATGTGCGGGAAGACGCGGTGTTCGATGGGGTTGTGCTTCGAACAGTAGGGCGGGTAGTGCGCGATGCGGATCTCGAGGCCGAGTCGATTGGCCAGTCGTTGCAGGTCTTCTTTGAACAGGTATTGCGACGCGCTGTTGCTGCCGCCGCCATCACACAGGACGAGCAGGCGCTTCGCCTGTGGATGGGCCGCGCGGCCCTCCTCCTCCCACCACAGAGCGATGCTGTCGCA
>JAYTCW010000153.1:0-13365 GCA_043736295.1 Planctomycetota bacterium | reverse complement strand
GCGAAGCCTACAAAAAACGCCCCAAACACAACCACTTCAAAACCCGAAAACCCCCTCGCGATCCCCCAGAGGCAAATGTAAAGTAAGTGCCATTGGGCTTTAGCCCACGCGAGAGTGTGTACTTCCAAGACGCGTGACTACTGTTGCACTGCCCATGCCGCAGCTTCGGCCAGATCAATCATCTCGTCCGAGTTCGCATCCAGCTGGTGGAATTGTTCCCGGCTCCCCAGAAACTCGCGCCAGGTGATATCCCCATCCAGGTTGCGGTCCATGCGTCGGTACCAGGTGGGTCCCGTCCCCTGACTGCGGAGTCTGGGGGTCAGCGGCGCATTCATTGTGTTCGCATCCCGAATAAAGGTCTGGTTCCGCCCGAACGAGAACGTGAGCCGATAGCGGCTCTCCAGTTCCGACTGAGCCACCCGCTCATCGTGATTGCGATCCACCACTGCTAACCGGGTAAACCCCTCGCGAATTTCTCGCATTGTCAGTCGCCGGTCGACGTTTCCATCGAGCAACTCGAATAACGTCTTCCCCTCGTCACCCACCAGCATCTCGATGCGGGCCTGGATGGCAATCGCATCGAACTCCAGAAAGGGAGTCAACTCGTCCCGGTACAGCATCCCGTCGCCATTGGCGTCGACATCTTTGTACGCTGCAGGAAGCTGGATTGAGGCGTACTCGGTTTCATCAAGGTATCCGTTCTTGTCCCGGTCCGAGGTCAGGAACCGAATCCGGTAGAGCTTGGTGGAATCGGACTGCTCGTATTTATTGTTGACTGCCGTTACGTCGACCCCCGCTCCGCCCACCACCAGCGAGACCTTGCTCCCGCTCTGCGGATCGGCCCCCTGCTGAACTTGCACGGAGGAAGGACGATTCTTGCCCAGTGTGGCGACGATGGTCACCAGAGGTTGCTTCGCATTGACCCAGGTGGTCAACTCGGAGGCATTCAGTCGCCCATCGTGATTGGCATCGTAAGTCTGTGGCTTCCCATCCGGCGTTTGAATGCGGTCCAGCGCGACCGACTGCCCGTTCACATCTCGCCCATGCGTACTGAGAACTCGTTCGACCGCCACCCGCACTTCGTCCTCGCGATCCACTGGGATGATCGGAGCCTGAATCGCCTCGGCGTTCATGGGCCGTTGCAGACCCTGCTGGCGGGGGGATGGTTGCAACTCTCCGACCGAGATCGACTCATCATCATCCAGATCCGACTGCCGCAACCCGGACAGTCCCGTCAATAATTCCGTAGCAGAAATCGCTCCGTCGTGGTCTTGATCGAGCCGCTCCACCAGCCGAACACTCTGCGTCAACCGAGGCGGCTTGGTCGACAACTGGAAGGCCGGCCCCAGTTGCTCGTTGACGAACGTGGTGAGTTCGTCGACCGACAGGTGCTCATCCAGGGGTGCGCGATCCTGCAATTTCCACTGGTCGCCAATCCCCGGCCCCGAGGCTTTAGCCCCGGCCGGAAGGAGAGCCGCCTCGCCACCCGAGAGCTGGCCATCTTTATCGGCATCAAACCGTTGCAGCAACAATTGGGCCAGTAAGCGACGTTTGACCAGCGGGCCTTCGTCCGCAGTCACCGTGACGGAAATCGGGACCGCCTGCTCCGGGCCAATGAAGAGCAGATTCCAATGGACCGATGTCGAGTTGTCCGAGACCGCCGACTTCCCTTGTCCCCAAGCGTTTGAACCAATGAGTGCAATCGCGCACCCCGCCAGAGCCATCGTTCGTCGGTATGTTGATTGGCACATGAGAGCGACCTGTGACGGGCACCGGACAAGGTGACTCTGAACAGAGTACCGCGCGGACCACCACGTGGCCATCTCTACGTTGCGACAAGCTGCAGCGTTGGTACAGAATCAAAATTGCAACTCCGTCTCATCCGCATCATTGACGCTTGGGCACGGGGATAGCCGTGGTTAATCTTTGAATACCGCTAGAAACTCTTGAGAGAACCGCTCTGCTTCGTCCAGTTTTCGAACATCGGGCCATGCATTGATGAATTCTTGACGACGAGACTCGTAATCCCTCTTTGTCTTGCTGATTCTTGTGGCTTTCGGTTGTTGACCTAACTGTTTATCTGGATCGTCGTGGCACTCCCAGCCTTTTGACTGAGCATGAGTATTCTTGGGGTACAGAGCCTTCACCACCCACGCTTCGATGCTCTTGCTCGGTGTGCAGAAGACACATTTCGCAGGAAGTTTGGTTTCGCGCATCCACTTGAGAGCCACCATTCGGAGTGCATCCGTCGTGGCGGTTGCCGGTGGACATGATTTCACGCAAGGAAGGTCGGTCGCCGTTTCGTCGTAAATACGACCACTCTGATATGTCTTCTCGGCAACATCAGCATCTAGGTGAATTACAATCACATCGTGATTAAGCAATACCATCGACCCCGAAACTGATCCACCCCCTTCACTGGAGGCTTGTCGACACCAACGATACACGCCTGACCAGCCTTCGCCCGTTCCGCCGAAGGCCGCAGAAAAGTCTGGCTGAATGGTGTTGAATACCAACTCACGATCCGGCAGCAGGTTTTTGATTGCCGCACGTAACACAATTCCGTCGGTCGGACCTTCGACGATCAAGCCGATCCGAAGCGGCAATGAAGGCTTTGTTTCAGACATCAGGGACCCCCCCCAGATGTCCCATCACCCACATCCGGGACAAGGTGTAACCGTCCTGAGCCTTCTTCAACATTTCGGGACTCACTTGAACCCGTCTCACGGCTGTTCGCCCCGATTCAGTACGTGAAACCGTGAAAAGCCGAATTCGATCATCTTGCAGCGGAAGCCCATCCAGAACTAGCGGATTGTGAGTGGTGAGCAATATTTGTCGACCCGGAGTGCCATCCGTGTACCAGTCGCAAAGGCACTTCATAAGTGCTCTTGCCAATCGTGGGTTGAGTCCATGATCCGCATTATCGACGGCACAGACTTGGGGAGTGTTTGGATGCCCCGCCAGGACAGCCAGAAACAATACGAACAATGCTCCTTCGCTCGCATCGTAGCCCGAAAGTACGTTGCGGCCCTCGCTCATGTAACGGTCCGTAAATCGCACTACCCGTGGCGACGCGGCAGCAGATGGGGAGAGTGCAATCTGCGATGCGGGGACCGATCCACAGGACTTTGCCCAATCAATCAGTCCAAGTGCTTCGCGACAGACTCGCTTGGCGTGTTCATCTGTTTTACGTTGTACCGACAGTGAGGAGACCGCATCGGCCAGCAATCCACCAGTCAAACCAACGGGGTTACGGGGTTGGGTTTCAGGAGAAATTCCTCTCAGTACGGCAGTGGTAGGCGAGTAAATGACAAAATTCTGTAACAGTTTCAAGAAATCACGGGCAGATTGAGGAACGTCATCTTTCACCGAATACAGCGCGGCCATTCCCTGTTCGGGATCCGGCCTGTAAGCCTTCATTGCTGGCGACCGCCCAAATACCTTGATAGAATTTGAATCCAATCGTTCAAACTTGTATCTCCAAGCCGGTAGCGGATTTTCAAGAGGGTTGTGCAGAGATGCCTCATATTTGCAATTTTCCGACTCCGCACCAAAGAAGATGTGCTGAGAGTTCTGTGCTCCCTTGAACGAGGACTTATAGAGCTTCGGCACTCCAGGTCGAACGCCACGTTGCAACAGCGTGAGGTCATCAACCTTACCAGACGCAGCTGCCGAGAGGACGCCGATCGCCTCCAGCAAGTTGCTCTTACCGCTGCCATTCGCACCGATGAAAACATTGACTTGGCCGAGTTCGACCTCGACGTTCTCCAGCGTCTTGAATGACCGGACCACCAGCTTCTTGATCATGACTGTGACAGGTTCCTAGAGAATCACAAGCGGAATACCTAAAGAATAGCGACGTTCTTCCGCTTTGTCTCTCTGTCCGCGAATGCTGAAGCTGTCATTTTGAATGATTGGGCCTCGGCTTGGCATGATTCGACGTGAACGCTCGCATTGTCCGATCGTTTTTGAAATTCCAGCAACATCATTGCCAGTTTTCGCCGACTGACAGTGCTCGCGAGTTTCCGGTGAGCTGGACTCTCCCCGTGGCCCGCGAGTCTGATAAGCTACAGCTGTTGTGACTGTGGCCCTTTCAGTGGAGAGATCGTATGCCCATTCCATTCCTCAATCGTCGCGAGGCTCTGCGCCAGGCTGGGTGCGGGTTTGGCATGCTCGGGTTGGCGGGCTTGATGGCGCAAGAGGGCTTGCTCTCCTCGGCAGACGCGGCCCCGAATGGGATCGGCGACCGGTCGCTCAGTCCGCTGGCCCCGGTCAAGCCGCACTTCAATGCGAAGGCCACACGAGTGGTGTGGATCTTCGCCAACGGTGGCCCCAGCCAAGTCGATACTTGGGACTACAAGCCAGCACTCGAAAAGTGGAACGGGAAGTCGATCAAGGAGTTCGACCCCGCGTTCAGCAATACCACCGGCTTCTTCAAGGACTCGGTCGGAAATCTGATGAAGTCGCCGTTCGAATTCACCCCGCGCGGGCAGTGCGGCAAGATGATCTCGTCGATCTTCCCGCACATCGGCGAGCATGTCGACCGGATGGCGTTCATCCACTCCGGGTACACCGAATCGAACAATCATTCCCCCGCGCTGTTCGCGATGAACACTGGGATTGCGCGGATGGGGTTCCCCTGCGTCGGGTCGTGGGTCACTTATGGACTCGGCAGCGAAAGCAGCAACCTGCCCGCGTTTGTGGTCTTCAGCGATCCGAAGGGGCGCGGGCTGCCCAAGGGACACGCCGCCAACTGGAGCGCGGGGTTCCTGCCGGGCGTCTACCAGGGGACGCACCTCAAGCCGCAAGGAGCCGCCATCGACAACCTCGTCCGCGCGGGACAGATGACCAACGAGTCGCAGCGCGGACAGCTCGACCTCCTCAAACAGCTCAACCAGAACTACCTCGAACAGCTGCCCCACGAAGGCGAACTGGCCGCTCGCATCGAGAGCTTTGAGCTGGCCTACCGGATGCAGACCGCAGCTCCCGAGGCACTCGATCTCGCTTCCGAGCCGAAGCACATTCAAGACATGTACGGCATCGGGGTCGAGCCGTGCGACCAGTTCGCCAAGCAGTGCCTGACCACGCGGCGGCTGCTGGAACGCGGGGTGCGGTACGTGCAGATCTACTCGGGCGGGATGGACAATCAGCTGTCGTGGGACGGCCACTCCGACATCGAGGGGAACCATAGCGGCTTCGCGAAGGAGACCGATCAGCCGGTCGGGGCCTTGCTCACGGACCTCGCTCAGCGAGGGCTGCTGGACGACACGCTGGTGATCTGGTGTGGAGAATTCGGACGCTTACCGATCGCCCAAACCGGCGGCAAGCCAGGCCGCGACCACAACCCGCATTGCATCTCTAGCTGGATGGCCGGCGGTGGTATCAAGGGCGGCACGACCTACGGAGCGAGCGACGACATCGGCTACCGGGCCGCCGAGAACCGCGTGCACCTGAATGACATGCACGCCACGATTCTGCACCTGCTCGGCCTCAATCACGAGAAGCTGACCTACAAGTACAACGGCCGCAACTTCCGGCTGACCGACGTGGCCGGGAAGGTGATTGAAGACATCATTGCGTAGTGCTCTGTCACAGCTTGATGTTGAGGTTGCCTGCATTAGGGGGGCGAGGCTCATGCCATGCCGCACTTGCGAGTACTCGCCCCGACTCGACCTTTGGAATCGACCGTATGAGCCCCCCCGCGAAGACACTGCTGATCTGGGGAGCCGGAGGCCACGCGAAGGTCGTGGCCGATCTCGCACGGGAGAGTGGGTGGAGCATTGTGGGGTTTCTGGACGAAGCCCCGGCCCGACATGGCCAGGTGTTTTACGGATCATTGATTTTGGGCGGAAGCAGCTATTTGACCTCTTCCGATGCTGATCGCAGTTGCCAGATCATCATCGCCATTGGAAGCAATGTTGTCCGGGATCGCTGCCTCATGGACGCGCTGCGCGAAGGCTACACAGTTCCGGTTCTCATTCACCCCGCAGCTGTCGTTTCACAGACGGCCGACTTGGAACCTGGCACCGTAGTCATGGCAGGAGCGATCATTCAAGCCGATACCCGCATTGGTCCGGGCGGGATCATCAATACGGGAGCCAGTGTTGACCACGACTGCGTGTTGGGGCGCTGTGTTCATATCGCTCCCGGAGCGAGACTTACCGGTCAAGTTCAGGTGGGTGATCACACGCTCGTCGGCGTCGGAGCCGTCGTGATTCCACGAGTCAGGATTGGAATGAAATGCACGATCGGGGCCGGAGCAGCGGTGATTGGTGATGTTCTCGATGGCCAGACAGTTGCCGGGGTTCCCGCGAAATCCGTCTCAAAATCCTAAGTGGATATGGTAACGACCTCGAAGATTCAAGAGATCCGAGGCCGGGGGATGGTGCGAGGGGACTGGGATGCGGGCCGCCGCTTGTTCAAGAGTTTCTCCACCGGGCTCAGCGGTGTTTGTACCTGGACCGAGGGAACAGCGTCATCGGGAGCGGGAGACGGTAAGCCGGTGAATGTCTCGACATGGGGGATCGCTGGTGCCTGTTTGGCATTGGACTTCGGGATCGCGACCGCCATCGTTTTTCCAGTTCTCAGCTGGGCCGAGATAAAAGGAGCGAGCGACTTCGGGCACTGCGGCCACAGTTGGACCTCTCCCTGAAAGATTCCCACGGGGAGGCCGTTGAACAGGGCGATGCGGTTCGTGGACAGGCTTGGCACACGCGGGTCGGTCCCCAGGATGCCGATCAGGTTCAGCGGGTCGCACGCCGAGACGATCACCAACTCACCGGAGTTCGGCTGCTCCTTGAGTTGCCTCAGCTCGCGGATCGTATCGCCGAGGGCGTACTGCTCCCCGGCCACACCGCTGACGAATCGACCGCCGCGAATCTCACCCCGCGCTTCGAGTTTGCGGTAGACCTGGAGCAACTCCCACCAGCGCGGAGCGCCCGGTTCGCGACCGAGCAAGTCGCGGAAGATGACGCCCCAGCGGCGAAGGAGTTGCCACGCCCACTGGTCGATTGTGTTTCCACTCGAAAGCCCAGGGGTTGCAACCCCTGGGCTTTGTAACGCGATCTCTTCAATCTCACGCCACAGCGTCCACCGCCCCCCGGTTGTGTTCCTTCGATGCCGCACCACGCGCGGCCCGCGACCGTTGCTCTGACCGCCCGACTTCTCCCCGTCGCGAATCAAACTCCTCAGCCCAGAGAACCCGTCGGCTGTGACCCACCCGCGCGTGACGAGTTCACCGAGGACGTCATCGAGTTGGCTGGGCAGCATGCGGCACTGTTGGAGTAAATCAGTGGCGAAGACCGCCCCGCGCTGGCTGAGTATCTCCACGACCTGTTGAGCCTGTGACCCGAGTGACTCCACAGTCGTCGGAGCCGCTGTGGCCAGCAGCCACGGGAGGTCTTCTCGCAAACAGATCGACACCGGAGCGACCCGCGTGAGCGTTGCATTCGGGCGGCTCTTGTCCAGGTCGCGAGCGGGTGGATAGAGCCGGCCCCACGTCACCTCCCCGGTCAGGCTCAGCTCATCGAGCCACTCGCGTTTGTAGTCCGTGATTCGCAGCGGCAGGATGTCCGACTCCCAGGCAGCGGCTGCGATGTCGAGGCCCTGCAACTGGGAGATGACCTCATAGACGGCGTTCGATCCGGTACTGCGAGATTCGGGCCAGAGCCGCTGATGGCGGGTGAGGAACCGCACAAAGGTCGGCACATCGACTGGCTCGATCTCGCGGCGAAGACCGGCCACGGTGAGGCGGTGAATGCGAGCGAGCAACCGCCGATGGCACCACTCGATTTCATCTAGCGAGCGGGGCGGCGTCAGCCCCCCGAGTGTGAGCGGCAGGGCGGGCGGGGAACGGGCGGCTAGCGCCGTGCCGCTCACTGCCTCCGAACTCATCGGGGGGCTGACGCCGCCCCGCTCGCCTTCCGACCGAAACCGCCCACGCAGGACCGTCCCCTCGCCCTCGATTGCCTCCAACGACGAGAATACTTGCGACTCTCCGAGAGCCATCTCCGCCGCAATCTCGGTCGCCGTCACTGGGCCAGAGAACTCCACATACCCGCGAATCGTGGCGACGAGGGCTTTGATCTCCTCCCAATTATGCCGCACCGTGGAAGGCACATTCAGCGAGGGTTCGCAGACCGCCTGCTTGTAGACCAGCTTGGCTGCGGGCCAACGCTCGGCGGAGACCCATGCGGGCTTCCCGTTCGGCAGCGTGATCGTGGACGCCCGCCCGGCAGCGCTGAGTTCCTCGTACAACTCGCTCCAATCTGTAAGGGCAGGCAGCACAATCCGGCTCAGCAGCACATCGTGCAACTCGTCTGCATTCCGCACCACCGGCTGGCTTTCGCTGACAACCTGCGCGATCGCCTCGGGGTTTAGATGACCCAGGTCGCGAACATCGTTGACGTTCAACGTCCGTCGCGTCTGCACCGCGCGGGCCCGGCGTTCCTGCACCTCGCCGCCATCCAGGAACGCATACGGGTTGGCGTTGAGTAACTCATACGAAAACGGCGACGGCTCGCGCGTGTCGCGGGCCAGGAACTGGATCTCCCCCCGCTCCACGCGGGCCAGAACATCGAGCAACCCCTCAATGTCGAGGGCCTCATTCAAGCAGTCGTACATCGTCTGCTCGACCAGCGGATGGTCCGGCAGCACATGGTCGCCAGTGATGTTCTCCTGGCACCCGGTCAGCTTGGGGAACACAGCTGTCATCAGGTCATCGGAGCGGAAACGCTGCAAGGGGGGCGGCACCTTCTTGCCGTTCTTCATCCGCGCGACGAGCAGTGCCCGCGTCGCGTTCCAGCGCCACCGGAGTTGGAACATCGGCACCGCGAGGATCGCCTGCTCCAGCAGGTTTTGAACGTTGTCTGCCCGCAACATCGGGAAGAGACTCTCGATCGGGAAGCTGTGCTGGGGGCCGAGTGAGAGGATGAACCCGTCGTCATCAGCGGTGGCCTGGAGTTCGAAGTCGAAGGACCTGCAGAACCGCTTCCGCATGGCGAGGCCCCACGCGCGGTTGATCCTCGCGCCGAACGGGGCATGGACCACAAGTTGCATGCCACCGGTCTCATCGAAGAAGCGTTCGAAGATCACGCGGTCCTGCGTCGGGACGAGTCCGACCGCTGCGTGCTGAGCGGCGACGTAGGTCACAATCTGCGTGGCGGCAGAGAGGGTGCAACTGGTGGAGTCGACGATCCACTGAGCGATGTCACTCTCGGAAAGCCCAGGGGTTGCAACCCCTGGGCTTTGCTTCACTCGCTCTTCGATCTCGCGCCGCAACCGCGACACCTCCTCCGACAACTCAATCGTCCGCCCCGGTCCCTCGCCGCGCCAGAACGGAATCGTCGGTGGGGCCCCGTGGGCATCATGCACATGCAGATCGCTCCCCCGTAACCCCTCGATCTGCCACGATGTATTCCCCAACAAAAACACGTCACCGGCCATGCTCTCGACACCGAACTCCTCGTCGACCGACCCGACGACAGTGTGTTCCGGCTGGGCCATGACGCGGATCACATCAGTCTCGGGAATCGCCCCGCCGTTGTTGATCGAGGTCAGCCGCGCGTTCGGCCTGGCTCGCACGCGGCGGTGGACATGGTCATGGTGCAATAGCGTGTGAATCCGCCCGCCGGTGTCAGTGACGCCCTCGCTGAGGAACTTGACGACCGCGTCGAACTGCGACCGCCGTAACGTGCGGTACGGCTCCGCTCGCCGGAACCGGTCGTAGAGGTCACCGGTGTTCCACTCTCCGGTCGCGATCTCGGCCACGATCTGCTGCGCGAGGACATCCAGCGGAGCAATCGGCACCGGTGTTTGATCGAGCCGCCCAGCCCGGATCGCCTGCACGAGGGCCATCGCTTCGAGCAGCTCATCGCGGGTCAGCGCGAACAGCCGCCCCTTCGGAATGAGACCCAGCGCATGTCCCGAGCGTCCGATGCGTTGCAGGAACGTGGCGATCGACCTCGGCGATCCGATCTGAATCACGAGGTCGATGTACCCCACATCGATCCCCAGTTCGAGCGACGCCGTCGCCACGACCGCCTTGAGTTCGCCCGCCTTCAGTTGGCGTTCGGTCTTGAGCCGAATCTCCGCCGAGAGCGACCCGTGGTGACTGCTGACGGCCTCGTCACCGAGGATTTGCGTCAGTTGAAACGTGACCCGTTCGGCCATGCGGCGGGTGTTGACGAAGATCACCGTGCTGCGGTGCGTGTTGATGAGTTCGACAATGCGGGCGTTGACCTCGGCCCACGACTCATGCGAACAGACCGCACTGAGTTCGCTCTCGGGGGTCTCGATGCCGAGATCGAGTTGCCGCTGATGGCCGACATCGACGATGGAGCAATCGATCGGTCGCGAGGAGGGAGCCAAGCGACTGGATATCTGCCCCGCGCGGTCGACCTCTTCATGGCACCCCGGCCCATCGGGTTCCGGCAGCTTCTCGCGCGGAGGGGGTTCGACGGGCACCGGGTCAAGGTCATCACCCGCCCCGACCAGGAACCGGGCCATGCGCTCGATCGGCTTCTGGGTGGCCGAAAGGCCGATACGCTGGAGACGAGGCGAGCGGGGTGGCGTCTCCGGTCCCCTCTCCCCCACATTCGATGTGGCATTCAGAGAGGATGTAGCTGTGGGGGAGAGGGTTAGGGTGAGGGGGCCACACTCCGATATTGACCCCCTCACCCCGGCCCTCTCCCCCGCAGTGGAATCGGTGGGCGAGTCAACGTCGCTCGCGGGAGAGAGGGAGGCAGAGTTCTGAATTCGAACGTCTTCCCGCCGCTCGGCCCTCACCCCCGGCCCCTCTCCCAGGGGGAGAGGGGAGCAGGAAGAACTACTGGCTGACGGCTGGTCGCTGACCGCTGACCGCTTCCCCTGCACCAGATGCTCCAACCGCTCCAGGCTCAACGACAGATGCGACCCGCGCTTGTCCCTCGCCAGTGCATGAATCTCGTCGACAATGACCGTATCGACGGTCGATAGCGCCGCCCGGCCCTTCACCGAAGTCAGCAACAGGTACAACGACTCCGGCGTCGTCACCAAAATATGCGGCGGGTGCTTCACCAGCTTGGCCCGGTCGTACGCCGACGTATCGCCCGTCCGCAGCCCGACCCGCAGCGGAGGCAACACCTCCCCGGCCTCCTTCGCGAGCTGGCCGATCTCCGCCAGCGGCCCGCTGAGGTTCTTCTGCATATCATTTGACAAGGCCCGCAGCGGCGAGATGTACACCACCCGCATCTCATCTTTGAGAGTCCCCGCCAGCCCCTCGCGCAGCAACCGGTCAATCACCGCCAGAAACGCCGTCAGCGTCTTGCCACTCCCGGTCGGGGCAGCAATCAGCGTATGCCGTCCCGCAGCGATCTCGGGCCAACCTCGCACCTGCGGCTCGGTCGGTCCGGCGAACCGGGAGGCGAACCAGCGCTCGATGATGGGATGAAAACCGAAACGCGACACATTGACTCCTAAAATATGACTCGCCTCGTGCATCACCATCTTAGACCATTCGCAAGCCCCGGATCAGCCCCCCCGCTGGTGTTTCTCAATCAAAGATTTCCTCAACATGGACAGTGTGAGAGCGACCAGTAGAATTTTACGCACCAGCGATCCGACACTGTGGAAAGTCTTTTCCAAATCCAGACTCCCAAACCCGCCCGAATGCCTGCGATGCCTGATCTCACTCACTTCGACGACTCCGGGGCCAGCCGCATGGTTGACGTGGGGGGGAAGTCTGTCACCGCACGGCGGGCCAAGGCGGAGGGTGTGGTCGTCATGCAACCTGCCACGATGGCTCTGATCCGCGACCGAAAACTCGCGAAGGGGGACGTGCTGGAGGTGGCCCGACTGGCTGGAATTATGGCCACCAAACGCACCGCCGAACTTATCCCGCTCTGCCATTCATTGGGGCTGGATGGGGCCACCGTCGACTTCGAGTTCATCGATGATCGACAGTTGCGGATCGAGGCCACAGTAACGGTTCAAGGCCGGACCGGGGTCGAGATGGAGGCTTTGATGGCCGTGAGTATCGCTGCTCTGACGGTCTACGATATGTGCAAATCGGTTGATCGGGGGATGCAGATCACCGGGATTCGGCTGCTCGAAAAGAGTGGTGGAAAGAGTGGACAGTATGTCGCGCCGTGAAAGCGGGCCGAGCGCTCCGCTACGAAGACTCCGCGTCGCGGTTAAACGGGCGAGGCGACGTACCAGAACGTAAACAAAAAGTGCAGCGAGGCTCCTGTCATCGTGGAGATGTGCCACACCGCGTGGTAGTACGGATGCTTGTGATCATTCATTAAGAACCACAGTCCGGCCATGTACGACAGTCCACCCGCCAGTACGATCGAAAGCCCAAACCAGCTGCTGGCTATCAGGACATAACCCATCGTCATCACGGGTAGCCAGGCGAGTGGAACAAAGAACCACGGCGAAATCGTCTTCTCGCGGGCTCGAATGCGAAAGTAACAGCCCGTCAAAGCCCCGGTCCACATGACGGCGAGAAGCGCCCAGCCGAGGCTGTTTCTCATATGAACAAGGACGAACGGCGTAAAGTTGCCGACCACAAACAGGAAGATGCAGACCTGATCGACCATGCGGTAGAAGCGGCGTCGATCGGGGCACTCAAAGCTGTGGGAGAGCGTCGAGGCGGCATACAGGGCAACCAGAGACGCGGCGTAGATGGCACACCCGAGGACAGTGGTCAGATCACCAGTCCAGACCACTTTCGCCATCAGAGCCGTGGCCGCAAACACGCCCGCGACAAAACCCGCCCCATGGGTCCACTGATTCGCGGTCTCGGTCGAGATCGCGGTGCGGATCGGCGTGACGGTTTCCAGACCGTATGCGGGCAACGTCTGCTCGGACATCGTGTGGTGATCTTCCCTGAACTTTCATCCCGCGACGTATGGAGCCGTGCGGGACCGCCTGTGATTGAGGCGAACTGAATCCAATCGGTGAGAGTTGATGCCGTTTCTGACACCATTGTGCGCGCGGACTCTCCCTGATTCTCAAATTCGCTGCTAGTTCAATCGGCGACGGGATGAGCAAATCTTGTGGATTCCTGCCAGAGTTTCCTTGAACTGGGCGAACCATGTATCTCGGGTGACGTATTTCCGTCCAGCCACTGCGACTGGAATAAGCGAGCCAGTTCAATCGCAAACCCTTCCGGCTTGCTCCGGTTCACTTCGGTTGCCTGAACTCAGGCGGATTCGCCACTGAAGATTTGCCATGTCCATCTCTAGTGCCTCGTCAAGGCTGGGAATTGGGGTTGAGTCAGGCCCGCCGGGAGGGCGAAGCTCCTGCTGAGCCGCGAGCCAGGGGACACGTCCACCCGCAGTCGCGGCTCGGCAGGAGCCTCGCCCCAGTGCTGTGAACATGATT
>JAYTCW010000152.1:0-8227 GCA_043736295.1 Planctomycetota bacterium | reverse complement strand
GCAACCGGTGGGCTTTTCTCTGACCCTCAACGCTCACCCCTCAGCCCTCAACGATCCTCACGCCTTCTTCGTCATCTCATCCCGCACCGTCTCCAGCAGCTTCTTCGTCGCGCGGATGCCGGCGTACTCGTCGATCTTGCTGCCTTCGTACTCGACGCCGACATACCCGCGATAGCCCGCGTCGAGGACAATCTTCATCATCTTGCGGTAGTCGGTGTGGGTCTCGTTCCCCATCTCGTCGAAGTCATGCGACTTGGCACTGACGGCATGAGCGAACGGCATCAGTTCCTCGACCCCCTTGTAGCGGTCGTACATCTCCTTGTCGCTCACCCGGAAGTTGCCGAAGTCCGGCAGCGTGCCGCAATGCGGGTGGTTGACCTTCTTCATCACGCTCGACAGCCACTGGCCATTCGACGACAGCCCGCCGTGGTTCTCGACGATCACGCTCAGCTGGGCCTTCTCGGCATATTCGGTCAGCTTGCCCAAGCCATCGGCGGCCCGTTCAATCTGCTCCTCATAAGTCCCTCCGCTCGCCGCATTGACCCGCACCGAGTGACAGCCGAGGAAGGCGGCTGCGTCGACCCACTTCTTGTGATTGTCGACGGCCTGGGTCCGCTTGGCCTCATCGGCATCGCCGAGATTGCCTTCGCCGTCGCACATGATGAGCAGGCTCTTCACGCCCAGGTCCGCAGCCCGCTTCTTCAGCTCGCCGAGGTAGGCTTCGTCCTTGGCCTTATCCTTGAAGAACTGGTTGACGTACTCGATCGCCTCAATGCCGAACTCTTCCTTGGCGACCTTGGCGAAGTCGAGGGCATCCAGCTTCTTCTCAAAGAATGACTTGTGCAGCGACCACTGGGCCAAGGAGATCTTGAACAGCGGAGCATCGGTCGACGCCGCGAAGGCCGCTCCCGGCAACACCACCGCTGAGGCCGCCACAGCGGACCACTTCAAGAAATCGCGACGAGATGATCCACTCATGATGTACTCCCAGAGCCTCAGAATTCCAGCTGTGAACGACCACTTGGGTGGTCACTGTTTCCACGTAGAGTTTAGCGTCCCATGAAGTGGCTCGCCTGTCAAATGAGGGGAGCGTTGGTGTGTGGCCAGCTGTGGCTAGTTTTCATGGCACTGGGATGAACACCCCACGAGCTGTCGTTGTCTCCGGCGAGTGCCCCGTCAAGGCTTGATTTTGGGGTCCGCCTCCCTCGGGAGGGCGAGGCTCCTGCCGAGCCGCGACTGCGGGTGGGCGTGTCCCTTGGCTCGCGGCTCAGCAGGAGCTTCGCCCTCCCGGCAGGCCGGACTGAACCCCAATTCTGAGCCTTAACGAGGCACTCGCCCGCAGCGCCAGCAAGGGCTGGTGGTGGGCAAGACGCAGTGTTTGACCGCTTGACTCACGTCACTCGCCGAATCGCCGCACGATCTCGCTGTTTCTCAGTGCCGGTGGCCAATACTCGCGAATCAAGCGGCATGCCATCGTGTACGCGGGGTCGAAGATGTTCCCCATTTCATAGCGGACGGTTTGTGGGAGCCACAGGTTGGCTCCCACAGCGTCGAGGCCCGCGTCCTGCATCAGCCAGCGCAGCATCTCGGTCGTCGCATGCTGGGTGGCTTGGTCCAGAGGGCGAACGTTGCCGATGGTGGCGATGCCGTGAGAGTCGATCAGTCGTGGCCAGCTCAGTGCGTAGCTCTTCACGAGATGCAGTTCGACGGTCGTCCGCGTCGAGACCTCGACCCCGTTCCCGCTGATCTCGCCATCGCCCTGGACCGCATGGGCATCGCCGAGAAAGAACAGCCCACCCGGTTCGGAGACTGGAAACAGCACGACCACCCCCGCACGGCAGGCTCGATAGTCCATGTTCCCGCCGTAGGGGCCCGATGTCGCCGTCGAGAGGGCTTGCTGCCGGGCAGGTGCCACTCCAAAGCACCCCAGCATCGGGTCGAGCGGCAAAACCAACTCCGGCATCCCGACAGGACGCGGAGCGACCAGTCGCACGGACTTCGCGGTCGTATCGATCTCCCACCCCACCAGATCATTCGGCGGCAGCGAGGCCACAAACGCCGGGTCGACACAGTGCGCCGCCGTCGAGGCAGTCGTGAAACCATAGCTGCGACTGGGCACAATCTCGACAATCCGTACTGCCAGTGCATCCCCCGGTTCAGCTCCGTGGACAGCGAACGGCCCCGTCATCGGATTTCCACGAACGGCGACCAACTGCCGGTGCTGGTCGAAGCCACGGGCATCGACAGTGTCGGTGGTGATCGAGTCGCCTGACTCGACCCAGAGCACCGCAGCATGCGGTCCGAGAGTGTTGTGGTATGTGGTGGGAGAGAAATTGTGGTGCATAAGGGGCACTTCAGTGCGAGGGGAAGAATCCAGGAAGCGTAACCGCCATCAAGGGGGCGTGGATACCGAAGCCCGCCCTTCATTTCATTCTGAGTGCATTCGCCCATTGGCGGTCCCCTTCCGGCCCCCTCTCCCCCGCGATCGATAACAATCCTTTGGTGGACATGTTGCGGGGGAGAGGGTGGGGGAGAGGGGGCCATATCGCTCACTTTGGCCCCCTCACCCCGGCCCTCTCCCCCACAGTGGAGACTTCACCGAAGGCGGCATCGATTGTGGGGGAGAGGGAGCAGAGAGTGTGGAGTAGCGCCGATGGGCGAATGCACCTTTTGTTCTCCCTCAAGAGAGTGCGCGTGTCAATTGGGCGGGCAACCGTTATCCTGCCAGCGGCCGTTGCGTTGCCGACTCTGAAGACGACGGTCAGACACTTCGTACAGGAATCCAGGGATGGACCGGTCCCGTTCGCGTTCTACGCCCCCCCATGCCGACCTCATCGGCACTCAGAAACGATTTGACGAGCTGTGCGATGAGATCGCTGATGCTGGGATCGTGGCCTTTGATACCGAGTTCGTTTCGGAAAGCTATTACAAGCCCCGGCTGTGCTTAGTTCAGTTGGCGACGCCTGATGGGGCTTATCTGGTCGACCCTTTGGCGGTCCCGGATTTAAGCCCGTGGTGGGAGCTGATGGCCGATGATGAGACGACCATCATCGTGCATGGCGGTCGCGAGGAGATCCGCTTCTGCCAACGGTTCGCGGGTACGATGCCGCGCCGGCTGATCGATGTGCAAGTGGCCGAGGGGTTGCTGAGTCGCGGCTATCCATTGGCCTATAAGAATATCGTCAGCAAGGTGATGGCCAAGACCGTTGGCAGCCACGAAACCCGCTCCGACTGGGAGCGACGACCGCTGGTGGCCAAGCAGTTGGAGTACGCCGTCGAGGATGTCGAATACCTCTTGGAAATTTGGCGACGGCAGGAGCATTCGCTCCAGAAGCTGGGGCGGATCGACTGGGCCTATGCGGAGTTTGAGCGGCTGATTGATATGGTGCAGCAAGAGCAGGACCGCGAGGGTTGGCGGAAGCTCACCGGCTTCCAGAAGTTCTCCCCGAAAGAACAGATCGTGGCGCGTGCCCTCTTTGAGTGGCGCGATCGGACCGCCGAGAGGCACGACCGGCCCGCGCGAGTGATGTTCCGCGATGACATGCTGTTAGAACTGGTCAAGCGTCAGCCCAATTCCGTGCATGAGATGAACCTGACCCGGGGTATGCAGCGGCGGGACTACCAGTCGGTCGCCGAGGAGATCATCCAGGTCATCCGCGAAGCGCAATCTCTTCCCGCTGATCAGTGGCCGCAGTCCAATTCGAGTCGGTCGAGTGGTTCGATCGACGATGTGCTTTCCAAGCTGTTGAGCTTGGCATTGGCCAATCGGTGCATGGAGATGAACCTCTCCATGTCGCTGGTCGGGACGATGTCCGACATCGACGAGCTGATCCGCTGGCACGTCCTGGATGGTCGCCGAGGGCAACTGCCCAAACTGCTGGCAGGCTGGCGAGCCGATGTCTGCGGTGATCTGCTGACCGATCTGCTGGACGGCAAGGTCTCGCTGCGCGTCAGCAATCCGCGCTCGGACGCTCCACTGCGGTTTGATCGACGCGATGTGTAGTGGTCAGTTTTCAGTTGTCAGTTGTCAGTCAGAAAAAGCCCACCGGTTGCAACCGGTGGGTTTTCCCTCCGTCGATCAACCATCACCCCTCAACCCTCCTCACCCCTCAACGGCTCTCTCATGGTCACCATTCGCCCTGTCCGTCGTGCTCTGGTCCCCGTCAATTCGGATGCTGCTCAGCGGACCTCGGCTCCCAACTACGATGAGTTCCAGAGCGATGTCGAAATCTGGGACATGCTGCAAGAGCGGCCCGAGAACGTGCTGCGGGTGAAGATGCCGCATTGCCATGTGGCCAGGAAAGAGGACATCTACGCCGAGGACGCCCCGCGCGCCCTCGATCACGCTGAGGAGCAGTGGAAGTGGTTGCGTGGTAGCGGGCTGTTGAGGGAACAGCCCGGCATACTCTGGGTCTATCAGATTGTCTCCCCCAAGCGGCCACACGCCCCGCAAATGGGCCTCGGCGGATACGGGCGGACTGCCGAGATTCGAACCCCAGCGACTCCCGATGGCGTCATCATCCGCAACGAGGGAATTCGCCAGGAGAAAGCCGAAGGCCGCGCCCGGCTGATCCGCCGCATCAAGGCATACATCGGCACCGTCAACCTCGCCGTCCGCGATGACTCCGGCCTATTACTGCAAGCTCTCGAAGCCGCAGCCGCTGCTCGCCCCTGCGACTACGAGGCGACCGACGAGGCCCACAACATCCACCGCGTCTGGCTCGTCACCAACCCCGGCGAGATCGCGAAATTCACGTCCCTCATGGCTGCGGAACCTGCCGCCTATGTGGCCGATGGCAACCACCGCAGTGCCGCAGCGGCGTCGCTGGGGTACGAGGAGTTTCTGACCGTGTTCTTCCCGACGTGCCGGTTGGGGCTCGAGCCGTACAACCGGTTGCTCCCCGCGAATGGACTGAGCCGGGACGAGTTCTTCGCCAAGCTGAGCCAGAAGTTCAACATCCAGCCACTGGGAAGCGTGGCTCCCTATCGACCGGCAGCTGTGAACACGCTGGGGATTTACTTCGGAGGCCAGTGGAGCGTGGTGACCCCGAAGCCGGGGGCATTCAACGCCAGCGACGCCGCTGAGTCGATCGATTCGGACATTGTGCAGCGGCTGATCATCGACCAGATCCTCGGCATGCCGGACGGACGTGACAAGCGGATCAACTACGTCGGCGGGAACAAGGACGCAGCTTACCTGCAAAGCCGCGTCGACGCCGGGGAGTACGACCTGGCGATCTCTCTGGCCCCTGTGACGATGGACCAGTTCTGTGCCGTGTGCGAGCAGAATAAGTTCATGCCCCCCAAGTCGACCTGGTTCGACCCCAAGATCCGCAGCGGTCTGGTGATGGCGATTCTGGAGTGAGGCGAGCGTCCCGGTATGGCGGATAATTCTCTCTTCTGAAGTGATATGCTCCCGCGTGAGCTAAAGCCCACGCTACGGGGACTTGTGCCGGACACGTCATTATTCGTCAGTTCGCACACCTGATGACGGGGCAAACGGGAATCGCTCCGCCTGAGCCGCGAGCCTGAAAAAAAGTCACATCGCTGAAGTGGCTTCACACACTCTCCGTTGCCAAAACGCCTCACCCTCCTACAAATCTCCACGACTTCGGGGATTCGCGGCAACAATCCTTGTTCTCACTCCGTCACACCCCTCAGCAGGCTGGTAAGCTGGTGAAGCTTGAAGAGTCTGTTAAGCTGAGTGGACATTGATGCGTGGGCTTCCGGAATCCCCGGTGCAGGAGATCGTCATGCGGAATTTGATCGCGGTGTGTGGCTTGGCACTCGGGCTGGCTTGGGGCGGAGCAACTCCACTTCGGGCACAAGCACCCGCAGCCCCGGAGAAGCCCAAATTCGACCAGATGGTCGAGGGCAAGACCAAGGTCACTGGCATGTGGACCATGTACCACAAGGACCAGTTGCTGCTGGCCGAGATTAAGCCGGAACATATCGGGCGAGACTTCATTGTTCTGCCGACGATTGCTCGCGGGATCAGCCAGATGCCGATCATCGGCGGCATGTCCTGGTCGACCGGCGATGACGACATGCTGTGGAACTTCCGCAAGGTCGACGACAAGCTGATGCTCCAGCGCCGGAACGTGCGGTTCAAAGCCAAAGCGGGCAGCCCCGAAGCCTCGGCAGTCGAGAAAGCCTACTCGGACAGCGTCTTGTTCGCCCTGCCCATCGTGGCAACCGGCCCGAGCGGCGGCATGCTCGTCGATCTGACCCGCGTGTTCATGAACGACAACCTCGACATTGGCCGCGCGATGGGCGGCTTCCAGTTCATGGGAGATCGCTCCACCTGGTCCAAGATCAAGGGCTTCGACGAGAACGTCGAAATCCAGGTTGCAGCTGTGTACAGCTCTGGCAACCCGAATCAGTCGTTCGACACCGTCCCGGATGCCAAGGGAGCCCAGGTCAACATTCACTACAGCATTAGTTTGCTGCCACCGGTCGGGGCCAATGGTTACAAGCCACGCATCGCGGATGACCGCGTGGGCTACTTCCTGTCGGTCGTGAAGGACTTTTCGGAGAACGGGGATGAGGAACACTTCATCCGATACGTCAATCGTTGGGATCTCCGCAAGAAGGACGCGGCGATCAAGCTCTCGCCGCCGATCAAGCCGATCAAGTTCTGGATGGAGAAGACGGTCCCCGTGTATCTCCGCCCGACCGTCAAAGCAGGCATACTGGAGTGGAACAAGGCTTTCCAAAAACTCGGCTATGACGGAGCTGTGGAAGTCGGACAGCAGGGGGACAGCGATACGTGGGATCCCGAGGATGTGAACTACAACACGTTCCGCTGGATCACCGCCGAGGCCGGATTCGCGATGGGGCCGTCGCGAGTCGATCCGCGCACGGGCCAAATCTTGGATGCCGACATCATCTTCGATGCCGGGTTCCTCGACTCGTGGAACCACCGCTGGGAGACGTTTAATCCCCCGACTGTGGCCGCCCTCGCCCCGAACGCCACTCCGTTCATGAAGACGCCCGAGCCGGGCAATCCCTTTGCCCACCATCATGGCACCGGACACACTTGCTCTTATTGTCAGGACCAGCAGTGGCAGATGGGCTATGCCGCCTCGGTCTTTATGGCGATGGGCCAAGCATCTGCCGATGGCAAACTCCCGGAAGAGTTCGTCCACCAGGGGATGAAGGAAGTGGTCATGCACGAGGTCGGGCACACGCTGGGCCTGCGGCATAACTTCAAGGCCAGTGCCTGGAAGACGCTCGCCGAAATGGCCGATGTCGAAAAGGGCAAGGCTGAAGGCACCGTCGCCAGCGTGATGGACTATTCGCCGCCGAACATCGCCCCCGCCGGCCAGCCGCAAGGGCTGTACTACACTCAGACGGTCGGCCCGTACGACATCTGGGCGATTGAGTATGGCTATGCCACCATCGAAGGGGACGAGAAGGCCGGTCTGGCCAAGATCGGGCTGCGTTCTTCCGAGCCGGGACTCGATTACCTGACCGATGAGGACACGCGCGGCGGCGTTGACTCCGACCCGTTCTCGAATCGCTTCGACATGGGCAAGGACTCGCTGACCTACATCCGCCGCCAAGTTCAGGTCACCAACGATCTGCTCCCCAAGGTTGTCGAGAAAGCCGTCAAGGACGGCCAGGGCTACCAGCGGGCTCGCCAGATGTTCAGCCGACTGTTCGGCGAGCATTGGCGGTCTCTCGCCTTCGCCGCCCGCTTCCCCGGTGGCATCTCGGTTTCTCGCGATCACAAGGGCACTCCGAATGGTCGCACTCCGTTCAAGCCGATGGATGCCGCCTTGCAACGCGAGGCGATGACGCTGCTGAGCGAGTCGGCCTTCGGAGCGCCGAAGCTGGACGGCACGCTGCTCAACTCGTTGGCCTCGACGCGCTGGAGCCACTGGGGGATGGAGGAACCAGGTCGTCTCGACTACCCGATCCAAGACACCGTCCTGCAGATGCAGTCGATGATCCTGACTCAACTGCTCAACTCACAGACGCTGACCCGACTGTCCGACAGCGAGATCACGATCGCAGCTGACCAGGACGCCTACACGCTCGCAGAACACATGAGTCTGCTGACCAAGGGCATCTTCTCCGAGCTGTTCCCGGAGAAGGCCGAGGGCGAGTTCACGAACCGCAAGCCGTTCATCAACAGCTACCGCCGCAACCTGCAACGCACGACCGTGCGCGAGCTGTCGCTGCTCGTGACCCAGCCGACCGGTGCCCCCGAGGACGCCCGCAC
>JAYTCW010000151.1:0-9525 GCA_043736295.1 Planctomycetota bacterium | reverse complement strand
GTCAGAGCCATCCGTGGCCTCCTGTCTCTCAGTTCGATTGATCCTTTCGCAACCAGTTCAGCAGCCTTTTACCTCGTTCCGTCAATCTTCCCTAGACCTTCCCGGAACACCGTATGAGCCAAATCCGTTACTCCCCACCTCCCCAAAACCGAGGGCGATGAAGATTCTCGGACCGTCGAATCAGACCCATTGCTCCACTGGGCCTCAACCCACATCCGCCTGCGACCATGCTCCGTCAATCATGCGCCACTGCGTCCCGGTCGGGTTCTTGTTTTGCAGAGCGGGTGGTAACCGGTGACTCCGCACGTTGTCATAACATTGCAGCATCGCAAACCGATGGATGCTGGCCGGGAAGCCGACAGCTGTGAAGCCCGGATGGCCGGTCGCCGGGAATGGGCCGCCGTGGTTCATGGAGGAGACCACCGCCACGCCGGTCGGCATCTTGTCATTCAGCAGACGGCCGACCGTCACGCGGACCCACGGAGCGAGCTGATCGTAGGCGGCATCGTCGCCGCCCTGCGTATCGGTATAGAGACCACCGGTCAGGTTCCCTTCGAGCGTCTCCGCAATCGCGATCATCTGGGCCAGGTCTTTGGCAACCACCATCAGCGAGGCATTCCCGAATGCTTCGGCTTGCAGTCCGTGCGGGTTCTTGAGGTAAGCCTCGCCGCTGACTCGCAGCAGAGTATTCGCGTAGCAGTAACGTTTATCATCCGCCGACTTGTTGCCGCAGACCACGGTGGCTCCGGCCTGCTGCAAGGCGACGAGCCCCGCGCGGAAGTTCTGCTCGACCCCACTGCTGAGCATCGTCCCGACGGGAGCGGCTTCGAACTTGGCGGCCACGGCGGCGATGAACTGCTCGCCCGCAGCTCCCTCGGGGACCACCACCAGTCCGGGGTTCGTGCAGAACTGCCCCGCCCCCATCAGGCAACTTCCGGCGAACTCATCGACCATTGATTGGAGTCGCTCTTGGAGCGCTCCCGGCAGGATGAACACGGGGTTCACGCTCGACAGTTCGCAGTAGAACGGCTTCCCGCCCTTGTCGGCGGCTTCCTTCAATGCGAGTCCCGTCGACCGGGCCCCGGTGTATCCGCTCGCTCCGATGAGTGGGTGCGACACGAGCTTGTAGCCGTCGGCGTGCGAGGTCCGGTAGATCAACTGGACAAAGCCCGCAGGCATCCCGGTCGCCAGTGCGGCCTCCTGGCAAAGCTGGGCGAGCAGCAGCGTCGTGCCGGGATGTGACGAGTGCCCCTTCGCAATCACGGGATTGCCCGCAGCGATGGCGGAGGCGAAATCCCCCCCCGCGATCCCGTTGTAAGCGTAGGGGAAGTTATTCGGCCCGAAAACTACGACGGGGCCGATGGGGCCGAACTGAGCGCGAATGTTCGACTTGGTATCAATCGTGGCGGTGGCCCATGATCCGTCGCGGGCACAGGTCGCTGCTTGCCGCAGCTGGTTCACTGTGCGTGGCAGTTCGGCGATCTTCAGTCGTGGCTCGACGGGCAGTCCAGTCTCGCGATGAGCGATCGCCACGATGTCGGCGGCCCGTCCCTCGATACGAGTCGCAAAGTCTTCGAGGAACGCCGCGAACCGCTCACCCGGCCAGCCCCGGACCGCCGCGGCCGCCTCGGCGGAGTGGCGGATGACCTCTTCAATTTCGGCCCACGGGCTGATGGGGAACTGTTCAGCGAGCGGCTGCTTCGTGGACGGATCAACCGCCTGGAAGGTTTCTTTTCCAGCGGAAGCACGCCACTGACCATGGATGAGAACAGATTGCACAGACATCGGACACTCGCACAAAAATCACACTCGGACGCCAGACGGTAGACTAACGCGAGCGGGCCGGATGGTCGAGGTTGCGTGCCTTTGCTGACTTTCGAGGGTGCATTTGTCGAGTGGCGGTACTCCGCCCTCTCAGCTCCCTCGCCCCCACAATCAGTACTGCTTTCGCGGGGGACTTCACGGTGTGCGCCAGGGCCGGGATGACGGGGCCTTAGCGAGCGATGTGGCCCTCTCATTCCACCCCACCCTGATGAAACGAGCGAATTCGGGGCAGCCTGGGGCCAATCGGTGAATGCAGTTTGGTGAGTCAAACTCCCTCGCCCCACAACCGCGAATCGTGCGTTTTCGGAAGAATCAATCTGTACGACTCGCCTCATGAATGTGTGCGTGCTGCGCATACTTCAGGTGGCGAGTTCGGTGAGTTTTCTCTGGTCAGCTCCTCGCGTGGTGAGGAGGGCGGAGTTACTTCCTCTGCCATAGATCCGCTTTCTCCATCACTGCTCGTGGCCCTTCCCCGTCGAGCCACTGTTGGGCCCGCTCATCCCCCTTCAGGTACGCATCCCAAAACGCCGTACTGAGCGCCAGGATCACGCGGTGGTGATTCGGGTTCCGCTTGTTCTTTTCACCGGGGAGGGATCGATCGGTGAAAACCGAGTGCTCGGCCTCATCGAGTACCAGTTCATACTTTCCATTGGGGGGCAACGCGGTGTACACAGCTCGCCGGGTTTCGACGGTCGCGCCCCCGATCGCCGAAACGTCGTGCGTGCCGGTCATCAGCAGCCACGGAATGCCCACCTTGCCAAACGCTGACGCCGGATCACCCACAGCTGGGCTGCTGGGGCTCATCGGCAGGGCTGCCTTGATCCGCGGATCGGTCAGGTTGAAATTCCCGCGAGCCGTGGTTTGCCCACTGACAGCCTGTGTGGTCACGGCACCGAACGAGTGGCCCGACATCCCGACCTGGTTCAGATTGAACGCCTCGAACAGGTCGTGCTTCGAGTCCTTGTTCCAGATCTCCAACTGATCAAGGACAGCTGGGACATCTTTCGCGCGGAGCAGAAAGTTCTCCGCATTGGCGGCTTCCTTCATGGCGGCCATAATCTGAGCGGGACGTTTGCCCTTCCAGACCGAGGTATCGCTCCCTGGATGTTGGAGGAACACCGCGATGTAGCCCCGCGCGGCCCAATGCTCACCGAGGTAGAGCCCCATTTCTCGTGAGCCACCGAGCCCGTGGCTGAACAGCAGTACCGGGGCCAATTTGATCTTGCCGCAGCGGTAGATCCGGATCGGGATGTCACGATTTCGAGCCTCGTCGTGGATGGTGAGATCGAGGGGCACGACCTTCTCGACGTGAATCTTCGTGAGCGGATCGTAGGCCCCCGCGACCCGGTCCTCCGCTCGAAGTGATGCCTGCAATGCCAAGAACGCCCAGAGCATCATCAAACCACATCGCCACATCGCACCATCTCCGTCAGCAGGTTATCACAGAGCGTCGCCGACAACTCGGCCCCGTTGTCCTGTCTAACCCCAGATCGGGCGTCGAGGTTTCGCCAAAGTCGGATTGAAGTCGCCAGAAGATACGTAATTTAACGTAGATTGCCTATTTCTTCTGGCGAGGTGACTGAGCCTAAAAAACGGAGTGAATTGATGTCATTGCGGTTGGAGGCTTCCGGCACGGGATGGTATATAAGCCATCTGTTCCCTCAATCCTGTCACACCGAGGCCCCCATGACTGGCAATACTCCGAATTCTCCATTGAACGCACCGCAAGAACCTGACTCAGGCGTCCGCATCGAACTCGACGATACGGGTGTCGATGGCCTGTACTCGAATCTGTGTCGCGTCTCCAGCACTCCGGAAGAAGTAATCCTCGATCTGGCTCTCAATCCGAATCCGATGGGGGCATCAGTGCAGAAGATTCGCGTCGCTCAGCGCGTGATTCTGAATCACTTCACCGCCAAGCGGCTGGCAGCTCTCCTGACTGCGACCGTACAACGGCATGAGCAGGTCTTCGGTCGTCTGGAGACCGATATCCGCAAGCGTGTGCAAGGCGATGGGAATCCGCGCTGAACTGGTTTGCCACAATCCGTCAGTTACACACCCGCGGTCGGGACGGTCACAAGAGTGGCTGCTCCCGACCGTTTTCGTTTGCGGACTCGATTGCACACAACTGGTGAGTCTGAGAACCTTCGAAGAAGGGTGAGTGGTAAGAGGTCAGTGGTGAGTGAAAGACCACCGGCTACTCCTAACTCCCAACTCCCTAATCCCAACTCCTTGCCCCCCCCATGCTTGCCCGCATCCGTCACTTCCTCGAACTGATCCGCTTCAGCCATACGGTGTTCGCACTGCCGTTTGCGCTGTTCTCGGCGATCCTGGCGTGGAGGCTGACCGAGTTTCGCGGGCGTGACCTCGTTGGAATTCTGCTGTGCATGGTGTTGGCCCGGTCCGCAGCGATGGCGTTCAATCGACTGGTTGATCGCGACATGGATGCCGCGAACCCGCGCACTGTCCGGCGGCACATCCCGGCTGGATTGCTGACTCCGCAGGCCGTGACGCTGTTCGTGCTGGTCTGCTCCATCGGCTTTGTGGCCACCACGTTGATCTTCCTTCCTAACCGCTGGCCGCTGTATTTGTCGTTGCCGGTGCTGTTGTTTCTCCTAGGATATTCTTATGCCAAGCGGTTTACCTCGCTGTGCCACTACTGGTTGAGTGCCGCGCTGATGCTCTCGCCGATTGCTGCCTGGATCGCCATTCGCGGGACAGTCGAACTGCCGGCTGCGCTACTGGCAGCTGTGATCTTCTTCTGGGTTGGTGGGTTCGACATCCTCTACGCGACACAGGACGCGGACTTTGATCGTGAGCGGGGGTTGTCGAGCATCCCGGCTCGCGTGGGGATTCCGGCGGCGCTCAAGATCGCGGCGTTTAGTCATCTGCTGACCGTCGCGGCGTTATTGGCGCTCTGGAAGTTTGCTCCGCTTGGTCCGGTGTTTCTCGGTGGCGTGATCTTACTCGCCCTGTTATTGGCCTATGAACATTGGCTGGTCCGCCCCGATGACCTCAGTCGGGTAAACACTGCCTTCTTCCATGTGAACGCCGCTGTCAGTGTGGGGATCTTGGTACTCGGAGTGGTCGATCTCTGGGTCGGACGGTAAGGGACGCACGCATTCAAGTATTCCACATTGGATTGTCGCCACGTTCGCCAGAACGTGGCGAATAGGCTCACGTTCCCGTCTTCTAGCGAGGGGCAACTACTGCTCCTTTCGGACCGCGTGATGTCTATTGTGCAATTCGTTTCTCACTCGACCGCCCGTAAGAACACCCAGATGGCGTCGAACTGTTTGCGGGCGTCTCCATCAAGGATCTGCCGGACCTTGGTCGTCTTCCCATCGGCGGCAAGCTTCGGCATGCGGGTGCCGATGTCGAAGCGGGGCGGGTCGAGCACCCACTGGCGGTAGAAGTCGTAACGCATCCGCTCCTTGGTCATAGTGAAGTTAATGCCGGGGGCGAGCAGGGTTTTCGCGTCGCCGGTCGGAGGTTCGTTCCCGATGGCGTGGCACTGGCGGCAGTCGAGGCCGGTGTTTTGCATCAGCCTCTCTCCGAGGGCCGGGCCGTCCGTGATCGGGGTCGGTCCGCTCGGCTCGATGCTGTCGAGGATGCCGTGCTGGGCGGCCATTCCGGCGGCCAGCACCTCCGCATAGGCCGGGAACGTGGGCATGCGGGCCTTCAGCCACGGACGCGGACGCTCCTGGAGTTCCCCCTTCAGCAGCTTGGCCACCCAGGCCTCGTGCAGCTTCTCCCCGGTCCAGGTCAGTTGGGGAAGTGGGTCGGGGGCGAGACCGTGCTCGCTCTCTTCGGCGATGAGTTCCGCGCGAGGACTGACTTTGAGATCGCGAGTGTGACAGGCGACACAGTTCAGGCGGGTGATGAGCGTTTCGACCCGTTCGATGAGTGCCTCGGGTGAATCCGGCAGGCCGGGGTTCTCCATGAACTTGGTGATGGCCATCCGCTGCCGGTCGGTGAACACGTAGCGCGGGGCGGCTGCGGGCACGGTCTCGGCCAGGCACCCCTTCCCAAGATCGCGGAACGACAGAGCGGGTCGCCGAGTCACTTCTGCGAGTTCCCCATCGCGAGTCCCATGACACGCGACACAGCCTCGCGATGTGTAGACCTGGGCCCCGTTGGCGGCGTTCCCGTCGGGCCGTATCTCTGATCGATCGATTGGCTGGGGGTGATGCAGAAGGGCCACAAGAGCTGTGGCCTCGTCACCGGTGAGATGGAATTCGGGCATGCGGGTTCCGGGGAAATGAGCGGTCGGGGACTTGAGGAACTCTTTCAGTGTGCCGGGGTGGAACTTGTCTCCCACACGGTCGAGGGACTTTCGAGTGCGGCCCACCGCTGGCCCATCGGTCAGTGCCTTCCGATCGACGGTATGGCACGCAATGCAACCGAGATCCTCGAACAGGGTCCGTCCGCGAGTGACCAGCACTTCCTCAACAGGTGCGGCCTGCTCGGCGAACGCTTCGCCCCCTTCACCGAGATACGCCAAGAGGTCTGCCACCGCCTGCTGGTCCTCCCCGCGCTGAGGATCGAACAATTGTGGCATACTGCGGCGCGTGGCGGTCCATTCGGACAGCGGCTCGCCTGCCTTCGGAGCTGAGGCTAAGAGATGGTCTCGCACCCAGTCACTCTTCAATCGTGCAGCCACTCCCTTGAGACTCGGAGCCGCCGTCTCCGGCGAGTTCCACCGCGTTGCGTCCTTGGGATGCACCCCCTCGGGAGCGGCGTGGCATCTCGCACATTTCAGCGTCTCGATCAGCTCGCGCCCCTCACTCCTCAGTTCGCGAGTCTCTAGCTGCTGGTCAGGCTCGTGGAACAGCGCCGTCGGCGGGAGTGACTCCTCCGCGAAGTCCGGCCCCGACCACAGCACTCGCATCTGGTGGCCGATGCCTTGTTTCTGCTTGGACAAGACGGGATCGCCGGATTCAATCACGATCGCGTTGTATCCCGCATGCAGTTCGACCTCGCCCACATCCGAAGTGGGCAAGACGTTTTGATTGTCGGTGATCTGGTGCCCGTTGATCCGGATCTGGCCATGCCCGGTCGTCAGCATGCGGAAGTGATAGACTCCGCGCTCGGGCACCTTCAGCCACCCCTCCTTGCGATACGCGGTGAGTCCCAGCGGGAGCCACGGGGACGCGGGGGTGAACGGCGGATGAGAAATCGCGGCCATGCGGACGACGCGGCGATCAGTCGCCTTTCCCAAGTAGAGCACTTCTAACAAGCCCGGTCGCAGGCGGTCCAAAATCTCCTTCGGGAGTGTCCCCGGTGCGATGCGGCGTACGATCTGCGTCTCGGGAATCAGTGCATCGGGGATGCGATGCAGCGTGTAGGCGATCGTGCCGCGCGTCGGTTGCTCTTTCACCTCCAGGTGCAGATTGAAGCGGATGGTGAGTTGGCAACACGGCTGCAACCTCTCGATTTCGAGGAACACGGTCTGGCGGTCGAGCTTGGTGGCCGACTTCACCATGAGTTCGTCGCGCCCCTGTTCATTGGGGTTGGAGAGCTTGTAATCGGCAGATCCATAGACCTGCGAATATTTGTAGTTCCACGCTTCAACGTGGTAGTTCGTCTGGTCCTCCACGTCGTTGCCGAGATACCCTGGAAAGTGGACCGCCAGGCCGTTCTTATACGTCTTGATTGAATCCGGCAGGTACGGGGAGTTCGACTTCGTATGCCGCACACGGTGCAGGCACCCGTCCTGCGTCGCAGCTGTCGTCCACCCGCGCAAACCGGTGACGTACAGTTGGCCATCATGCGGGCTGAATTTGCCGCGACAGACTCCCGAGTCGAACACGAACGGGAACGCCACGGTGCCGCCTTGCAGAACCGAGTCGCCGCTCGGCCCGGGGACGCGTTCTTGCAGCACCTGCAGCATCGTGCATTGGCCGTAGGAGAAGTGCAGCATCGTCCCGCGCGGCAGGCCCCACTGGTCACTGTCGACCCACACTTCGCCGCCGCTGGAGTTGTCGATGCGGCGCGGGATGTAAGTGAACGGTGCCTCAACGCCGACGGTCTTGAGCGGGTCATGCAGAGCAATCAGCGGTTGTTCGAGTTTGTGCGGCGCGAGCGGGCCGGGGTAACCGAAGTGGTCCCCTTTCTGGATGTCGAAGATGCCGGTCGCGGGGGTCCATTCGCCTTCTTGCGGCGAGGCGGAGAGCTGGCCCTCTGGTCCGAGGCCCATGCCGTTGGGGTTGCGGAGTCCGGTGCCAATGACCTCAATCGTCTGGCCATCGGGCGAGGTGCGAACCGCGCCCTGATTGGCGTGCAGGAAGTAAAACCGTCCGTCCTTGTCGGCTTCGAGACACGTCACGTAATCGTGCCCACCCGAGGACGTGTCGTACTGGTTCGTGAAGCACTCGTAGTCGTCCGCCTCGCCGTTCCCATCGCGGTCGCGTAGCCGCGTGATCTGATCGCGCCCGAGGACATACACCTCGTTGTTGAAGACCTTCAACCCCAGCGGTTGGAACAGACCCGTGGCGTACCGCTTCCACGTCAACTCCCGCAGTTCGCCATCGATGCCGGAGACGCGCCACACATCGCCGTGGACCGTACACACGAAGGCGGTCGTCAGTGGATCGATGCCGTCATGGACTGGACCGGCTGCGGGGAAGTCGACGCCGGTGGTGAAGAACAGGGCCTTGTAGGGGTTGTCGAACGGGATGTGGAGCGTGTCGAGGACATACGGGTGCCGACCGCTGAATGTGGTGGACCCCTTGGTCGTGATCTTCTCGATCCAGCGGGCCGGACCGGGAGCGATGAACTCGGCGAGCGACTCGTTCTTCACGTTCGGCAACAGCTTCGCCAGAGCGTGGGCGTCGTCGTCGAAGCTGATCGAGTAGAGCAGCTTGAAGCGGATGGGCATGTCGCGGGCCGGGAGGTTCAAATGACCAGCATCTTCTGAGATACCGAAGCGACCGACTCCCTGCTCTGCATGAAGTATTACGCGACGTTTGAGAGAACCATCGATCTGTATTAGATATGGTCGTGTTCCAGGCTTCTCCATGACCAAAGTGATCGATGTGGAAAATATCTTCAGCGATAGCGGCTGGCCAGCGGCGATCTCGAACTGGCGAGAGAAGACGCCGTCGGCCTCGCGCCAGGGAGATTCGCGGACGACAGTCCCATCGACGGTGTACTCCAGCACCACGCGCGGGTCGTGCGAGAACATCCGGCGGAACTGGACCTTCGAGGCCCCCCACATCGGACCTTCCGGAATCGCCATCTGGAGCGTCCCGTTCGGCTGGGGTGAGGCGATGATGCCGTATCGCGCGGGGTCGAACTTCAAGAACCCGCCGGTCCAGATCGCACGCAGCCCGCAGTGCTGAGTGTCGTAGCACAGCGTGGCTCCTTGGTCGTCGCCGACGCGGATCGAAAGCCCCTTCTTCACCGGGCCATTGGGGAGCGACACGATGCTCGCCAGCCAGCGACCGATCTCGGATTCCTGCCAGCGGCCATCGACGGAGTTCTTCTCGGTCCAGTCGAACCCGACCTGTTCCTTGCCCCAGTGGTTCTGCTCGGACTTGGCGGCATTGCTGGTGGGGCGGACATTCTTGTCTGCCACGGGCGGCGGGGCCGAGGCGAACGCATCGAGCTTTCGCTTGCACTCATCCGGCGACTTGCCGTCGGCGAGTTTGTCGAAGTGCCACAAGCCCAGCGTCGTGGCCAGTTGCCGCTCATCCAGGA
>JAYTCW010000150.1:0-3801 GCA_043736295.1 Planctomycetota bacterium | reverse complement strand
TGCGACATGGTGTGGGCCATGCCTGGTGGAATTGCCGCACATCGAACACATCTGGTCAGACCTCCGACACGATGACCGCTTCCGACTGGTGGTCGTTGGTCGCGAGGAGACCGCCGAAACCGTGCGCACTTTCCGACAGGAGCATGAATTCTCATTTCCAATGGCCGCCGATCCCGAACGAGTGGTCTATTCTCTCTTTGCCGCGGAAGGAATTCCACTAACAATGGTTGTGTCACCTGAGGGAAAGATTATTTACTCGAAGGCTGGATTCTACGAGTCGGATATTGTGGAATTGAAAGCTATACTGAAGGGACAGTTTGCTGCGCTCAAATAGGGATGTGAAACAAAGATGGCAGGATACGAAAACATTTCGGTTCCACCGACATTACCTCTCGACTGCTTCGCAACCGTCGAGATCGGCAAGCGGTCGCTCGGCTTCGCCCGACCAAGACCGCCGCTCAGTCTATCCAGGCAAAAGCGGTCTCGTGTGACGATCCGCCTCAGAAGCTCCATCTCTTCCCGCGCGAGGCACGCTCGTTGGTCGTCGGTCAGCAGACGACGTTTGGTGGCCGCTCGTAACATGTAGTGGACAGGATCGTCGCCATTCAGCGGAGCGCGGATCACGGGGACTCTTTTGATTCCCAGTCGTCTGGCCGCCAGATAGTGGCTCCTGCCATCAACGTTGATGCGAGTGGCGATGATCTCTATGGGAAACAGAGACGTAGTAACGACGCCAAAGTGCCTGGATGTCGTCCCGCTCGTGAGGTAACAGGTGTCCCACGCCCGACGAACGGTGTTGGGCCACCAGAAACCTGACGGGAGAGATGATGATGGCGACGAAGACCAAGACGACTACGAATGTCAGCAGCACCAAGGGTACGAAGAAGGCAGCGGCTCCGAATGTGGCCAACACGGTGGCGAAGGCCAAGGGGACGCCGAAGGCTGAAGCGAAGATCCCGGCCAGCGGCAAACTCAGCCAGATCGCCGCAGCCGAGCGCGTGCTGGCCGACGCGAACGAACCGATGACCTGCAAGGCGATGGTTGAGGCGATGTCGGCCAAGGGGTATTGGTCGAGCCCGGGCGGGAAGACGCCCGAAGCCACGCTGTATGCTTCGCTGCTGCGGCAGATCCGGGACAAGGGGGCCGACGCGACGTTCCAGAAGACCGGTCGCGGGCTGTTCGCCCTCAACCGCTAACGACGCCCCTTCGCCAGCACGATGCCCACGAGGCCCCCACGCGGGGTCTCGTGTCACGGTGGGGCGGTAGGTTCCGCCTCGCTTCCAACGCCACTCCGGGCCAATGTGGCCCATGTCGCGATCGCATGAGTGGAGACCTGCGGCCACGACGAGGTAACTGTGTGTTGCGGCGAGGCAATGGGGCCACGCCGGGGATGGGAAGACTTCACAGAAGGACGAGAACAACATGGCATCAAGCAATTCGAAACTCACATCGGCTGTCGGCTACGCACGGCGGTCCACCGACATGCAGGAGCGTTCGATCCCCGACCAGCAAGCCTACGTCGAGAAGTGGGCCACCGAGCATGGCTACCAGATCGTCCGCTGGTTCATCGACGATGCGATCTCCGGGACCAGCGCCAAAGGCCGCAACGCCTTCGAACAGCTGATTGCGACCGCTGAGAACGGTCGAGACTTCCAGACGATCCTCTGTTACGACATCAGCCGGTTCTCACGCGGGGGAACGAATGAGACGGGGTTCTATCTGCATCGGCTCAAGGTGGCTGGCGTCGATGTGGTCTTCACCGCTGACGGGATTCCGGAAGGCGATGAAGGCGAACTGATCCAGGGCGTGAAATCCTGGCAGGCTCGGCAGTATTCCATCAAACTGGCCCGTGACACCATTCGAGGGCAGATCAGCAACATCCGCGAGCGGAAGAGTGCCCCCGGCGGGATGGCCCCCTACGGCTACGACAAGCAACACATGACTGCCGACGGCACCGTACTCCGTACGCTGCGGTGGCTGCCCGATGGCAGCAAACAGGAGTTCACGTCGGACGGTAAACTGCTGCGGGTGATCGAACCCGGAGTGAACATCAAGAAGGCCAAGAGCGACATTATTCGGTATGTCCTGAGCACACCGGATCGCGTGGAGGTGATGAAACGCATGTTCGACCTCTGCGTGAAGGGGTATGGGTTCCATACGATCGCCCAGACTCTCAATGTCGAAGGCGTCCCTTCGCCGAGTGGGATGAAATGGAACACTTCGCGGGTGGGGCAGCTGATTCGTAATCCAGTTTACAAGGGAGCCATCGCCTGGAACCGACGTACGATGGGGTCGCTGTTTGGACTCGATGGCAATGGAGTCCTGAAACCGAAGAAGCAGAAAGCTTGGAAACGAAACGCCGAGGAAGACTGGATCATCTCCGAAGGAGTTCATGAGCCAATTGTCAGTCCGGAGATCTGGGATGCCGCTCAGCAGGCTATTGCAAAACGCCGAGCCGACGCCGGGAAGGCCCGGCCCACGAAGCGATCTCTGCTGGCCAGCCTGTTGCTCTGCAAGAGGTGCGGACACAGCTTCACCACGATCCGCGACCGCAGATGGCCAGGTCCGACGGGAGAGGGGTATCGCACTTATGCATGCTGCGGCTATCACCGCTTCGGCAAGTCCGTCTGTGGGGTGACAAACGTACCCGGTCCCGCGATCGATGCCTTCGTCTTGCAGACGATTCAGCAGGTCTTGATGGGCGACCACAAGACGACCGAAAAGGCCATCGACGCCTTCGTGAAGGCGATCCTGGCTCCGAAGAAGGCCGAACCGAAGCGGGCCAAGAGCGACGAGCGAGATCTGGACCTCCTCAACCGCAAGATCAAGGCGACGCTCGGCATGATGGCCGACCCGACGTTCGACGGGATGGACGAGCTGCAATCGACCTTGGCCGACCTGAAGGCCAAGCGCGACGCCCTGACCGCCCGCATGAAGCCACAGATCGGTCCCGCCAAGCCGGAACCGACCGAGGACGAACTCCGGACCTGGGCCAAGCAGCAGTTCGCCGGGCTCCACGAGTTGACCACGCGAACGGAGATCCTGCTTCCCGACCGCCAGCTGGTCGAAGCGTTCGTCGAGCGGATCGAAATCTACCCGGAAGACAAAACCGGCGTAGTGGTGCTCGCCGGAGGCTTGGAAAACGCCTATCGCGTAGGTTCCACACGCCTACCCATAGGGGACTTTATGGGCGCGTTCGAACTCGCGTTCTACGGTTGGAAGGAAGGTGCTGCCCACCAGTATCTCGGCCCGAACAATGCGACCGACCTGTGGCATGTGAAGAAGGTGAACCCACAAAGCATGGTGCATCTGACCGAGAAGCCGGTCGAACTCGCCGTGCGGGCGCTGCAGTGCTCCTCCCGCACCGGCGAGAACGTCCTCGACCTCTTCGGCGGCTCTGGAAGCACGATGATCGCCGCTCAGCAGACCGGGCGACGATCGTTCCTGATGGAACTCGACACGCTGTATTGCGATGTGATTGTCCAGCGCTACGAGCAGTTCACGGGGCAGAAGGCGGAGCGTGTTTCAACAACGACGGTTGCCGCGTGAACGCCCATGTCGGCCACGTCGCGAACGAGGTCCGATGTGGACCGTTCCTCCCTATCCACGAGAAAACGCCCGCACGGTTGAACGTGGGGCGTCGGTGGGGTGAACCCGAAGTTAAAGGTCAGTTGCCGGGGCTGTAGATCGTCCCGCAGGTGGCGCAGCGGACGATCTCGTCGTCGAGCCATACGAGAAGGTCAGCATCCGCTTCACCGCAGTTTTCGCACGGGAACGCGACTTCGTTTGTCGTGTCCCCGA
>JAYTCW010000149.1:0-7944 GCA_043736295.1 Planctomycetota bacterium | reverse complement strand
CATGCCCACGATCCGCCTCGAACTCCCGTACCACCTCCGCAACCTGGCCCGTGTGGGTCGGGAGGTCTCTGTCACCGTCGAGGGCGAGGTCACGCAGCGCTCCGTCCTCGACGCGCTGGAGGCCGCTTACCCCATGTTGCGGGGGACGATTCGCGACCAGACGACCGGGAAGCGGCGGCCCTTACTCCGGTTCTTCGCCTGCGAACGCGATCTGTCGCATGAGTCCCCGGAGACTCCGCTCCCGGAAACGGTGCAGTCCGGTGCCGAACCGCTGCTGATCGTCGGTGCGGTCGCGGGCGGTTGAGGTCTGGCCAATCGGGAGAGGATGTCCGAATCGCGACCGAGCGGACGTTCGTGGTTGATCAGCATGGCCTCTTGCTCGCGTCGCGAGCCAGTGCGACCTATTATCGCAACTTGATATCGACTCTGCATCCTGACACTCTGGGGAGATGGCTGATGAACTTCTTCAACCTGCTGCGACTGATTCCAAATGCCGTTCTTCCGTCGCTGTGCCTGCTCGGCTTCGCGGCGGTCGGTTCAGCTGCCGACCTGCCGGTGCAAAAGTTCGATGACACCGGATTCGAGACGATCTTCGCGGGCAAGTCGCTCGACGGCTGGCATGTCAGTTCCCAAACCGGCCACAGCGGGACCAGCCAGCACAAGAGCGGCGGCAAGTGGGTGATCGAAGACGGGGCCATCGTCGGCAGCCAGGACATCCCCGGCAACGGGGGGATCATCCTGACCGACAAGCAGTACGGCGACTTTGAAGTCATCGTCGAAATGAAGAACGACTATGGCCCCGACAGCGGGCTGTTTCTCCGCAGTAATGACAAGGGCCAAGCCTACCAGTACATGGTCGACTACCATGCCAATGGCAACCTCGCCGGGGTCTACGGCGAAGGACTCAGCGGCGGCATCCACCACCGCAACTTCGACTTCATCACCGAAGTGACTGACATCAAGCAGCACGACGACGCCTTCCCGCTGCCAATCACCCCCGAGCAGTGGCCGCAACTCTGGAAGCACGGCGAATGGAACGAGCTGCGGGCGAGGATCGAAAGCAACCCGCCGACGGTCCAGACGTGGATCAATAAGGTGAAATTCATGGAGTTCAAGGACACCGAGAAGCGCCACCAGGACGCGGGGTCGATCGCCCTGCAAGTCCACGGCGGGGGAGACTATACGAAGCAGTTCGTGCGGTACAAGAACGTACGCGTGAAGAGACTCGGCAAGTAGTGACGAGCGAGCGAACTTGGCAAAAGGTCGCGGATGACGTGGGGGCGACTCAGCGCGCTGAGGGCAAGGTCCAAAACAACTCCCCATTGGTCGCCTTACGCTCTGCGAAAGAACGTTGCTTTCGCAGAACGAAAGGCGACTGTTGCTTCGAGCCACATCCTCTCGTGAGCGCGCAATCCCAATGATTTGTGCGACATGAGGCGAGCGGACACAGAAAATCTACCGGGGAGGACGGCCATTCCAGGCCGTCCGCGCTTGACGCGAGCAAGAAGACGGCCTGGAAAGGCCGTCCTACGGGGAACAGGTTTCCGACCGCGCGCATGACAAATTCAAGTGGGTCGACCACCACGCGGAACCAGTTCATTTTTGGCGATGGCCCCTTCCAAAACTGTGGGGGCGTTCGCCTTCGGCCGATAGGCTCCCAATAACTGACTCATGCTGCCAAACGTGCCGTTATTTAGTAGCACCAGATACGCCGGGACCAGAATCGGTCTGACGATGAACGTGTCGATCATCACCCCGAACGCCAGCGCGAATCCCATTTGGACCATACTCGCCAAGCTGCCTGTCATCAGCGACGCGAACGTCCCCGCCATGATGATGCCACAGCTGGAGATGATCCCGCCGGTCTTGGTGAGGGCGATCAGGATCCCGGGAATGGCTCCATGCTTGGGCTGTTCTTCGGTGACTCGAGACATGAACAGGACGTTGTAGTCTTCACCCAGAGCGAGCAGCAGGGTGAACAGGTAGACGGGCACCTTCCAGTCGAGACCGGTGAACTCCGGTCCCGTGGTGACGCGAAAGACGATCCATGCTGCTCCCAGGGTGACTAGGTAGCTGTAGATCACGGTGAGAATCAAGTAGGCACAGAGGGCTGGTTGCCGTAGCAGCGTCATCAACACCAGAAACACAGCGAGTGAGACATAGATGTTAATACGGATCTGATCTCGATCGGTTGTTCGTTTGAGGTCGCGAATACTGGCAGTCGCGCCCATCGCCAGGATTTTCGCCGATTGGCTGAAGTCCACTCGTGCTTCCACGGGTAGGGGATCCGAGGAATCGGAAGTCGATTCCTCGACAGTGCCTGCTTCAGCATCCGCTGGATTCGGCAGCGAGTATTGATGCAGGGCCTGTCGAATGGCGATTTCGGCCTGATCGAGACGTGTAATCGCATCTCGGGCAAAGGGATCCGTCTGAAAGACGATGTCAATCCGCATCACCTGCCCCTGGAGATCGCCTTTTTCGGTACTGCAGTAGGCCCGATGTGCGGCGTTCCGAGCCACGGCAGAGCCTCGGCCGATTGTTTGCGTCTTCGTCATCGCTCCATGAGGTGCCGTTTGCGAGCGGACATCTGCAATCGCGAGGGATTCAGACTGTGACTGCAATTCGTCTGTCAGGAATTTGGCCAACTTTCGACCCGTTGTAATGTCAGAGACGCCCAGATTCTTGTCCTGAATCAGGAACGTGGTCGGTCCGGCCACCCCAGCCGGAAAATGCTCCTTGACCGCGTTGGCACCCTTCACACTGGTGACGTTCGGACGCAGATCGCTCAGCAATCCATAGCTCAAATGATCCTTGAAATAGGCCCCGACCAAAGCCAGCGGAGTGAGCATCAGAATCGTGCCGAGAAACACCCAACCGGGCTTGCGGGAGATCAGATCGGCGATCCACTCCCAGCCGCGCTCCAGCCAGCGCTGCTCCTGCAAGACACTCCAGACCGATCGCGCGGGCATGAACCCTTCTGAGGCCGAGATTCGCTCCCGCCGCACATCGGGCCAGAACGTCCACCGCCCGAACAGGTACATCATCGCCGGGGTCAGCGTCATCGCGCAGATCAGTGCGACAAACAGACCGAAGGAGATGGCCACCCCTGCCTGACGGAACTTGCCGAACTCTGTGAGTGTCAGCATCGCGATCCCGACAATACTGGTCCCCGCACTGGTGGCCAGAGCGGCCCCCACATGCTTCACGGCCAGCATCGTCGCATCGCGAAAATTCGCCCCGTGATCCAATTCTTCTTTGTAGCGGGCAATCAAGAACAGACAGAAGTCGACTCCCGCACCGTACACCACGACCGAAACATAGACATCCAGTCCCACGAACAGCCCGACAATCTCGAATTTGGCCAAAATCCGCAGGAGATAAATCGTGATATTCACCGCCACGCCGACGGTGATTAACGGGATCAGCACCATCAACGGCGCACGGTAAATGGCCAACAACAAGACGATGACCAGCACCTTTGTATAGTGTTCCGTCTGTGCCGCGCTCTCGGCCTCAGCCACCTTCATATCCTGCCCAACGGTGGCCGAACCACTCAGAGCCACATCCAGCCCCGCAGGCATCTGAGTTCGCAACGACTTCGATGCCAGCAGATCTTGAATGCGACTCAGGACGAGCCTGTTTCCCCGGTTGAGGAATTCTGTCGACAGTTCCACCAACACCAAAGTCGCATGCCCATCTTTGCTGTCCAGTAAGGGGCCAATGCGACTGTCGTTGAATGTCCAGACCCCACGGATAATTCGCTTTCCGACGGGAATCGGAACGGGGATCCCGGTGAACGGAGTAAGGGCGTAACTCTCACCCGTTTGGGATTGAATCAGACGTAACCCCGGCTCCAGATGATCCGTAACAAACGCTCGATCCTCGGCAGTCAATCCTTCCCGCAGGTCTTCGCGTTGAAGCACGATGACAATGCTGGACCCCAAAGGATCTGCCTGAGAATTTCTCGCACTTCCGCTCGATTTAGTGGCCTTGTTGTCAGTGTCGTTACCTTCTGCACCTTCCGCAGAGGTCGGATCATCGCCTTCTAACTCCGCCACTGGGTCGGGGGGAAACGCCTCCTGGAATGCCCGCTGTGCAGCGAGGCTGGCAGACTCATAGGGCAGGAAATCAAACTCCCCATCCTTGGACACATCGACCATGGGGGGCGCGGTCTTGACCACCAGGATCAAGATGAATAGCCACGCCAGCATGGTCCAGATTGGCCAGCGACAGACAAGTTTTCCACACCAGCTGTACATCCGGGAAGTTCTGCGAGAGAGTTCAACGAAGAGAAGAGCACAATGCTCTGAGCCAAAGTCACCAAACGCTACCGGGACAGCGCTGGGGCGTCAATCAACAGAGCGGGCTCCCGAACGCCGAGCGCGGATTTTTCTACTTTTCGCAATGGTCGAAAACCCCCAAACTCCCATCGCGCCCCCAGCAGAACGCTGTCACACCTCAGGGTTCCACAGGGGCCACCGGACTGGTGCCTCGTCAATGCTTGGAATTGGGGTTGAGTCAGGCCCGCCGGGAGGGCGAAGCTCCTGCTGAGCCGCGAGCCAGGGGACACGCCCACCCGCAGTCGCGGCTCGGCAGGAGCCACGCCCTCCCGAGGGAGGCGGACCCCAAAATCAAGACAAACGCTGGATGTTCCTGACCCACGCCGATGTTCAGCCGACCAATCAGGCGAGCGGCCAGACATCGCGTCCCCAGAGTCTTCCGAAGTCTCCGAAGACTTCGGAAGTCTGGCGGTATGTTTCCACGGGCCGCTCGCCTGACAGCTGCTGAAAACTCGGTACAAGTTCCCTCTTGTGCCTCCTGGCTCACTGCCTCAGAGTGATCCCGCCAACGTTGTCCCGGAGGCTCACTCTTTCACCCAGAGGTCTTTCCCGAAGAACGAGAATCAGCAAAAGTCGAACGCAGTGGGGTCTGCGGTGGCTCGCTATCAGAGCCCTGCTGGCTCTAGACTTCCGAACGATGAAACGCCCTCGCTCGCCCGGAAGCTGGATGATACGCGGATGACGAACTGCTGGCTCGCGACCTGCTCTGCAATTCGGACACTCTGCACCCTGGGAGTGCTTCTGTTGAGTCTGTGCGGACTCGCAGTTCAGGGCGCGGACAGACCTCCGGCACCGCCGGTGGCTCAGCGCATCTGCCCGCTCGTGATTACCGCCGAGCAGGTCAGGCCGCATGTCGAGTACCTCGCCAGCCCGGAACTGGGCGGACGCGATGGAGCCGGAGCCCAGCTCGCAGCAGAGTACGTCGCAAAGACCCTTCGCGAGGCGGGCCTCCAACCGCTGTTTGGCAGCGAGTTCTTTCAACCGATCCCGGACAGCGTCCAGCCGGATGGCTCTCAGCCCGAAATCGGTCGCAATGTGGGTGCGATCTGGCGAGGAACGGACGCGTTATTGAAGGACGAAGTGATCCTGCTCGCAGCCCACTACGACCACCTCGGAATACGACGAAGTCAGCTGCACCCGGGGGCGGACGATAACGCCAGCGGGGTGGCGATGCTGCTCGAGTCCGCGCGGCTGGTGTCGACCCTCCCGGTCAAGCCGCGTCGCAGTATCGCGTTCGTCGGCTTCGACATGGAGGAGGAGTTGCTGTACGGCTCGCGCTGGTTCGCGGCACATCCTCCGGTGCCGCTGCCGCGTATCAAGCTGATGGTGACCGCCGATTTAATTGGCCGGTCGCTCGGCGATCTGCCATTGCCGCTGGTGTTCCTCTTCGGGTCGGAGTACTCACCAGAGTTGCGAACGCGACTGACTGAAGTCGGCACACCCAGCGGGCTGGAGGTCGGACGCATGGGGGTCGACTTCATCGGCAATCGCAGCGACTACGTCCCCTTCCGGGACCAGCGAATTCCATTCCTGTTCTTCTCGACCGGCGAGCATCCCGACTACCACACCCCGCGAGATACCCCCGACCGGATCGAGTACGAGAAGCTGGCCCGCATCAGCAGCGTGATGGCCCAACTGATCGTCCAGGTGGCGAACCATGACGAGACTCCTGCGTGGAATGCCCAGCCGGAGCCTGACCTCGAAGAGGCCCGCACGATGGAGCGAGTGACGGAAGTCATGCTGGCCGAGGAGGCAGCCGGACACCGCCAGTTCTCCGCGACCGTCCGTTTCGTGGCCGAGCAGACGCTGTCCAAAACCCGCTACATGCGCGAGCGCGGCCGACTGACCACCGACGAGCGCGTCTGGCTCCGCCGGAGTGCGCAGTTCCTGCTGCTGAGTGCGTTTTGAGGGCGTAACGGGAGGGCGAATCCGTCGAACGGCCCGTGCCACTCACCTCTCACATGTGCGTACCGGTGGGGCACCAAAGGAGGCACTCGACAAAGAGGCTGCTTGGCTGGCGGCTTCCCGGTTCGGTTGCAGCGCCGCCAAAGGGATTCAGGTTGCCAACCCTGCTCTGTCTGACAGCGGGTGATTGGAAACGGTATGTTGCCGTCCCGGCCAACTCATGGGGCGGTCGACGCCATGACCGACTCGCCCACCGTCCAGCGAGCGCCGTCGCGGAGTACGCGGCGGTAGAGGGTGTCACGTTCGACCGGCTCGCGGCCCGCCTCGCGGATCATGCGGAGCAGTTGCTCCACGGGCAGGCCCTCGGGAGTCTTCGCCCCGGCATCGTGGTAGATCAATTCGTGGACCACGGTGCCGTCGATATCATCCGCTCCGAAGCCGAGAGCGACCTGCGCGATCTGTTCGCCGAGCATGATCCAGTACGCCTTGATGTGGTCGAAGTTGTCGAGCATCAGACGCGAGATCGCAATCATCCGCAGGTCCATATTCCCCGTCGGCTTCGGGATATAGGCCATGCCAGTGTTCTCGGGGTGGAAGGCCAACGGGATACAGGTCTGGAACCCGCCCGTCTCGTCCTGTAACGCTCGCAGCTGACAGAGGTGATCGATGCGGTGCTTCGCCTGCTCGACGTGGCCATACAGCATCGTCGCGTTCGATCGCAGGCCGAGTTGATGAGCGGCCCGGTGGATGTCGATCCAGCTGGTCGAGTCGGCTTTATGCTCGCAGATCTGCTCGCGAACCGACTGATCAAAAATCTCGGCCCCGCCGCCCGGTAAACTCCCCAGCCCCGCGTCCCGCATCTGCTCCAGCACCCAGGTGTACGGCTGCTTGGTCAAGTGGGCGAACCAGTTGATCTCCACAGCTGTCCACGCCTTGATATGGATCTCGGGCCAGGTCTCGTGAATCACCCGCACCAAGTTCACGTACCACTCGAACTTCTTCAGATGGTGCAGCCCACCGACGACATGGATTTCAGTCGCGCCGCTGGCTTTGGCCTCCAGCACCCGCTCGCGAACCATATCGTCCGTGAAGACGTATGACTTGTCCGACTTGAGGTCCGACCGAAACGCGCAGAACGTACAGCGATAGACGCAGACGTTCGTCGGGTTCAGATGGATGTTCGTGTTGTAGTACGCGAAGTTCCCGTTCTTCCGCTCGCGCACGATGTTGGCCAGTTGTCCGAGCGTGAGGGTATCGACGTGTTCTTCGAGGAACATCCCGTCCTCAAACGACAGTCGTTCTCCGGCGTAGACTTTGTCTTCGATCGATCGAAGTGATGAACTGGACATGCGGACTCGTGCGAGTTGGCGGTGGTGGTAGAGGCTGGTATTGAAGACTCTGAACCATGAACCGTCAAATCATATCGATCTCAACGCGGGAAATCGCGGGACTATGGATCGAGGGCGATTCGAGTTTTTCGACGAGAATCGATCCGCAAGCCTCTCATCCTGTATACTGATCACTGCCGAGCAGCCTCTGCGCAGCGAAACGCCGCACCTTTCACCGAGACCCAGGCATGTCCTCAGTTCCCCTCCGCCAGCTGAGAGGCTATCCGAAAAGCCAAGTATCCCTCAAACCGCACTAGCGACTGGAGTTGCCGGGGTGGGGCGGTACTTGAAGGGGGCTGATTTCGGGGTGG
>JAYTCW010000148.1:0-4661 GCA_043736295.1 Planctomycetota bacterium | reverse complement strand
GGTTCAACAGCTCGCCACAACCGCCCGAGATCCCGTGGTTGCTTCGAATCCACTTTGCGATTTCTCAATCGTCTGCTGGGAAGCGAAACAAGGCGATACGGCGACAGTGATGGCGCAAGCGATTGCAACTTCAGCAGGCAAGTCCAAAGACAAGTAGTTGTGCGGGCATTGACTGCGATGACAACAACCCCAGGAGATCATGATGCGAGTTTGGATTGCGTTGAGTTTGATCGTGGTCTCTGTCGGATGTTCCGGCAAAGGAGAAGTCCCGCCCGTTTCGGCCCCTGAAGCGAATCCTGGCAGCCACGCTGAGCATGCGTCGCCGGATGAAGGTCACAGTGCGCACAGCAAACATATTGGCCACGAGCAAATGCAGATGCCAGCGGCGACAGCCCGTAAGCTCGTGGTGAAGACCGAACCCTCGCAGCCACAAGCCGGAGAAGTGACAAAGCTGCTGCTCCAGATTCTGGATGACGATGGGCAGCCGATTACGAAGTTCGCACTGCTGCATGAGAAGCTTGTGCATTTGATTGTGGTGCGGGAAGGACTCGACGAGTTTTCGCATCTGCACCCGCAAGTAGATGCGTCGGGAAACATCACGATCGAGCATGTGTTTCCGAAGGCGGGCCAGTACCGATTGTTTGCGGATCATCAGCCCGAGGGACAACCTCCTGGGCTGGCGCGAGGCGATCTGATCGTTGCCGGTGATGACGAATCGGCAGTGGCACTCGTCCCGAATGCGTCCGATGAAGTCGCAGTGGGCGAGATCAAGGCCCATGTCGCCTTCCAGCCGGGCGATCAGGAGACGACGGTCCGCTTTCACCTCGTCGATGTGAGCGGTCAGGTGGTCAGTGACTTGCAGCCGTATCTCGGAGCGATGGGGCATCTGGTCATCATCAGTGCCGACGGTGCCGAGTACGTCCACGCTCACCCATTAAGTGAATCGCAGACAGCCCCCGAGGGAGTGGTTGAATTCGCGGCTCACTTCCCCCAGCCCGGCCTTTACAAGGCGTGGGGCCAATTTCAACGTCACGATGCTGTGTTTACGGTGCCATTCGTGTTGCACCACACAACCGCTCACCCAGCGACTCATTGAGGAGAGGGCCAAGCCATGTGTGGAATGCCTCGCAAAGGTTGGGTTCGCTGGTGCGCGCTGCTGGCAATTCTTGTCGCTGTGTCCGCTGATGGACATGAAGGCCATCAACCACTGCCGACAAAAGGCGTGCAGATCGATGCTCAGGCAGGACATCTCACACTCAGTCGAGCGGCTCGCGAAGTCCTTGATGTGACAACCGTGGAGGTCGAGACGCGCGACGTGGCGGGAACCGTCAAGGCATACGCGACAGTCGTGGCTCCGTGGACTCGTCGGGCGTATGTCACGTCGCGGTTACCGGGACGGATTGTCCAATTGCATGTCCGGCCCGGCGATGTGGTCGAGGTAGGGCAGGCTCTCGCGGATCTCGATTGTCTCGACCTGCATACACTGCGGCAGGAGTATCAAAAAACACAAAACGAATTCGAGCTGTCGGGAAAGATCATGGAGTCATTGGCTCCCATCGCGAAGTCGGGAGCTGTCCCCGGCCAACGGCTCGTCGAAGCCGAGAACACGCATCAGCAGAGCCAAAACGTGCTTGACGTGTTACGAGCGAAAGCGGTGGGGTTGCAGGTGCGAGAAGCGGACCTCGATACGTCAGCGGACGGAGACGCCCCTCCGCTGCGGCTGACGCTGACCAGTCCCATCCGAGGCGTGATCGTGCATGCCGATGTAGCCGTCGGCAAGTTCGTGGAACCGACCGAACACTTGTTTGAGATTGTGGACACCTCGCGCGTGTGGGTCCAAATCGGCATTCTGGAGCGGGATCTGCATCGCATCCAGGAGGGGCAAGCCGTTCGTGTCTCCTTCAACGGATTGCCTGGCCAGAGTTTTGATACGCAGGTCGACAAGCTGGGATTTTTACTCGACCCGCAAACCCATCAAGGCACAGCCTGGGCAGAAATTGCCAATGCCTCGACAGGTCCCCGCTTGCTGCCGGGGATGAACGGTCAAGCGGAGTTCATCATGCCGGGTCGCGCACAGGCATTGAGTGTTCCGTCGGCGTCCGTCTTCAGCGATGGTGCGGAGCGGTATGTCTTCGTGGAAGAAACATCGACGAAAGCCAGCTCCGAATACCAAAAGAAGTCGGTGGTCATCGGGCGACAGACGCGAGACTCAGCGGAAGTGACTTCCGGAGACATCTTTCCGGGCGACCGCGTGGTCACACGCGGCGGCCACGAATTATCGAGCTTGTTCTTTCTGGGAGTTCTCCGGCTTAGCCCGGAAACCGCGAAGAGCATCGGCCTGAAAGTCGAAGCGGTGACTGAACACAGCGTCGAGCGGATTCTGCGACTGGATGGGGCGATTGATGTCCCTCCTCAACGCCGGACATCGGCCTCGTCCCAGTTGGCGGGTACGCTGCGGCAGATTCTGGTGGATCGGGGACAAAGGGTGAAAGCGGGGGACATCCTCGCCGAAATCTCCAGCCTGGAACTGCAAGATGTGCAGCTGGAACTCCTCCAAGCTCATCTCGATGGGGCGATGTGGCGGGGCACGTTCACACGACTTCGCGATGCGGGAGATGCGGTCTCGCGCCGCACGGTCTTGGAAATGGAAAGCCGTGTAAAAGCATTGGAGACGCAGTTCGCCAATGTCCGCCAGAAGCTGCTCTCCCTGGGGCTCTCGCCATCCCAGATTGATGAGGTACTTCGCTCAAAGCGTGTCGTCGAATCCCTGCCGGTGCGAGCCCCAATGGATGGAGTCGTGGTCAACTTTGACCGAGTCTTGGGACAAGTCATTCGGCCCGACGAACCTCTGTTCGAGATTCATGACATCTCGCAGGTCTGGGTGCAGGCGTTCGTGGGTGAGCGAGAATCCAGCCAGGTACTGGTCGGTCAGACGGCACGTATCCGGTGGATTGCCTACCCCGACCTGGAGGCTGAAGGCACGGTGGCCCGTCTGGGTCCGGTCGTGGGCGTGGACAGCCGTACTCAGGCGGCGTGGATCGAGTTCCAGAAGCTCCCCTCCGTCGCTCTACAGCACAACATGCTCGTCAGGGCCGCACTGACAACGGATCGTCCTCCCCCCACATTGTCGGTTGCGTTGAGTGCTGTCGTGCGGGATGGATTGCGCAGCTTTGTGTTCGTACAGAAAGCGGATCGCACCTTTGACCGTCGGCGTGTCGAACTCGGACGAGAAGACGATCGCTACGTCGAAATCAAGGCCGGGGTGACTCACGGCGAGATGGTGGCGACCGGTGGCGTCCCGCAAATTCAAACGGCCTATTCCCTGGTGAGATAAGAGGGTTCTGCAATGCTGAACTGGATCATTGCGTTCTCATTGAAGAATCGCGCCCTCGTCCTGATCGGGTCGATCGCCGTCATGGTTTACGGAGTGATCCAGCTCCGTCAGATGCCGGTCGATGTGTTCCCCGATTTGAATCGACCGACCGTCACGATCATGACCGAGTCAGCGGGCCTCGCACCGGAGGAGGTCGAAGTCCTGGTCACACGACCCATCGAGTTCCTGCTCAACGGTGCGACGGGAGTGAAGCGAGTCCGATCGGCGTCGGGAATCGGCCTGTCGATCGTCTGGGTCGAATTCGATTGGGGGACCGATATCTTCCGGGATCGGCAGATCGTGGCGGAAAAAATGCAACTGGCTCGTGAGCGACTGCCAGCAGACAGCAACCCCGTGATGGCTCCGATTTCATCGATCATGGGCGAGATCATGTTGCTCGGCTTGCGCTCCACTGCCGAGTTGAAAACTCCTGAAGAGCAGGAAGCCAAGGCGATGGAATTACGCACGCTGGGGGAATTCACCCTGCGTAACCGGCTCCTGGCGGTCGAGGGAGTCTCGCAAGTCACCGTGATGGGTGGCGTCCTCAAGCAGTACCAGATCATCACGTCGCCCGCTCGACTGGCAGCTCAGAATGTCTCATTGCTGCAACTGACTGAGGCCGCTCAGAAGTCGAACGTCATCGCGGGTGGCGGCATCATGGTGCGGTCTCCGAAGGAATCGCTGCTGCGGATCAGCGGGCAAAGCCTGACGCTGGAAGATATCGAGAACACTCCGGTCCTGTGGCGTGAACCGATTCCGGTCCGGATCAAGGATGTGGCCGATGTTCGCTTCGGTGGCCCGGTCAAACGCGGAGAAGGCAGCGTCTGGGTGAAGCTTGAACCCGACGTGAACGCAGGCGTTCGCGAATCACTTCCGCATGAACACACCGAACAGGCTACTCCGGTGATCGGTCATGACGCGGCTGAACACTCGCACGCTGCTGTCGATCACGACGAGGCGAAAGTGAAGAACGCAGTCAGCGGTGGCCCCGCCGTGATGATGACGATTCAGAAACAGCCGAACGCCGACACTTTGGCGCTGGATCGCCGGATCAACGAGATTCTGGAATCGCTTCAACAGGAACTGCCAGCGGATGTCGTCATCGAACGCCGCATTTTCAAGCAAGCCGACTTCATCGAAGCCGCTGTCGAGAATGTCACGGAAGCTGTTCGTGACGGAGCGATTTGGGTCATAATCGTACTCTTTCCGCTCATGGGCAATTTCCGCACGAGTCTCAGCTCACTCACCTCGATGCCGCTCTCGATCTTGCTGACCGTGCTGGTGTTTC
>JAYTCW010000147.1:0-8376 GCA_043736295.1 Planctomycetota bacterium | reverse complement strand
GATGAGCGACCGACACACCGGACACTCCTTCGCAGCGGCCTCGCCTTCGCCACGTTTGAGTTCCTCTTTCGACCGCAGCTGATCGACCGGCCCATGCCGGAGGACGTTGTTGCCGAAGTCGAGGACGAGGCAGTTCGTTTTGCCGGGACAAAGCCGAAAGCCGCGACCGACCATCTGATAGAACAGACCGGGAGACAGGGTCGGTCGCAGTAGGACGACGCAGTCGACATGGGGAGCGTCGAACCCCGTGGTCAAGACGTTCACGTTGCACAGGAACTTCAGCGGCGGACGTTCGAACAGGCTGGTGCCTTTGTCACCGCGAAATCGAGCCAGCAGTTCATCGCGTTCCGTGTCGGGCGTGGTGCCACAGACGAACCCGCATTCGAGGCCGTGCTTCTCCGTCAGGATCTGGCAGACGTGCCGACCGTGCTGCACCCCAGCTGAGAAGATCAGGACCGATTGCCGGTCTTGGGTCAGGTCAACGATCTCGGCACAGGCGGCTTCGACCAACCGGATGTCGTCCATCACCGCTTCGACTTCGCTGGCAACGAACTCACCCGCTCGGACATGGAGTGCGGACGTGTCGGCCTTCGCGATCCCCGCCTTACTCGTCAGCTTCGACAGGAACCCGTCGCGGATCAGCTCCCGCACGCCGATCTCATAACAGACGGCGTTGAGGAAGTGATCGCTACGACAGATCGGTCCCGCATCGAGTCGGAACGGCGTGGCTGTAAAGCCGATCACGCGAAGATGCGGACAGAGCGCCAGCGCCTCGGTGAGGAACTGGCGATACATCCCCTCGCCATCCGCTGGGATCAGGTGACACTCATCCACCAGGATCAGGTCGAACGCCCCGAGTTCAGCCGCCCGCTGATAGACTGACTGAATCCCGGCGACGATCACCGCATGCTCGGTGTCGCGCCGCTTCAGTCCCGCTGAGTAGACCCCGACCGGCAGGTCCGGGCAGACCTCGCGCAGCTTGTCGACCGACTGCTGCAACAACTCCTTCACATGAGCGAGGACCAGCACGCGACCATTCCACTGCTGGACCGCGTCACGGCAAATCGTCGCCATCACGGGGGTCTTGCCGCCACCGGTCGGGATCACGACCACCGGGTTCGTATCGTGAGTCCGCAGATGGCGATAGACCGCCTGGACTGCGTTCTGTTGGTAAGGTCGGAGCGTCAGCATTCGTCGCGGACCTCATACACGCGGACCCGGGGCTTGAACCGACGACCATGCGGAGTGGTCGCGATCCACTCCCAGAACTGTTCGCGAACGATGTCGCACATCAGCTCACAGGCTTCGTCGGGAGAGAGGTCGTGTTCCGTCCCGTCGTCGCCGGAGACCTGGAGGCGCGAGACCGACTCAACGATCGCGTCGTACTGGTCCCGCTCGTCTTCGAAGTCGTCGATGATGTCATTGGCGTGCATGGTGTGTCCGGCTCCTGAGAGGTCAGAGAACTCGGGGACCGCTCCGACAGCGTGATTACGGCTCGGGGAGAACCGGTCGGGTCGTGCATCTCGATCACAGCTCGTTTGACCTGGCTGTCGTCGAGATAGACCCCGGCGTGCTGAAGCGAGTCCCAGATTCCCTTTTGAAAGTTGTCCCAATCGCGTCGTCGTCGATCGGGGGGATAGAGGTGCAACTCCGTTTGGAGCGGACCTGAAAGCGGCTGCTGAACCCGCCCCGCGAGAAGTGAGAGCACGTTGGTGCGGTACTCTCGACCTTCGCGGCTGAGGAGCGTGCGATAGCCAATGTTCCGGTAATACCGGTTGACGCTCGGCGGGAACGGCAGCACAAACTGAAGCGGGGCTACCGCAGTTACTGCCCTGTGCGGGAAGGACATAGCGATGTCCCCAGGGCCAGCCATCAGTTCCGTTTCCACGGTGCTCCTCCGGAGCTGGGTGCCCCAGCGGGACCGACTGGTCCAGGAGCACCGATCGGAGCCTGCACTCCAGGTCGAGGTGCGAAAGCGGTCGGGGGAGGTGCGAATCCCGGAGCCACCGTCTGAGCGGCGTTCCGAGAGCGATACCCTTTGATCACGTTCGACTGTTCATCGTTGTCCGACCGCTTCTCGATGCGGACCTTGACCAGCAGAGGCAGGTCATGCATCTCGCAGCTGTCGCGGGGTTCCATGACGCCAATCGCTCGGCAGAGGGCCGACAGCGTGGCCCGGGCGATCTTCACCGCGACCTCGCTGGGGTTGTTGAGGTTCAGCCGGTCCCAGAGCTTGCGTCCCTTATACGGACCATCGATGACCTCGAACTCCAGTTCCAGATAGGAGCCGTTCCCGGCCTTGGTCGGCTTCTCTTCAGAAGCCGTGATGACGCAGAGATATTCCCCAGCGGGGATCGGATCGAACGAATCGCTCGGTTCGACAGAGTTGGCATTGAAGCCACGCAGATCAGCCATGAGTGAGTCTCCAGAATGATGGTGAGTGAGCAATGACTGCGCGCACCGGGAGCGCAGTGGGTCTTGGGAAGGCATGGCCACCGACGAAATGCAGAAGGCCGAGAGCGAGCAATAGAACTACGCGGTCAGGTTCGCGTACTGGGCATACACCCGGAAATCGAGCGGCAGTTCTTCGGGCAGACTGAGGCGGTTTTTTGCCATGTGAGCGGGACGCTCGGTGGTCCGCAGAATGCGATCCCCCGTCCCGATACCACGGGTGCGGGTATTGTCGAACCCCTCGTCCGTCTGCCGTGTGTGGACCTTATAGGTCGCGAACAACACCTCGTCACTCCACTCCTGGATTACCGCCGAGGCATGCTTGTTCAAACGCGGCGAGTACCGGTCGTACGCATCGGTCTCCGGGTTCTCGAACCGCTCGATCTTCGCATGCGCCAGCAGGATGATCATCATTTGGCGTTCGTTCCGCAGAGCATTCAGGCCCTCCATGATCTCCTGCCACGGCTCCAGGGCGTAGGTGTAACCCTTGCTGAACCCGTAGTCCTCGATCGAGGTCACAAGCCGCCCCTTCTCGGTCGTCGGTTTCCGCTTTACGACCTCGGTCCAGATCAGCCGTTCCAGCCAATCCAGGCTGTCGATCACAAGCGTCTGGTACTCGTGAGCATCGGTGTAGAGGGCCATTAAGGCCGCCATTACCTCTTCGAACGACTTGGCGAGCGGGAACCGGGGAGCATCCAGATTGGCCAGCCCATCCTCGGTCTGAATGAAGATCGGCTGCGGAGCCATCGCCCCGAAGGTACTCTTCCCGATCCCATGCACCCCATACAGCATCACCCGTCGTGGCCTCTCAGAACGTCCTGTTTGGACGGCTTGCAGCAGACTCATCTCTGTCCTTTCGTGAAGTGTCATTGTGTGTCCCTCTATTATTGATCTACCGATTTTCGAGGGAGGGCGGCGGATGTATTTTGAGAATTGTTGTTCGTTACAAATCATGCCTCCGTGGAATGCACACTCCTTCTCCATCAACACCCCAGCGCATGAACGATTCCCGGAGTTCCTTGATGGCGTCGCGGAGGGTGCTGCGTGGCACCTTCAACTCGCGAGCCAGTTCCGACGGCGACAGCTCCATCAGCTGCATCGCCAACGTGGCTTGCTCAGGAGGCAAGTGATCGATGACGACTGCGACATCCTCAGTCAGATCGGTCGTTGCGGTATGGTGCCGATGGGGCTGTCCATTGAGGCGGGATTGATCCTCGGGCAACACGAGTTGTGCCAGCGAGGTTTCTTCCTGATCCGGTCCAGCCACCAGCGTGGACAGCGAGTCCGTCTCCATCGCCCGTGTCCGTACACGGATCTGACTGGGGGTGAATCGGTCCAGGATCTCCCGTTCCACAATCGTGAACACAAAGACATTCCAGTGCCCACGACTCGGGTCGAACATGTGCAGCGACTGCATGACCGCAATCCGGAGATCCTGCTCCAGATCGTCGCGATCGGATTCGCTGAACCCCCGGCAGCACGACACCTGAAACGCCCGGTGGCGAATCCGTCTTCCTGCGTACCCCTTGGTCAACTCTCGTCCGAGATCTGTCGGAACCCCATTCTTGTTCAGAGGGGTCTTCTTGGGCTTGCGAGCCATTTCCACTTCTCCACTGCGGTTGATTGAGAAGCAGTGCCCGTTGCACCGCTTTCAATCGCCGGGTGGGTTTCAGGAAAAGAACTAGCCCTGTTTGTGAAACAGCCGCAACCCTCGATCTGGAAGGTGGTTGCGATTTTCGGAATCCTGGAATTCCGTTTCAGGAAAAGAACTCCCCTGAAACATCACGACCGATTCCTTGCTCAGTCCCAGCAAAAATATCTCCGAAAAATGTTTGACAGCGCTTTCCTCCCAAACTAGACTTCTGTTCAGTTATCGAGCCACGGGCAAGGAATGCCAAATCTGGCTCGAATTGACGACCATGTCCGGCTGGGCCGGCCGCATGCTGACCGCTGTAGGAGTCAGCAACTGGTAGTTTTTGTGCGACGATGATTCGTCCGGCGCTCCGCGAGCGGTTCCTCAACCGGAACCCGCTATTTGCGAGTCGGTTCCGTCGATCGTTCCCGACCACCCACGCTTGGGATGGGTGAAGCCACAGCTACCTCTTTATCGCTTTTTTGTGTGGTCCCGCCCCGGTCTCAGCGTCCGTGCTGCGCATGGCGGCGGTGTAGGAATACGTCCTCAAGGAGGAGATCTCCATTATCCCGAGGTCTACGAGGTCAAGACGATGTCTCGTCAGTTTTCATTGCCCACTGTCATTCGAATGGTCCACAAGGAACTCCTGGCCCAGTTCTTCATTCAACTGGAAAACCCGGGCTGGGGGATGAATTGGAACGAACGCCCACGACGGCATGTCGATTCGATTCTGCAATGTCTGGACGAATTCGAGCCGAAGCAACGCGAAGCCTCGGAACTGATCCTCCGCAACGTCTTCGACTTGGCGTGCCCCGCTGGGATTCTTGCCATTCGAGATGCCGCGAAGATGCTCCAGCCTGAGTTGCTGCAGAAGCTGCCCGACTCGATCAACCTGTACTGTCAGGCGATGTGGACCTGGTTGAACGCTCCGGAGGTGTTCGAACAGGCGCTGATGTATCTGGAGCTGGATGAACTCTCTTGGTGGAGCAAACGCAACGATCTGCCGCAGGTCACTCCTCGATTGGATGCGGAGGCGCTCGAGTGGTTCGCACGGGATGTCTCGCAACTCTTGGAAGAGAATCAGGGACGTGGCCAGCATTGCACCATCGAGCATATGAATCGCGACCAAGGGGTGGACTACTTCTTTTGCTTCCCCGACGATTACGTGAAAACCATCACAGTCCACAATCAGGCGGGGAAGCTCACGACCAAGACTCTGCGTGAGACGTTCGAGATGGTGTTCGCCTATACCCAGTCCACGGGCACCCTGGAACTGTCGGCTCGGTTGAACAAACAACTCAAGCAGCAGTTGGAGGAATCGTTCGTGTGGCATGTCCTGGAGGAGCAGATTGGCCCCAGGAGACGCGAACGTGTCTTCGATCTGAACCAACTGAAGCGCAGCGAGTTCCAACTGGATACGGACCCCGCTGATCAAGTGGTGGCCTGCCTCCGGAAGGTCCGACTCGATCTGCCTGATCGCGAACATAGCATCACGCTGGAGTCCAAGGGCGGGTCGCGGAATGACATGCAGCACATGGTCGACCAGTGTCTGAATCAGGAGCGATTGTCACTGGATGACTTGGAAGTGTCCCAAGCCCAGTTCCAGCTGCACTTTGCCAGCACGACGCATCGCGGACGAGGCACCATGACCTTCGATGTGGCACACCCGGACCGCTGCAACCTGCGTCGTCATCGGCCCGAGCGTGTGGCCGTGGCTCAAAAGCACCTCAAGATGTGGAATGTCGTCCGATGATCACGACTGTCGTTGACCCCTGGACGGAATGGCTGTCACTGGTGGAATGGGACCGGATGAAGATTGGCCCCGACCGGACGGAGTGCTGGCCGGACTCGGCGACGGAGTACTTCGAGAGCCAGCAACTCATCAAGGAATCGCCCGCTGCCGGATCATTGGAGTGTCCGCATTGCCAGGATGGCGAGAGCTATGCGGTGGTGCGACACGATCATCCGCTCACGGGCGAACCGCTCGCCAAACTGCTATGCCCCGTGTGTGGACCGGACAGGATCCCGCTGGGGAACCTCCGTCGCTGGCGACTGAACTGGGCTGGCCTGGTTCCCTTATTGACCCAAGGTCTGCGATTGCGGGGGCAACCCCAGCAGATCGTTCCTGACCGGCTCTGGCAGCTGGGAAAGGGCTACTGGTCCGGTCGTCCGGCGACACTGTTTCTTGGTCGAGGTATGCATCGCCGCGATGCGGTGCAGTTGCTGGAATCGGTGGCCAGGTTCACGAACGCTCTGATCCTGATCCCGCATCGCACTCCCCAGACTGCGCTACCGCACCCGGTACTGACGTTGGATCTGGTGGCCGAATGGCGTGATGGAACGTTGGTGTTCGATGAGGAGTTCCTGGCCGGGCAATCGACCACACCGCGAACGGATATCGAGAGATTGCCGACCAAAAGTCCTCCCAAGAAGGACGGGAACCGAGCGGCCGTCCGCCTGCGGCTGAAAGCGGAACTGGATGCTCACGTTCGGGCCTGTCGCAGTCATGTCCAGTCGGCGCTGGACTTCGGTCGGAGTCCGACCCTGCTGCCGTTTCCCAGTTTCGACACCCTGGCCGAGCGGTGTGGGACAAGTAAGGCCACGATCAGTCGCTGCCTGAAGGATGATGAGGAACTGCAGCGGATGTGCCAGGCCGCTCGTGATCTGTTTCAACAGTTCGGTTCGGAGGATGACGAAGAGTGAAAATCTTTCAGAAAGCTCCGCCGCCCTCGGCAGAAAATCGGTAGATCAATAATAGGGGGACACAAAATGCACTCCCCGTACACACTCGTCCGGGGAGGCTGATTTGGTCACGGAGCATGATCTGCCGCGTCTCTTTTCGCCCGACAGGGAGGCCGAGAACCCCAAGGACCGCGTCGGCGACACCAAACCTCCACTGCACCTGATCCCACCATCCGCCGAGATCCTCGAAGCGGTGGTGATGGGACTCGGGGCTCGCAAGTACGGGCAGACCTTGAACACCAGAACTCACCACGGATTGGGGCATCACGCTCCTTCCGATCTGTTGCGATGCAGTCAGTGTGGCGATTCCAAGTCTTCCACGGAGTTCAATCGCGACCATCGGCGTCCTCACAACAGGCGTGCGGAGTGTCGAGTGTGCCAGAGTCGCTACAACCGCGAACTCAAGGCCAGGAAGCCACTCTACAACATTTGGAACTTGATGCAGCAACGCTGCTACAACAAGGACAATCCGGGCTATGAGTTCTACGGAGCACGAGGAATCGTGGTCTGTGATCGATGGCACACCTATGAGGCGTTTGTCGAGGATATGTCGCCGAGACCATCAGCGAAGCACAGCATTGATCGTATGGATGTCAACGGAATCTACAGTCCCGAGAACTGTCGCTGGGCCACACAACAAGAACAGGTTTTGAATCTGCGTTCCAATCGACTCATCGAAATCAACGGGGAGAAGAAGCCCTTGGCAGAGTGGGGACGCATCAATGGTGTGCCCCAACACACGGTCGAGGCTCGCATCTATCGCTACGGCTGGGACGAAGTGACTGCCGTGACAACACCATCTCGTCAGTACAGCAAGAGGGGCACAGTGGCATGACGCAAGAAGCAATCAACTCCAAGGACATTGAAGGGTGTCGGAAGCCATCGCTGCATCTCATTCCGCAGTCAGCAAACATCCTCGAAGCGGTGGTGCTGAGACTGGGGGCGCGCAAGTACGGCGGGCCGTTTAACTGGAGAACGACTCGCGTGCATGCCTCAGTCTATCTGTCTGCCACGATGAGACACCTCGCGCAGTGGCTCGATGGGCAGGATGATGATGCCGAGAGCGGGGTCTCGCATCTCGCTCATGCGCGGGCGTGCCTGGGCATTCTGCTCGATGCACAATCTGTCCATTGCCTGATCGACGATCGTCCCCTGCCCGGCGTCGCACATGAACTGATCGTGCGTCATACGACCGCTGACAAGGAGTGGTCGGAGTGAAGCGTTCGATCGTCCATGAAGCCGCTCTGCGTTACGCGGAGTTGGGCTATCCGGTCTTTCCCTGCGTGTCTGGCGACAAGACGCCGCAGACGACGCATGGGTACAAGGATGCCACCACTGATCTCGATCAGATCGATCGCTGGTGGACGCAGAAGCCCTCTTCGAACATCGGCATTCCGACGGAGGGGCTGCTCGTTCTCGACATCGATGTCGAAGCCACTTGGTTGAATGACGACCTCGACCGTCAGGTCGAGTTGGCTGTTGCACCGATGGCGCTCACACCCTCGGGTGGTCGGCACTACGTGTACCGGCAACCGGCGGGCAAGGTCTGG
>JAYTCW010000146.1:0-14973 GCA_043736295.1 Planctomycetota bacterium | reverse complement strand
TTGATGTCCGGCCTTGCACTCGTTCGGAGGTCGTCAAAGGGCTGTGGTGCGTCACAAAAATGCGTTCGCTGAGAGGCTGCAAGCGGCTCAGTGTCTGGCATTTCATCAGGCCATGGTTGGGGTGAAGGGGGCCACCAGACGGCTCCCGCATGGCCCCTCACCCCGGCCCTCTCCCCACAGCCACGCCCTCACAGAAAATCATGCAGACAGTGGGGAGAGGGGGCAGAAACATGCAACTGACGACAATTTTGATGCACACACTCCATCTTCCGACACTTGGTGAACACTGGCCAGTGCCCCGTCAACTCGATGAATGGGAGCGTGAGCCAGTCCCGTGCGGGAGGGCGAAGCTCCTGCTGAGCCGCGAGTCAAGAGATACGTCGACTCGCGGTAGCGGCTCGGCAGGAGCCGCGCCCTCCAGGGGAGGCGAACTCCAAAATCGAACGTTGTCCGAGCTGTGAGCCGTATTCTGGAGGGCATCAGTTCATCTCGACAACCAGTGCATCCGGCATTTGTCCTTCCCTCGACAGGCCATCCGTGGCAGAATGATTTCGGCAGCGTGATCCTCCTTCACGATGATCTCGGCACGCTCACGAAATCCTGGGAACGACTCATGTCCATAGCCGACGAAATCCATAAGCTCGATCAGCTGCGCCAGTCTGGGGCCGTCTCGGAAGAAGAGTTCCAGGAGGCGAAGGCGAAAGTGCTGAACGGGACGGCTTCTCGTCCGGGGTCCGGGGACACGGTGGATCGCGTCCTCGATTCATTCGGACTCGGAAGTGGGACGGATGCGATGGAGCGGTCGTGGAACTATTCGATGTGGCTGCATCTGTCGATGCTCGCCAGTTGTGTCGCTCCGGGGGCGGGATACATCCTGCCGATCGTCCTCTGGCAGACACGCAAGGACGACCCCATCGTCGACGAGCATGGCCGCAACGCGGTGAATTTCGTACTGAGTCAGTTGCTCTATCTGGTCGTGGGGGGAGTATTGGCTTTGGTTTTGGTGGGTTTCCTGGTGCTATTGGCGGTCGTACTGATGAGCATCATCTGCCCGATCCTAGTCGGATTGAAGGCCAAGCGGGGAGTGGTGGAGAAGTACCCGCTGACGATTGAGTTTGTGTAAGCGATCGGGCCGTGGGAGAGGGACACTCGCATGTCATGGTGGGCCATCATCTATTTTGGATTGTTTGGAGTGCTTTCGGTCGCAGGACTCCGGGACGATTTTTGCGAACGTCGTCCGGCATGGTTTCTCGCATGTGCCGTCGTCTCCAATCTGATCGTGGCTTACTTGATTGTGGCCTATTGGCGGGAGTTTCTGTCCGCAGCCTGAGGGATTGTCGCGCCAGTGGCGTTTGTGGTTTCGATGTGTTGGGAGTTGTTTCAGGCGGTCGAGGATCTTCGCGAGTGGCACTCCGATCCGGACCTTTTGGAGAGCGAGCAGCGTTTCGTCACGATCTTTACAGCCATCACGTTTCCGGTCATGTGCTTGCCCGCGTTTATCATCGCCGGGATTAGTGCTTTCAGAGGATGATCGACCGTGCGTCGCTCCAGATCATGTGTTTGGGTATGGGAGTCTCGGGAGGGATGCGACTGGTTCCCTCGTTCGGTCATGCGGAAAATAGGGCATTTGGTGAATCAGCTGTTCAGCGATCTCTCCAGCCTGGGTCTCGACAAGCGTGTCCTGCTCGTCGTGACCGGAGAATTCGGTCGGACCCCGCGTATCGAGAGCAGCATGGGGACACAAACCGGAGTCAAGCAACCCGGTCGCGACCACTGGCCGAGTTCGATGTCCATGATCGTCTCGGGAGGAGGAATGAAGATGGGGCAGGTCATCGGATCGACCAATAGTAAGGGGGAAGTCCCCAAGGATCGCCCATTGATTCCTGGCGACCTGTGGGCCACCGTCTATCATCATTTGGGAATCGACACCAACCAGTCATTCCTCGATCTCGCGGGCAGGCCGATGCCGATTCTGACGGATGGATCCCCGATCCCCGAATTGAGCTGATGGCGTTGCGCAATAGAGATTATTCCAAAGCCCCATGGGTAGCCACCCGTGGGCTTTTTGTTGAGGCCCCTATCACCGCTACGACCGGTACCGCATTCTGTGGATCAGTGTCTCGAAACATCGTGCCCCGCAGGTCCACTGGACTACGCTTGACGAGGACAACGGTAGCAGAGGCTGCGGTCCAGAGTTCTGGGGGAGGCAGCTGTGATGTCCGATTTCTATGACACGGTTCTGTCCTATCTGTCGATCTATCGGACGACAGCTGTGAAGGCGTGGAACCATATGACGCCGCAGCAGTATGCGTCGATCCTGATCCTGGTGGCGGTGGTGGGCTTCATCTCGATGCGGAGCAAGAAATAACCGAACACCGCATGCCTCCGGGGTGTCTGGTCGGTGGAAACGGAATTCTTGTCGCCAAAACACAACAGCGCGTCAGCATGTGTGAAACAGTTGAGCTGAACGGAGGATGCCGGGTCGCCACGGGAAATGGCACAAGGCCCGTTGACTCTGTGAGTTGGCGCGAGTAGGAATAAGAGTGGAAGGCCGACTTGAGGATTTTCCGACGTTTTTCAGCGTCAGTGAAAATATTGCGTGGACGAGGCGGGGGGACGTGATAGGATGGCCGCCCGATTCACGGGGGAAGTGGGTCGTTTTCGCATCCTCGGGTTCATCGCATCATCTGCCTGAGACTGAGTTTGCGAATCGGTGTGAATTCAGGAGCGGTCTTGGATTCGGGGGAGGCATTGAGAAGGCTCTCACGAAATCGGCAGGGATGTCGGGGAATTTGGAACGCCTATCGGGCGGGCCGCATGCCTCTGGTCCATCCGATTCTTGGTCTGCGGAGGCGGGAGAGTCGGTGTTACGCATGGAGGGGGGCGCTTGGTCAGGTCGCAGAGGAGGCCCGTGTTTGACAATTGCCAGACAGGCGGTCGTCACCCAGGGGATCCCGAAGTGGACCCGATCCGGGGAAGGATTCCATCACAGGGGGGAGTCGTCAGACAACCTCTCTGGACACGAATCTCCAATTCGTGTGTCGGCACAACGATCAATTTCCGGCAGCCATGCTGCCCACTGGACTTCTGCTCGGGTGGAATGGAGTACCACCAGAGGGAAGGTTCTTACTGAAGCCAATTGAGGAGACTGCACAAGTGCATCGTCACGATTCGGGACTGAAGACGTTGATTGACACGGCCACGGAACGGAAGTTCCTGACCTATCAAATGGTGGATGACTACCTGCCCGATGAGGGTGGGGAGTCGACGATGGTCGAGCAGATCATCCTAGCCCTGGAAGAGACCGGCTTGCCGCTCATCAACGATCCCAAGGCCCCCAAGTCTGTCGCCGACAAGACACGGATGGAGCAGCAGGCGAAAGAGAAAGCCGACCGTCCTTCCAATCATACTCACGAACTCGCCAAAGTGCTCATCGAGCCGGAAAGCCCGATGTCGTCTCGGGATCCGATCCGCATGTACCTGAGCCAGATGGGCAACATCCCGCTGCTCTCTCGCGATGATGAAATCTTCCTGGCCAAGCAGATCGAGATCACCCGTAAGCGATTCCGCCGCAAGATGATGGAATCGGACTACGCCATCAACATCGCCGTCGACATCCTCGAAAAGGTCCACTCCGGCGAACTCCCGTTCGAGCGCACGCTGCGGACCTCAGACACCGAGAACACCCAGAAGGACCAGATCCTCGGGCGTATGCCGATCAACCTGCCGACGCTGCGACATCTCGTGCAGAAGAACCGGGAAGACTGGCTGATCACCATCTCCGAGACCGCTTCCAAGAAGGACAAGCAGTCTGCCAAGGATCGCATGCTGATCCGTCGCCGCAAGCTCTGCTCGCTCTGCGAAGAACTGAGCGTCCGGACCCACCGCCTCCAGCCCGTCTTCAAGAAGATGGAACTGATGGCGACCCGCATGGTCCAGCTCGAACGCGACATCAACGCCCTCAAGCACCGCACCGCTGCGGCCCGCGAAGTGGCGTCGATGACTCGTGAGCTGGCCGAGTACGTCGATCAGACGCAAGAAACGCCGACAGAGTTCAAGGCCCGTCTCGACGACACCCGCCACCGATTCGACCTCTGGACCGATGCTAAGCAGCAGCTTTCCGGCGGCAACCTGCGACTGGTCGTCTCGATCGCCAAGAAGTACCGCAACCGCGGACTGTCGTTCTTGGACCTGATTCAGGAAGGGAACGCGGGTCTGATGCGTGGTGTCGAAAAGTACGAGTACCGCCGTGGGTATAAGTTCTCGACCTACGCCACATGGTGGATTCGGCAGGCGATCACCCGAGCTGTGGCCGACCACGCTCGCACGATCCGCATCCCGGTCCACATGTTCCAGAGCATCTCGACGCTCAAGGCCAAGAGCGAGCAGATCCGCCAGGAAACCGGCCGGGAACCGACGATCGAGGAATTGGCCGAAGCGGTCAACCTTTCGGTCGAAGAAACCGAACGGATCATGAAGACCTGGAAGCACCCGATTTCGCTCGACACTCCCGTCGGCGAAAGCGAAGACTCCAGCTATGGCGACTTCCTGCAGGACGACAGCGAAAGCACCCCAGCGGATTCCGCGATGCACCAGATGCTCCGCGACAAAATCAATCACGTCCTCAAGAGCCTGACCTACCGCGAACGCGAAATCATCAAGCTGCGATACGGCCTCGGCGACGGGTACAGCTACACCCTCGAAGAGACCGGACGCATCTTCAAGGTGACCCGCGAACGCATCCGCCAGATCGAATCGAAGGCCCTCCGCAAGCTCCAGCATGTGACCCGGGCCGAGCACCTCAAGGGGTTCGTCGAGTCGATCTTCCCTGGCCAGGAAGCGGTGCTACCCGAAGTGGCCGCTGATGTGCCCGAAGAGGACATCGAAGCCGTCGGAGCGTACTGAGTTCAGTCGTACTTGCATGGACAAGTTAGAAGCCCAGTGGTTGCAACCACTGGGCTTTTTTCGTGAATCGATCAAGTGGCCCAGACGCAGAGCGCGGAATCGCAGTTGAAGTTTATTCGCAGAACCGAGATGATCCATTTCAGAGATGCCGGTTCTGGATCTCACGTTCCGAGCTTCATCAATGCGACGCTGCATTCGCTCCTCAACTCACCTGGTCGCCCCGCCACGGAGCGGTTCGGCATCGATCGATTTCATCCTGATTCTCGGGGTCGTGCTTCCGTTGGTGGCCTTCGTCCTTCCCGCGAGTCGAGTTGCAATTCAAGCCTCCTTCGCCTGGTTCTGCCGAATTACCACCAGCCCCTTCCTCTAGGTTCACCAGTCCCCACTATCGGTCTGCCGGAGTTTGCCATGAACCAGCCCGCCTCATTTCGCCAGCTGCTGCAGCGTGTCCACCGCGATGAGGAGGGGGCGGTCAGCCTGGAGACTATTCTGATCATCGGGGCGATTGCGATCCCGATTCTCATCTTCATTCTGAAGGTGGGCTGGCCCCGCATCCGCGTCTTCTTCACGGGCGGAATGGACGACCTGGAAGTCGAACGCAGCAACGCACAGCAGGGGCAGCAGCAGCCGTAGTTCCCCCCAGGCGGGCGGTGAGGCAGAACTCACCGGGGGAGAGCTTCTCGCCTGTCCTTGAGCCATGTCATGGCGACATGCGAACTCCCGGCCATCGCCCCTGAATTCTCAAGGTGGGGCCGACAGTCTGCTGGCGATTAAATCCACTCGGAGTCGGTATGGGTGAGCGGCTCCGCCTCGGTCGTGGGCGTCTTGGAGGCAGATGAAATAGCGGCCCGGTTCGAGAGTGGCCTCGATTTTCGAATCGGTTGTGCCTTCTTGATCGTCATTCGAGGCGACAATTCTTCCCGTGGCGTTGTAGAGTGTGAGCAGGCTGTCGAGGCCCGAGCCGAGCTGCTGGGCCTGCACCTCCACGCTGAAGTTCGTCTTCTCTGTCAACTCGAACGCGAACACATCGACGTTGCCATCACTGTGAATCTGGCCGTCGATGATCTGCGAAGGGGCGATCGCTTGAGCCTGTCGGAACCCATCGTTCGGTTCCGTCTCGGCGATCACCGGCAGGTCGCCGCCGACCAGCAGCGCGTGCGGCTTCGACTCGCCGTCGGGGGCCACGACCGTCAGCAACACGCGCCCCGGTGGGGCCTCAGCAGCGACCGTGATCTCCAGTTCTAACTGCTGATCGCCGATCTGCTTGGCGTCCTGCTTCCCGTGAACCGCAGCTGCCCCTTGCGAGATGATCTTGAGCGTCACCTTGTCGTTGTCGCACTTGACCGCGGTGGCCTTGTCGACGAGCCAGCCGCGCAGCGTGATTTTCGTGGTGGCCCCGCTGGCGACCGAAAGAGGACTGCACATGGCGACCTTCGGCGGGACCGGCTTCGCGTCTTCGGCGTGTACGAAGAGGGGGTAGAATGCGATCAGGTAGGCAATCAAGACAATCCCGGTCGTGTGGACCTTAGTCCATACGAGATCGCAGTCCTTTGAGCCCCGTGGGCTAAAGCCCACGCTACAGGTCGCGTCAGATAGGAACCTACGCATACAAGGCCCCGATCTCATGTCCCTCATCCAGGATAGCCACCGGCCGACCATCCGGCGTGAAGAGTTGCTTCTCCGGGTCGATGCCGAGCGAACGGTAGATCGTACAGGCCACATCCGCCGGGCGGATCGGGGAGTCAGCCACCTGGCCCCCGTCCTTGTCGGTCGCTCCAATCACGCGGCCCGGCTGGACACCGGCACCGGCAAACAGCATCGAGGCGGCTGGGGCCCAGTGATCGCGACCGATGTCCTTGTTGACCTTCGGGCTGCGGCCAAACTCGCCCATCGCGACGACAAGGGTGTCGTTCAGCAACCCGCGCGTCTGCATGTCGGTGATGAGGGCCGAGAACCCGCGATCGAAATCGGGGAGCCGCTTTTCCAGCCCCTCCCAGATCTTGGCATGATGGTCCCAGCCGCCAAAGTTGACCGTCACGAACGTCACCCCGCGCTCAACCAGCCGCCGAGCCAGCAGACAGCTTTGCCCGAACGTCGTGCGGCCATACCGGTCGCGCTGGGCCGCGTCTTCGGCATCGATCGCAAAGGCATCGCGGGCCTCACCCGACAACACCATCTCAGCTGCGCGGCGTTGGAACTGGTCATAGGCGGTCAACTGATCGTTCCCTTCCATCTGCCGCGAGAGCCCGTCGACCGCTTGCAGCATCGTCTGCCGCCGGTCGAGGCGGACCTGGGCCAGTGGCTCCGCGCGAGCCACATCGCGCACGCGGAAGTTTTCCTCGTTGGGATCACCGGCCTTGAATGACTCGTACCGCCCGCCGAGGAAGGCACTCTTGCCGAGTTCCCACGTAAACGATGGATTGCGCGGAATCGACACATACGGCGGCAGCGTCCCCGGAAACCCGCTCTCATGCGCGGCCACCGCCCCCATCGCGGGCCAGTCGCCAAACGCCGACCCAAACCGCCCCGACATGACCCAGTTCGTGGCCGTCTCGTGATGGTCGTTGTTGTGGGCCCCGCCCCGATGCAGGCAGACCTTGTCCATCGTCTGCGACATCATCGGCAACAGCTCGCCGATCTGGAGTCCGGGCACATTCGTGGCGATCGGCTTGTACTTGCCGCGCACCTCTTCGATGGCCTCGGGCTTGGGGTCGAAGCTGTCGTGATGCGACATGCCACCGCCGAGAAAAACGAGGATCACCGACTTCGCCCGGCGGCTTGGGGTACTCGCCGAGGCTGGCGACTGCAACACCATCGGCAGGCTCAACCCGAACGTGGTCAGCCCGCCGACTCGCAGGAAGTCGCGGCGATTGTGGGGGAAGAAGAAGTCAAACATGGTGTGGTCCTGGTTCGGTGGATACGTGCGTGGTTCCGTAGCCTGGACCCCCAGGTCCGGGCGGGAGAGGAGGGGAAATTAACGCAAAGACGCCAAGGCGCAAGGACGCAAAGGGGGGAGGGAGATCGATCTGTGGGGCATGCTTTCCTGCTCTTCCTTTGCGCCCTTGCGTCTTTGCGTTGAATTCCGGAGAGTTGTGTGGAAGGCACGGACATGGGCGTCCGTTCTATGGCACTAATGCTGAAACGCAAACTCCTTCGAGTTCAACAAGGCCCAGAACAGATCCTGCATCACCTCGCGGCGGTCGGTGCCCTCCAGCGACTTCTTGACGACCTCTCGTTCTGTATCGGCAGGCCACCGGCTCACCGTGGAGAGATACAGCTCGTCGACCACCCGATCGTTGTCCGATTGAGCAGTCAGCAACTGCTCCAGCCGACCCGTCGAGGTCTTCAGCTTGTTCGACAGGCCATCGCTGTTTTGCAGGTGGAGCAGTTGCGGCAAGGTGACATCGCCGGTCCGTTCACAAGCACACGCCGTCGTACGTTCCGAGCGACCGAAGAGCGACAGGAAGTACGAATCGGTCCCCGGGTCGGGCACTTGAATCGCCCTGACCCCCAGTGGGTAGCTCGGGAATTGCTCGGGGTCGCCGGTGGCCAAACAGATCGCATCGAGCAGGACCTCAGCGGGTAAACGTCTCGCGTAGTGGTGCGAGTAGAACCGGTCATCGCGAAAGTTCGACGGCTTGGTTTCCGACGACAACTGGTACGCTCGCGAATTCATCACCAACCGCATCACATGCCGCAGGTCGTACCCGCTGCTAACAAACTCGCGGTTGAGCAACGCCCACAATTCGCGGTTCGATGGAGGATTGGTCGCCCGCAGATCGTCGACCGGTTCGACCAAACCGACAGCGAAGAAGTGCTTCCACAGACGATTGACCATCGCCCCCGAGAACTGTTCGTTCTTCGGATCAGTCATCCAGCGGACCAGTGGCTTTCGAGGGTCTTCGCCCGCGGGGCTGTCGAGGACCGAGCGGTCGAGCGGCTGGGCTTTGAGCTGCTGGCCGGTGCGTGGCTGGCGGGTCTCCACGGCTCCCACTCGGGCGGACTCGATCTGCTGACCGAGTTCGGTGATCCGCATCTCGACTTCGGCCAGCTCCTTCGCATGGTCGCCGGTCGCTGCCTGCAATTCCGCCCGCTTCTTCTGCTGTCCATCGATCTCCCTCTGCACGTTCTGCATGTGCCGAGTTCCGACCTGCAACGTCGTGGAGCCTTCGGTCGAGTTCTTGCGATCCAGCGCGATGCGGGAGAAGAACGCCACGAAGTGGTAGTAATCGTCCTGCGTGTACTTCTCCAGCGGGTGGTTGTGGCACCGGGCACAGCCGATGCGAGTGCCGAGGAACGCCTGGGCCACCGAGTCCGCGACCTCGGATTCGTCCGAGGTCTTCTCGCCGACTGTGACGATGAAGTAACCCACAGCTGGGTTCTGCGTGTTGGATCCTTCGGCGAGGATCACATCACTCGCGATGTCGCGCCAGCTGCGATTGGCGATCAGTTGCTGCCGCAACCACTGGTGCATCGCGCGGACTCCCTTCGTGCCACGCACGTCGTGGTCGCGCTCCTTGCGGTTCTGGAGCAGATCGCCCAGTTGCAAGGCCCAGTAGTCGATGAACTCCGGTCGGGTGAGTAAACGGTCGATCAGCGCAGACCGCTTATCGGGACTCGTATCAGCCAAGAAGACTCGGACCTCCTCGGGGGTCGGCAACGTGCCGATCGCATGCAGCGAGGCCCGCCGCAGAAACGTGGCGTCGTCGCATAGCGGTGATGGCTCGATCCGCAGCGCTGCGAGCCGCGCATAGACATGTTCGTCGATGGCGTTGTTGCGGGCGGTGTACCACTCAGGTTGAGTCGCGGTCTCGTGCGGCATCGTCAGCGTTGCCACCCCGACCTGCCCTTGGAACGAGGCCCGCACGACCGCCTCGCCGTTCCTCAATGCCTGCACCACGCCTGCGTCGGAGACCTCCAAGATCCCACTATTGCTCGAAGCAAACTGCGTCATCCAAGTCACGTCTCGCTTCTGCCCGTCGCTGTAGACAGCGGTGATTTGGATCGGGCGAGACTCATTGAGTTTGAGCGTGGCAGCCAGCGGCTCGATCTCCAGCCGCTCGACCGCCGGATCGCCCACCTTCGGCCCCGGCGTTCCGGCCACGATCCAGTCGAGCAGGACCTTCTCGGCGGGACTCCCGACCGCAAACCGTTTTCCTCCCCCATGCGGCAACGCCCCGATTGCCTTGCGAATCAGCAGGCTCTCCGCCGGAGCGACCACGTTGATGCGGCGGCCCTGCGACTCACGGGCCAGCGACTCAAAATCACCCTCGGGAGCGTACCCCCGCAGCGACAGCTTAAACCCATTCTGCCCGGCCAGCTTTCCGTGACAACCGCCCGAGTTGCACCCGAACCGCGTCAGCACTGGCATCACGTCGTTCGCGAACGAGGGCACCTCGGCCCATGCGTCGGTCGAAAGCACGGCCCACACGAATGCAGACGCCATGACCAAACAGAATCGCACCAGACGGAGAGTCATTCAATTTCCAAGTGGCAATCACAGAGCGTTGGCTGCGGTCGGTATCTGAGTCGAAGCTCGCGCCCCGGAACAGACACATTCACTGCCACTTATTCATTGTCGCTGGAATGCCCGACGCTCGTCAATCCATGCTTTGCGGTTCTTGAGGGCTGGCGATGTTGCTCGCCTCGTTGACTCCGGGCTGCGGCCCCCGGAGAATCGCTGACTCACCAAGACAGAGATGGGATCGGAAAGGGATCGGGACTTCATGTGTGGAATCGCCGGGGCAGCCTGGACTCGTCGCTCGGCGGCGATCGACTCGGGGATCTTGCGCCGCATGACGGACCTCATTGTGCATCGCGGTCCGGATGCGGAGGGCCAGCACATCGCGGCGGCCTCGGGGAACGCGGAGGCGGGTGTCGCTCTGGGGTTTCGACGACTCTCGATCATCGACCTCTCCACCGGCAACCAGCCGCTCTCGAACGAAGACGGCAGCGTGTGGGTCGCCTTCAATGGGGAGATCTACAACTATGTGGAGCTGCGCGAGGAGTTGCTGGCGAAGGGGCACACGTTCGCGACGCACTCCGATACCGAGGTGATCGTCCATGCCTACGAAGAGTACGGCATCGAGTGCCTGCAGAAGTTCCGGGGGATGTTCGCGTTCGCGCTGTGGGACGACCGGAATGAGCGGCTAGTGCTGGCCCGCGACCGCTTGGGGAAGAAGCCTCTGATCTATCGGCAGGAGTCCGACCGCCTCAGTTTCGGCAGCGAGCTGAAGACCTTACTCCAGATTCCCGGTGCCCCGCGCGAGGTTGATCCGCAGGCGATCGACTTGTTTCTGACGTACCAATACGTGCCGCACCCTCGTACGATCTTGAAGGGCTACCGCAAGCTCCCGCCCGCTCATTATGCGGTCTACGAGCAGGGCCAACTCTCGGTCGCCCGCTACTGGACGCCGCCGTATCGGTCCGATGTCACTCACCAGTTTGCGGATCCCTCATTGGCGGAATCGGCGAAGTGGAGTCATGCCGACTGGCAAGCGAAACTGCGCGAGACACTCACGGAGGCGGTGCGGCTGCGGATGCGGTCGGATGTGCCGCTGGGGGCATTTCTGTCGGGGGGGATCGACTCGACGATCATCTCGGGGCTGATGCAGTCGCTCTCGTCGCGGCCGATTCTGACGTTCTCGATCGGGTTCACCGTTGAGAAGTTCGACGAGCGAAAATACGCCCGCGAGGCGGCCCAACTCCTCGGCACCGATCACCAGGAATACGTCGTCGAGCCGTCCGCCCTCGACACGCTGCCGCAACTCATCTGGCACTACGACGAGCCATTTGGTGACAGCTCGGCCATCCCGACGATGTACCTGTCGCGGGTCACTCGCGAGAAGGTGACGGTCGCCCTTTCCGGCGATGGCGGCGACGAACTGTTCGCCGGGTATGACAGATACCAGGCCGTCTTGCTGGCGGGAAAGATCGACCGCCTTCCCGGCGTCTTGAAGTCGATCTGCGGTTGGCCGATCTGGCAGAAGATCCCCGCTCGCATCGAGCAGAAATCGTTCCGCCGCCGCGTCAAACGGTTCCTGTCCGGCCTGGCTCAGTCCCCCGAGCGGCGCTACTTGCGCTGGATCGGGATATTCGACACCGAGGCCCGCTCGCGACTCTACTCACCCGAGTTCGCTGCGAAGCTCAATCACTTCGACTCCGCTGAGTTCCTGCTCGACGCCTACCAACTCTGCCCCGACCGCGACTTCATCACGCGAACCACAGCTGTCGATGTGCAGACGTATTTGCCGTGCGATATCCTCACCAAGGTCGACATCGCCAGTATGTCGGCGAGCCTGGAAGCGAGGTCGCCGTTTCTCGATCACCACGTCGCGGAACTCGCCGCCCGCATGCCGCTCGATCTCAAGTTCGAACGCGGGCGAGGTAAGAAGATTCTCGTCGACACATTCAAATACCTGCTCCCCGCGTCGATCCAGACCCGCAAGAAGATGGGTTTCGGCGTCCCGATCGACCACTGGTTCCGAGGCGAGCTGCGGTCACTGGTCGAGGAATCGCTCCTCTCCCCGCAATCCCTGGCCCGCGGCTACTTCAACCCCCAAACCATCCACGAACTGGTCGACCAGCACACCAGCGGCCAGTTCGATCACAGCAACCGGCTGTGGAGCTTGATGGTCCTGGAGCACTGGCACCGGACGTTTCTCGATCCGGCCAGTCCGCCCACGGGGCCGGTGCAGAGCTTGGGATAGCAGTCTTTCCGCAATCAGACCAGCAGTCGCTACGACAATGCGAGGAATGACGCTGTCGGATCAGCATCGAATGCGAAGACATCCAAGTGGTGATCTCGCAACTGTTCCACGACTTCCTGCGTCGAACAGTTTCCAAGCCGCACCCAGACCACCTTGGGAGGCCATCCCAACAGGAGGGCTCGCTGCTGGAAATCCGTGTCTTTCGAGACAATCAGAAAGCCAGATGCTGCGGCATATTTCCAGATGACGGGATCAGATGCCTCCGCCATTCCCACATCTCGAACATGCTGCGAGCCGGGGAACTCCACAGCCAGAAGGTTGACGAGTCGATGGGACAGGTTCTGGTCAAACAGGAGTTTCATCTGTGAGGCAGCACCCGCAACCTTCGCTCGCGATCCGCTGCAAACGTCAGGCAGGCTCGAAGATCCTCTTCCGTCAAATCGGGGAAGTCGGCCAGAATCTCTTCATTCGTCATTCCCGACGCCATGTATTCTAAAACATCTTGCACCGTCATACGCAAGCCACGGATACACGGCTGGCCGCTTCGCTTGTCGGGCTGGATCGTAATGAGATGTGAATAGTCCATCTGTTCACGGTAATCCAGAGATTGGTGAACGTCAACAGGAGACTTTCCAGTCGCACTCGTGTTTCGTCTCGAACGCCCAGAGGTTGCCACTTCTGGGCTTTTATTGGCTTAACGCTCCTCCACCGTTGCCCGGACAATATAATCCAGTTTCGGGAATTCAGATTTCAGGTACGCATTCCCACGACGGTCGATCCGGTCCTGTTGGGGATCTTCCTTGTACCCGTTGTGGAGGGATTCCACGATCTCCTGTCCCTCCAGGACTTTTCCGAACGGGGAAAAGCCTCGGCGGTCGAGGGTGGAATTGTCGGCCATGTTGATGAAGAACTGGGTCGTCCGGCTATCGGGACCGCTGGTCGCAAAAGTGACGAAGCCGCGCTTGTTGGATTGGATCACCGGGTCGTCGCGGAACTTTTTGTCCTTCCATTCTTTATTGAGGGCCGGATCGCCGTTCATGCCGACCTGGGCCATGAACCCCTCCAGCACGCGGAAGAATCGGCAGTCGTCGTAGAACCCGATCTCGACCAACTCGCGAAATCGCTTCGAGGCCCGGGGCGCCCACTCGGGGTGGACCTCGATCAGAACATCCCCCTGGGAAGTCTCCAGCCGCACCAAATAGGTTTGCTGATCCGAACCGGCGACCTGCTGGATGTCGGTCGACGAGGCCGTCTCCGCAGGTTCCTCCGCCGACTTCGACTCCCGAGACACAGTCCGCGAACCCGTGCAGCCCACGATCACTAGACCGAACAGGCCACCCCAGAGAATCAATCGCGACATCGACATGGACGCTTCCTTGCGGTGACAACCGGGTCGCGAACTCGCTTGTCCATCGAACATTTCTCGAGGAAACCCCGGAAATACTCGCCAAAGCGGCCTGCCCAGACGGCTGTCATGTAACAGAATCGACAAAGTCAAACAAGCGGAAGCAGCCCCCGGCACCGTTCCGCGAGCGTCCTCCTGCCAGACTCGCCGATTTTGATCCGTTCTGCGCTCAACATTCGCCGGTGCCCTCGCTAGACTCGCACGCTTGCGCGTTCTCAAATATCGCGTCGAACCTCAAAGACTGTGTGGTCTTCGAGTGCGTTGGACTGAGGAACTCGGACGATTCGTCGCCGAGTCAGGTCTCGTGACCTTTCACGGGACGGGAGTTTTGGTCATGGCAGTGACAGCCGTCATCGGATTGCAGTGGGGCGACGAAGCCAAGGGGAAGATCGTCGATCTGCTGACCGATCGTCACGACATCGTGGTCCGCTACCTGGGCGGGAACAACGCCGGACATACCGTGAAGTTCGGGGGGCAGACGTACAAGCTCTCGCTGCTGCCCGCCGGGGTGCTGCGTCCGGAAATCACTTCGGTGATCTCGAACGGGGTGGTCATCAATCCCAAGGCGCTCCTCGGCGAGATGGCTACGATCACCACGCGCGGGATTCCGATCGGGGAGAACCTCAAGATCAGCGACCGGGCGCATGTGATCTTTCCGTATCACATCGCCGAGGAAGCGGTCTACGAGAAGAACCGTGGCGACAACAAGATCGGCACCACCGGTCGCGGGATCGGCATGTGCTACCGCGACAAGGCCGGACGCACGCATGCCATCCGCATGGGCGACCTCATTTGCCCCGACCGGTTGCGGCGGCGGCTCGAAGAGATCATCCCCCAGAAGAACACCCTCTTCTCGGCCCTCGACCCGTCGATGTCGTTCGATGTCGACACCATCTACAACGAGTACGAAGTCTACGCCGATCAGCTGCGGCCGCATGTGATCGACACGACGAC
>JAYTCW010000145.1:0-5290 GCA_043736295.1 Planctomycetota bacterium | reverse complement strand
TCGGTTCTTCGACAATAAGAAGGTCACGGCGGAGTCGGTGCTCGCGCCACATCGGCAGGCGACGCTGGAGCGCATCCGCCAGAATGGCGTGGTGCTGGTCCTGCAGGACACGACGGAACTGGAGCTCGATCGATCGCCCGAGGGGGGCTTTGGGAAATTAACCTACGAGAGTCGCATCGGATTAATGGATCATACTCGGTTGGCGATCACGCCCGACGGATTATGTTTGGGAGTGACGGGTTGCGACATCTGGGCGCGGCCGATCGAGAACCCGCACGCGGGGACTCGCAACGAGGAACGGGCGATCGAGGACAAGGAAAGTCTGCGCTGGCTGACGGGATATCGCGATGCGAATGAGATCGCGAAGGAGGCCCCGCAAACGATGATCGTGAGCATCGCGGACCGCGAAAGCGACATCTACGAATGCTTCCTCGAAACCCCTGAACCGGCGGTCGGACAGTCGGCGCATTGGATCACGCGCGCCGCTCAGAACCGCCGCCTCCGACCTCAGAAAGACGACGATAGTCAGGAAAAGAAGCTGCGGACGGCGCTCGCGGACCTCCCCGTCAAAGCCCAGCGCGTGGTCCGGATCGGAGCGCGTGCGAACCAGCCCGCGCGCGAGGCGTCCGTCGAAATCCGCGCGGGCCGCATCACGCTGCGGGCTCCGGATCGCAAAGACCAGAAGCTGCCCAACAAGACCGTCCGAGTCGTGTGGGTCCGCGAGCCGCACCCGCCCGAGGGCAGTGAACCCGTCGATTGGGTTCTGCTGACCAGCCTGCCAGTCGAGACGACAGCGGACGTGCTGCACATCGTGGACTGGTACGCCGCACGCTGGTGGATCGAGATCTACTTCAGGACTTATAAACAAGGCTTCCAAGTCGAACGTCTGCAATTACAAACCGTCGACCGCGTCATGCCCGCATTGGCACTTTATAAGATCGTCGCCTGGCGTCTGCAGTACGTCACCATGCTCGGCCGCGAGTGCCCCCACGTCAGCTGCGAAACCGTCTTCGCACCCGCCGAATGGCGCTGCAGCTGGCCCATCGCCACCGGCCACCCCGCCCCCGCCACCCCGCCGACCCTCGGTGAGTTCCTGCGCCAAGTCGCCCGACTGGGAGGCTACTTGGGCCGCAAACACGACGGCCCCCCCGGCCCCGAAGTGATGTGGCGCGGCCTCCGCCGAGTCTTCGACTTCAGCCTCGCCTGGGCCACCTACAATGCTTTGGAAGGCAAGACTTGTGTGTAAGGATGAGAGCTCCGGCTTGGGACCGAGGACAAAGGGGCCTCACGCGAAGTCGCGGAGACGCGAAGAAGAGGAGGGACTTTCTCCTCAGCGCCTTCGCGTGAGGAGTATTCGCGGGGTAGCCCCGGCATCGTATTGGATGTCTGGGTGACGAAGGAAAATATGGATTGACGGGCGAGCGTCTCCTCCGTAGCCTCATTTTCCTCTGCAACCCAGCGGCTGCCGACTTTTCTGATACCACCCATATCACGACTGCGTCCACTCCCCCGCTGTGGGTCTCGGGGTTAAGCTAAGGGGTAACGCATTCACAATCGTGAAGCGCCTCTTACGAATTCGTCCGAGGACACCCGTCTCATGCCGACTCGTCGATTCTGCCTGGTTTCGGTGGCCACCTGTGTGCTGGCCTGCCTGGCCATTGTCGCAGTCCAGCGCGGTCGTCACAAAATGGATGTGGCAGCGTCGGCTCCCCCACAGTCCCCCGTCTCAGTGGAGCATGCGGAACAAATCCGGCTGTTCTGTGGGAACTGCCATCGCGTCCCCTCGCCGGAGTATTTTCCCAGTGACGCCTGGTACAAGGAGGTGCAGCGTGGGTTTGGCTTTTATACCGATTCGGGTCGTCACGACCTGAGTGTGCCACCCGTGAATGAAGTGGTGGCTTGGTACAGGTCTCAGGCACCCACGGCACTCAAGCCGATCCACCTCCTCCCGGAAACTTCGCGTGTCCCGATGTTTCGGCAAGTGCTGCTACCCAATGACAGCGGGGCCCCCATGGTGTCCAGCCTGGACTGGGAGAAGCAGGCCAGCCCCTGGCCCCACCTGCGGATCAGTGAAATGGAAGTCGGGCAGATTGCGGGAATTGAAGTCCTCCCGGCAGCTCGTGCGACCGTGATCGCGACAGGCCGCTTTGTCGCAGGAACCAAGGTAGTCGATTTGGACCAGGACGATCTCCCCGACTTGCTGATCAGCGAGTTGGGGAGCCGATTGCCCGGCGATCATGGCTTGGGGAGACTGAGTTATCTTCCCGCCAGTTCCCCGGACCGCGAGCCACGAGAACTGCTGGGACAGATTGGTCGAATCGCAGATGCGTCGGCTGCCGATTTTGATGGCGACGGAGATCTCGATCTGGTGGTGGCCGAATTTGGCTGGCTGAAGACGGGCAGCATTCTCGTCCTGGAGAACACGCGCCCAGCGGCAGCTCGCGGATCAGCATTGCAGGCCACTGATTTCGTTCGACAGGTGGTCGACCAGCGGCATGGGACGATTCATGTCCGGATCACCGATGTCAATCATGACCAACGACCCGACTTCGTGGCTCTCATCAGTCAAGAGTTTGAGACAGTGGTGGCCTTCGTCAACGAGCGCGGCTTCCAGTTTCGCCGCGAGGTCATCCTAGAACCTCGGGATCCCTCATTTGGGTCCAGTGGTATTGAGTTAACCGACATCGACCAGGATGGGGATGAGGACCTCATCTATTGCAACGGAGACACGCTCGACAGTCATCTGGTGAAGCCCTACCACGGTGTCCACTTGTTGTTGAATGAAGGCCGCTTCCCTTATGCGAATCGGCAATTGCTGTCTCTAGCCGGCGCGAGCGACAGTGCCGTGGCCGATTTCGACAACGATGGCGATCTCGACATCGCCCTCTCGGCTTTCCTGCCGCAGCAACTGCTGAGTCAGCTGCCGACGGGGACATATGACTCACTCTGCTGGCTGGAGCAAACCGCTCCGCTGAAGTTTCAGCCGCATGCCATGGAAGCAGGCACCGTGGGGCATCTCGGCTTGGTGGCCGGAGACTTCGACAACAACGGGACAATTGACCTCGCTGTCGGCGATTCGCCGGGTCACGGATGGGGCAGTCTATGGTGGAACGATCGTCGTCAGTAGACAGTGAGTTCGCCACGAATTCCCTCGACCCGCTGGCGTCATGAACTGGTTCTCAACAACTTGCCGATTTGATTCTGGACCGAGTCGCCAAGTGGAAATACTCATGAGGAATCGGGCATGAGGCAATCAAACATGACGGACAGTCGCGACAGGCGAGGTTGTCCTATCATTCCATAAACTGTCGCAACGACTCGACCAAATCTTGATGTTGATCCGCCACATTGAGGAGGTCCCAGGCGTCCTCAGGCTTGAGGGTCAGCCACTCGGTCGGGTCGGATTCGTCCTGGGCGGGATCGGCGGGGCGGGTGAGGAGTTGGGCGTCGGGGGTGCGGATAAGGGTTTCGCCCGTGGAGTTGGCCACTCGGACGAAGGGGCGACCGGGGGCGGTCTTGTCGGCGATGCTTAATAGGTTCACAGGGGCGTTGACTGTGAGCGGATTGACGCTTGTCACCGACGACGTATTCTCGATCGAGCGGGAAGAACCGGCGGCTAGCGCCTGGCCGCTCACATCGTGACACAACCACGCCGCCAGTGTCTCGGCGATGTCGGTCGTCTGGACCAGTTCAAGGACCGTCGACCCTCCGGCGTGACCGGCACCCGACTGCATAATCAGAGGCACTCGCACCAGTTCGGTATGCAGCTGGACTGGCCGGGTGATCGGGAGTTGCCGGGGCAGGTTGTCACCGAGTAGCCCGGCGATGATGAGCAAGCTGTCGGGTTGGGCGTGGCGCTGGTATTCGCGGATCAGTCGGCCTAGGCGGTCGTCGAGCTTCTCAACGCAGGCGGCATAGAGGGCGAGGCTCAATCGCTCGACCACGGTGTCGGCCTCAGCGGGCTGGCGGCGGCGAGTGAACGCTCCCTCGGCGATCAGTTCCTCGACCGCGAGCGCGGGGGTCATCTCGTCTGACTCATCAGCGAGGAGTTCCTCCCACGAGGTTCCGAGCAAGCGTGCGACTTCCGTCTCCCAACCCGCATGGTCCGGCACCCACGGATCGGGCACGCCGATTCCCTGAATCCATGTCAGCCCCGGCTGGTGACTCGACAGCTGAGACCGAATCGCCGCGACTCCGTCATGGACCCACTCGCGAGGAGTCTGGTCGGCGGTTTGCTTCACCGTCTCGATGAGGATGCCTGCCGCCTGCAAAGCGTCAAGTGAACCCTCGACGACGGACTGTACAGCCCACTCTTCGGTCGGTGATCGCCCCTCACCAAGCACAGCATGACACAGGCCGTTATGAAACACAGCCGCCCGTGAGGCGAGTTGATCGAGCGCCGGAGTCCGCGCTCGGTACTGCCCGTACGCCCCGATCTGACTGGCGGCGAGATGGTCGAGCGTGATGAGAATTGCGTGACGAGGCAAGGAGGGGTCCGGAGGGGGGAGGAGGGTTTATGGTTTATGGTTGATCGACAGGAGGGGGAGACTTTAGATGCTGGTGCTTTTCTGGCCCTAGGCTCTAGGCATTCTTCGGCCCCTAGGCCCTTCGCCCCTAAACCTTCCCCAACTCGGCTCGCTTGGTGGCGATCAGCTGGATCAATGCCTTCTGCGGATCGGCGAACTTTTTGAGTCCCTCTTCCATCAGCGTCTGCTCCAGCTTCGCGAAGTCGACCTTCGCGTCGATATCGGCCAGAATTTCGGCAGCGGGGTTCTGGTCGATCCGCCGGGTGTAGCTCTGGCCGAGCTTCTCGACGGCGGCATTGGTCGCGGGCGGGTTGGTCTGAATGTCGGAGCCCGCGAGAGCTGCGACATACTTATCGGCGGGCAGGTTCGGGTCTTTGGTGCCGGTACTGGCGAAGACGATCTCCTGCTTGCGAGGGAGTTTGTGCTGTCCCCACCAGGCATTGTTCTCCGCCCAGATTCGCTTCGCATTGACGATCCCAACTTGCCCCTGGGCGGCGGAAGTCAGCTCCGGTACCTTGGCAGCTGTGTAGACATCAATACGGCTGACGAAGATGCTGTAGACCGATTTTAAGCTGGTGGGGTCTTTTCGCCGCTGAGCCCCGCGCCACACGGCGTTGCGGGCCGCACGGTACTGGCGGGTCGAGAAGATCAGCGTCACGTTCAGTGTGATCCCGGCAGCTGAGAGTTCTTCGAGGCAGGCCAGCCCAGCGGGAGTGGCGGGTACTTTAATCATGCGATTGGTGTGGCCGGTGTTCCACGCCAGA
>JAYTCW010000144.1:0-13879 GCA_043736295.1 Planctomycetota bacterium | reverse complement strand
ACATTGGCTATGACTGTGGCGACGAACCGTGGTCTTTTAATCAAGGCTTATCCCACGACACACTTCGCAGAATCGTGGAGTATGGCGCGGCTCTTCGTGTTACACTGTATCCCTACATTCCAGATGACGATCCACGGATTAAACACACTGATTTGACAATCGAGGACCACTAAGCACGGTAGCCCCGGTTGTCTTCAACCGCGAAGCGGTGACAGCATGTAGCCGTGGGCGCAGCCCACGGACCCCACAGCCCGCATGAGTTCCAGCCGCGAAGCGGCGACAGCGAGCCCCCCTCTTCACCGAGACGGTCACTGACGACCAGCCGATCCTGCTGTCGCCGCTTCGCGGCTGGGGCGGCTCAGGGATGCGATTTCCGTGGGCTGCACCCACGGCTACCTGCTGCCACCGCTTCGCGGCTCAGAAGACCTCTGAAGTCGAGAGAAGACTCCACCGACGTTTTGGGACGACCGCACAAGCAGAACCTGAGAACGAGAGAACGGGAGTTGCTGAATCGCACCGGGAACGAGTGAAGGCACGCACCGCGCTCCGCTGCGCAAAGCCTTCGCGTCGCGGCTAACGGGATTGTGGAATCCGACCCGCCAAACTTCGGAAGACTGCCGCTCGCCCTACGGCTCGCTTCCCGTTATCTTCTCTCGATTCAATCAGAGTGGCGGATCGCTGAGAGAGTGATGTCGATCCAGGTGTTGGCAGAATTGGTGGACCGGCTCAGACGCGTCGATTCTTTTGCAGCTGTCACGAACGCGATGCGGGCGGGGCAGAGCGGGACGATCGACGGCGCGTGGGGGTCGAGCTGCGCGCTGGCGACGGCGGCGGTCGTGAAAGAGGCACCGGGGCAGGTGTTGATTGTTTTGCCTCGGATTAGTGATGTCGATGATTTTGCAGCCGACCTGCTGCCGTTTCTCGATCCGCCGCCGGTGGTGTTTCCGGCGTGGGAGTCATTGCCGAAAGATCGCTCGGTGGCGGACCCGATTTATGGGGCGCGGCTGCGGATGTTGCAGGAGTTGGAGGGGCCGACTCCGCCGCAGGTGATCGTGGCCAGCATGGCCGCCTTGCTCCACCCGGTCCCTTCGCGGAAGACGCTGACCGCCGGGACGCGGACGATTCGAATCGGCCAGACGCTGGCCACGGAAGAGTTCTTGGGCTGGTTGGTCGAGCGGGGGTTCGAGCGGACGCCGACGATTGAGCGGGCGGGCGAGTTTTCGATTCACGGCGGGATCATCGACATCTTTGCCCCCGAGGCGATCGACCCGGTGCGGATCGAACTGTTCGGGGACGAGGTCGATTCGATCCGGACGTTTGATGTCGAGACGCAGCGGAAGGTCGATACCCTGGCGGAAACGACGATCACGGCGATTGGGGGTGGGATAGGCTTACAGTCTGTCAAAGGAGCGGGGAAAGGCGGGAATGACAGGCTGGAAGCCTATTCCACGGGGGAAGGACGGGCCAATGGGCCCGTCCTACAAGACGACGGCGAATGCTTCGTTGATCGGCTCTCGGCGAACTGCTGGGTGGTGTTGTCCGAGCTGGCCGACCTCGTTGAGGAGGGGCGGCATTACCTCCAGCGGCTCGACGATCCGAAAGGGTTGTATCGCGTCGAGCATGTCCTGGCCCGGACGACGCAGCATCCTTCGGTGACGCTGTCGGCGTTGATGGGGGCCAGTGCGGAGACGACGTGTCATCTGCAAGTCGAGTCGCTCGAACGTCTCGCCGGACCGAAGTCGGAAGTTCTCAAGGAACTGGCCGGGATCGTCGGGCGCGATGAGCAAGTGGTCATTGCCTGCCACAACGAGGGGGAACGCCAGCGGCTGCGGGAACTCTTGGACCAGAGCGTGCCGGAGTTGGTGCCGCGCGTGTCGCTAGTGGTCGGATCGGTGACGCACGGGTATCGCTTGGTCGCCGAACAAGTCGTCGTCATCAGCGACAACGAACTGTTCGACCGCGTCGAGGTCCGCCGCACAGCCGCCCGCAAGCGACGGCTCGAATCGCGAGCGATCGACAGCTTCCTCGACCTCAAGGAGGGCGACCTGATCGTCCATATCTCGCACGGGATCGGGCGGTTTCGCGGGATGCAGGTACTGGATCGTGAGGGGGGCCAGGAGGAGCATCTCGTCCTGGAGTTCCGCGATGGGGTGAAGATCTTCGTCCCCGCCTCGCTGATTAACCTCGTGCAGAAATACGTCGGGGCCACCAAGAGCAGCCCGGTCCTCTCCAAGGTCGGCGGGACCGCCTGGGCATCGAGCAAGAAGAAAGTCGCCGCCGCCGTGGCCGACATGGCCAGCGACATGCTGCGGTTGCAGGCCCAGCGCGAACTGATCCCCGGCATCGCCTGCCCGCCGGACACGCGGATGCAGCAGGAGTTCGAGGCAGCGTTCCCGTATACCGAGACTGATGACCAAGTGCGGGCGATTGACGACGCGAAGGTCGACCTCGAAAAACCGCGCCCAATGGACCGGCTGATCTGCGGCGATGTCGGGTTCGGCAAGACCGAGGTGGCGATCCGCGCCGCGTTCAAGGTCGTCGACGCGGGGCGGCAGGTGGCGATCCTCGTGCCGACGACGGTCTTGGCCGAGCAGCACTACCGCACCTTCTGCAATCGCTTCGCCGAGTTCCCGATCTCGGTCGAAGTCCTCTCGCGGTTCCGCACCAAGAGCGAGCAGAAAGAGATCCTGCGGAAGATGGAGGCCGGGGCCGTCGACATCGTGATCGGCACGCACCGGCTGGTCCAACCGGATGTTCGCTTCAAAGACCTCGGGTTACTCGTGATCGACGAAGAGCAACGCTTCGGGGTCGCACATAAGGAGATGCTCAAGCGGCTGCGACTGGCGGTGGATGTGATGACGCTGAGTGCGACGCCGATTCCGCGTACGCTGCATCTGTCGCTGCTCGGGATACGAGACATCTCGAACCTGACCACACCGCCGCAGGACCGGATGGCAATCGAAACGCGGATTGTCCGCTGGGATGACCAGCTCATCAAGCAGGCGGTGATGCGCGAGCTGAATCGCGGGGGGCAGGTGTACTTCGTCCACACTCGCGTCATGGACATCGAGTCGCTGGCCGACCGCATCCAGAACATCGTCCCCGAGGCCCGTATCGCGATCGTCCACGGCCAGATGGGGGAGCATGACCTCGAACAGAACATGTATGCGTTCGTCAAAGCCCAGGCCGATGTGCTGATCGCCACCACCATTATCGAAAGCGGCCTCGACATCCCGACCGCCAACACGATGTTCATCAACGAGGCCGACAAGTACGGCCTCGCCGACCTGCATCAGCTGCGCGGCCGGGTCGGGCGGCACAAGAACCGGGCGTACTGCTATCTCATCCTGGACAACAAAAGGTCGCTGACCAGCGTGGCGGCCAAGCGTCTCAAAGCGATCGAGGAGTTCAGCGAACTCGGGGCCGGGTTCAAGATCGCCATGCGCGACCTCGAAATCCGCGGCGCCGGGAACATCCTCGGCACCGAGCAGAGCGGGCACATCTCGACCGTCGGATACGAACTCTACTGCCACCTGCTCGAAAACGCGGTCCGCCGCCAGAAGCAGATGCCCGAGCGCGAGCTGCCGCACGTCGATGTCGACCTCGCCGTGACCGCCTTCCTCCCCAACAGCTTCGTCCCCCCCGGCCGCCAGAAGATCGATGTCTACCGGCGGCTCTCAGTCGCCGCCACAAGCGCGGAACTCGCAGAAGTTGCCGGAGAAATCCGCGACCGGTTCGGGCCGTTACCGCCGGAGACGGAGCAATTGGTCGAACTCAAGGAGCTGCAACTCATGGCGTTTGCGTGGGGAATCAACGGCATTCGGATGGAAGAAGGCCGGTTCGCTGTGCTGAGCTATAAGGATGAAAAGCAGATCCGGGCCTTGCAGCGGCGAGTCGGGAATGACCTGCGGATGGTCGATCCCGGCGTGGCGTATCTACTGCTGCCGATCATGGATATGACTGGTCCAGAGGCGATTGAGCATTTGAAGAGTGTATTGCGTCCGTAAAGCCCAGGGGTTGCAACCCCTGGGCTTTCACAAGACGTGTTGCCGCGTTTTCGCGTTTGCGTCTATAACGATTGACTCACTGAAGTCCCGCCCTCGATCTGCATGGATGCGATCGATGATTGTTTCCCGCCTGACCATCGCTCCGCTGTTCTTCTCCCTGCTCCTGGCAGCCGGGTGTAACGGACGTTCGTATAAGGTCGCCAGCCCCGTCATCGGGCCGGTGCCGCCCCGGATCCCGGCTTCCGAAATCGCTGAGAACTCTCGCAGCGCAACTTCAACGAGCGGCAAGTCGGTCCGGGCTCAGGACGTGGCCATCGAACGGGTGGCTTACGCCGAGACGCAACCGCTCGCCATGACGGATGTGATCGCGGAAGTGAACGGCGAGCCGATTCTGGCCCACGACGTTCTCGACCGCTATGCCCCTCAATTGGCCGAAGCTAAACAGAAACTCAAGCCTGAACAACTGCGCAAAGCCCAATTCGAGTTGATCAAGAAAGATCTCCCCGATGTGATTGAACAGACGCTGATGGTCGATTCCATCAAGCAGACGATGAAACCCGAACAGCTGACATCGGTCGAAGCCCAGATGGACACGTTCTTTGAGGCCGAAGTGGATCGCCTGATGAAGGTGACCGGAGCGGGCTCCCCGACTGAGCTGGAGGGCATCCTGCAGGCCCAGGGAGTCTCCATCGTCACGCTGCGCAAGCAGTTCGGTGACCGCCAACTGGCGGGGCAGTTCATGCGGTCAAAAATGGGTTCGGAGCCGACTGCCTCGCGCGAAGAAATGCTGGCTCGCTACGAGGAAGATGTCAAATCCTTCACTGAGGCTGAGGAGATTAAGTGGCAGCAGATTGACATCGACTATGACGCTCACGGGGGAGTGGACGAAGCCGAAGCGGCTGCCCAGAAGCTGCTCCAGCAAATCCAGAGCGGGGCGATCACGTTCGACGATGCCGCACACGACAAGTCCGATAGCCCGCTCTCTTCCAAGGGAGGGCATCGCGACTGGACTCAGCCGAGCAGCTTGGCCGACGCAGATGTGAAAGAGGCGCTGATGAGCCTCAAACTGAATGGCATCAGCGACGTGATCCCCACGCAGACGGCCTGCGTCATTGTGAAGTTGACGGGGCGCCATGACGCCCGTGTCATCCCGTTCAATGAAGTCCAGAAAGATCTGCACAACCGGATCGTGAAAGATAAGAAGGAAGCTCTCGCCAAGGTGGCCTTGAAAGAACTGATGGCCGAAGCGGTGGTGCATACAATATTGGACGAAGCTGGCGCGGAGTGAGCGGCCGTCAGAGTGTCGCTCAGTGTCTCGACGGAAGCCCTCTCGCGGAGGAAATTCTGGCGAGCCGCGAGTGTTGCTTGCCCCCGAGTCCCCGAGCCTCGCGAAGCCGGGTGGATCGCCACACCACTGACCCGGCGTCCCGACAGATTCAGAGGATCCGGTCCATGGGGAGCCTGATTCCTCTCAGTCTTGGCCTGAATGTGTACGACACACTTCAGAAATTGCGCAGCGTGTACGACAGGTCGAGTTGCCACGTGATTCGTCAACGTCACGAGGTTGCACAAGGCGTCCGCAGGCCCGCGGGTGCAGCACTCAAAACTGCCATTGCTGTACAATTCCAATCTCTCCTATTCTTTGCGGAGAATGGATTTCGGACACAGCAGAATGGAGTCTGCCACAGTGAGCGCACCGCATGGAAGAATCCCCACCCAAGGATATCGTGTAGAAATTGATGGCCTGCGGGCTGTTGCCATTGTCGCAGTCGTGTTGTTTCACGCGCGGCCCGGGTGGCTATGTGGGGGTGGATGTCTTTTTCGTGATCTCGGGTTTTTTGATTACCTCCCTGATCCTCCGTGATCTGGACGCATCAAAATTCAGCATGATCGACTTCTGGGAGCGGCGGGTCCGCCGGATCGCCCCGGCCCTCACGGTGTGGGTCGCGGCCACATTAGCTGCGGGTTGGTTTCTGTATTTGCCGGATGATTTTGATCGCCTCGGGCAAGCGGTCGTGACACAAGGACTGGTGCTGTCGAACGTTTACCACGAATGGAAGATCGATTACTTCAATTCAGGCACGGGAGCGTTTCCCCGGCTTCACACTTGGTCACTGGCCATCGGGTTTCGCGAACCCGGCTCAGATGCCTATCATGCAGCCTAGCCGCTGCGGAGCGGTCCTGCCCTCCCCGCCCACCCGACGCCGGTGTCGACGCCCTCCATGTTTGACGAGACTCACAACCACTTCACCGCCGAGTCGCTGCCGACCTTTGACTACGATCCACGGACGCGGGTCATGTTCGGGGCCGGAGTGTTGTCGCATCTCGGGGACTTGGCCACACGGGAGGGCGGACGAGAAGTCTTGCTCGTCACAGATCCGGGGATCCGAGCTGCGGGCCACGAGGCCCGAGCTTGCGGGATCCTGCAATCAGCGGGGCTGCGGGTGCATGTCTTCGATGAACTCCCCCCCAGCCCGACGACGGATGATGTCGACCGGGGTGTGGCGTTTGCGAGGGGGAAGTCGATCGACCTGCTCGTCGGCCTGGGCGGTGGCAGCAGCATGGACGTCGCCAAGGGGATTAACTTCCTGCTGACCAATGGCGGGACGATGGAAGACTACAAGGGATCGGGCCGCGCCACCCAACCGATGCTGCCGCTGATCGCGATTCCAACCACAGCGGGAACCGGGAGCGAAGCCCAGTCGTACTGTGTGATCGGCGACGCGAAGACGCACATGAAGATGGCCTGCGGAGATCCAAAGGCGGCAGCTCGCGTGGCGCTGCTCGACCCGGAACTAAGCATCACCATGCCTGCTTCGGTGACGGCGATCACCGGCATTGACGCGATCAGTCATGCGATCGAGAGCTATGTTTCCACCAAGCGGAACCCAGTCTCGATGCTGTTTGCCCGGCGAGCGTGGAACCTGTTGTGTCGGGCCTTTCCGGTGGTGCTGAAGGATCCGACCAACCTCTCGGCGCGGGGAGCGATGTTGCTTGGCTCGCATCTGGCCGGTGCGGCAATTGAGAACTCGATGCTGGGGGCCACGCACGCGCTGGCCAACCCGATCTCGGCTCACTTTGATTGGCTGCACGGAAACGCGATTGCGGTGCTGCTGCCCCATGTCGTGCGGTATAATTCGTCGGTTGTCGGGGCGCTGTACGGTTCGCTGGCCGAGGACGCCAAGCTGTGCGATCGGCAAGACCCCGAAGCGGGCGACCTGCTGTCAGTGTACCTACGGAATCTGGCGACTAAGGCCGGGTGTCCGTCGACCTTGGCCGGGTGCGCGGGGATCACCGATTTGCTGCCGAACCTGGCGGACGAGGCGACGATCCAGTGGACTGGAAAGTTCAATCCGCGACCGGTCGATTCATCGTCTTTGCTGGAGTTGTATCGATGTGCGCTGCCGTGATAAACGTAGCGTGGGCTTTAGCCCACGCGTTCGGGATGACATCGAATTCGCGTGGGCTAAAGCCCACACTACGGGGTCTTCTGGCCGCGTGCTTCGCCTTATCAGCGGCAGTATCGGTAGCGGGCGATTGGCCCCAGTTCCGAGGCGACTCCGCTCTACAAGGCGTTGCAGCTGACGCAAAACTCCCCGACCAGCCCCGGTTGATCTGGGAGATTGAGACGGTCGACGGGATGGCCTCGACCCCAGTGATTCTCGGTGAGCATGTCTACATCGGGCTGGTCTCGGGCGACCTGCTGTGCGTGAAACTGGCCGACGGTCAAGAGGTTTGGAAGTACCAGTCGCTGGCGAATGCGAAGGCCAATGAGCTGGCCCCGGCGTTCATGGCTCCGATCGCAGTGACAGACAAACTGGTCTTTGCCGGAGATCAAGAGGGCACTCTGCATGCAGTCGAGCGAGCGACTGGCCAGCCGGTGTGGAAGTACGAGGACGGCGGCGAATTCGTCGGCGGACCGAACCTGCACAAAGACCGCATCATCTTCGGCACGCACAAGGGCCAGCTGACCTGCCTCGATCAGGCGACGGGCAAAACCGTTCACTGGAAGTACGACACCGGCGGGCCGATCAACGGCACCCCGACCATCGCGGGCCAGTTCACCTTTGCGACGAACTGCCAAGCCCCGTTCCTCATGGTGGTCGACCTCGAGACCGGCAAGGAGGCGAAAAAGATCGCCATTGAGGGCCGCTTGATCGCCAGTGCCGCCTACCGCGAGGGCATCCTCTACTTCGGCAACGAGATCGGCGAGGTCTACGCCCTCGACTCCACAAAGGGGACGCTCGTCTGGACCTACTCGAACCCCAACCGCGATCAGCAGATCGACTCATCTCCCGCCGTCACGGATGAACTGGTCGTGATTGGACACGGCGACAAACACCTGCACGCCATCGACCGCAAGACAGGCCAGGGAAAATGGACCGTCCCCACTCGCGCCCAGATCGCCAGCTCCCCCGTCATCGCCGGAGACAAAGTGATCTTCGGCTCGAATGACAAACAGCTGTATTTAGTGCGGCTCAGCGACGGCGAAGTCCTCTGGAAGCACAACGCCGGTCAACCGATTCGCGGCTCAGCTGCGGTGTCCGGCGACCGGTTCGTGATTGGGACGGACAACACCGGCGGGAAGGTGTTGTGCTTCGGGAAGTGAGCCGTCTGAGCGAGTGAATTCGTCCGCCTCTCGGTTCCTCGTCGAATGCCCAATCAGCCACCTGCCCTTGGCTCTTGTTCCTCGCGCCGTCAGGAATCGCCCGACTTGCTAGGTAGCAGTTCTGGCGGACACTCCGCAGTGACTTCTCGCAGAAGCGATACCAACCTCGCCCGGACTTCCGTCATCCCCTTATATGCCGCCGCCGCAGGAGAAATGGTTGAAAGGAGTCGCGTCAGGCGTACGACGGCAGAGGAGTCCTGCATCAACTGTGTCAGCGGAACCACCTCCACGCGTATTCCGAACAGGATGCTGCCGCTGTTCGAGAGTTTAAGCAGCAATTGATGCTCCAGCCGAATGAAGACTTCCTCCCGTGTGATGGTTGCGTCAAGGGGGCGGACCAATCTTGAGGGGTGATGGTTCAGTTCTGCATCGCGCGAGTAGCTGACGTTCTCGCGAGTCCAGGCTTGACCCGGCTCTTGTCGAGCGAAGAAGGTCTCGATGTTGCGTGCGAGCGCCTCGTTGAGCCCCGGAACTAGACTGTGGACCTCGCTCATCGGGCGTCCCAACTTGTCCCGTAACGCCCAAGAACTGGGGAAACAGACCACTCCCCCGATCAGTCGATGAGTGCCATGTCCGTCAGGATGCATCCACGCGAAGTCCACCTCCCAAGCTCGCCCCAGCGCAAGCAGTTGCTCACGGGGTGGCAGGGTGTCGTCAATCGACGTACCCAACGAACGGGCCAACTCGATGGTCTCACGCAGGGCCAGTTCCGCCTCGGGGAGGAGAGCGGAATACATGTCAGCATCCTCCGCCAGCCAGCGGGAACGCTCCACGCAGACTGCTCCTGTCGAGTCACGTCTGGCCAAGAATGCCCCCACTTCACCGGGCCGCAAGCCCATGACCCAGCGGTGATCAGTGGCTGGAAAAATCTGATTCCAATCGGGATTCATTGGGATCTCAGTCACTCAGGACATGGTGCCAAACAATAACCCGATTGGATTTGAACAGAAGGTCGCCAAGGGGGCGAAGAGTTTCTTCTGTAGTTCCTTGGCGACCATTGCGACCTTCTATTCAAAATCCTATGGGAGAGTGGATTCAGACCAGTTCATCAGGTGCCGTGAACATCAATTCAACCTGACTGAAGTCGGCCCCTTACTTCTCCGCCAGCAGTTGAGCCTTGGCTTGTTCCATTTCCGCACGCTCGCTGTCGGGGACTTGGGGCCATTCAAGCTTGAGCGACTTGATCGTGTTGACGATCACCCGGGCGACGATGGAACGCATCACCCATTTGTTGTCGGCGGGGATCACGTACCACGGGGCCTCATCGGTCGAGGTGGCCTCAATCGTCTCTTCGTAAGCTGCCATGTAGTCGTCCCACAGGGCCCGCTCCTTCAGGTCGCCCAGCGAAAACTTCCACAGCTTGTCGCGCTCATTCAGACGTTCGAGGAATCGCTTACGCTGCTCATCTTTGGAGACGTTCAGGAAAAACTTGACGATGGCAGTACCGTTGCGGGTTAAGTGGCTTTCGAAATTATTGATATCCTCGAAGCGGTCCTTCCAGAATGACTTCTTGACCTTCGAGTCAGGACTCTGAAGTTCGGGGAGTTGCTGGTACCGAAGGTACTCGGGATGAACGCGGACGACGAGAGTCTCTTCGTAATAGGAACGGTTAAAGATCCCGATCTTGCCACGCTCGGGGAGAGCTTTCGAACACCGCCACAGATAATTGTGGTCGAGTTCCTCGGGCGATGGCTGCTTAAAACTGGTGACATGGCACCCCTGCGGATTGACACCGGTGAGGACGTGTTTAATCGTGCTGTCCTTTCCAGCTGCGTCCATGGCTTGGAAGACAACGAGGAGTGACCAGGTGTCGGCGGCGTAGAGGAGTTCCTGGGCTTCGGCGAGATCGGAGACATCTTGTGAAAGGAGAGTTTCGGCGAACTGACGGCGGCGCTCCTCGGGGATATTCTGGTCCCCCTCCCAGGCTGGATCGTGGTCCTTGAGGCGGAACTTCTTGCCTTCCCGGACGTGGCACATGGCAACGATGTCTTCAATCTTGCGGGTTTTCATGGAGCGAATCCTGTAGGCGATGTCGTTCCGCGACTCGCATTTCATCAGAGAAAACCACTCTGCTGAGACTCTCCAGAATCTACAAAGTGCTTTGCGGAAGGGGTCTCAGTCGCAGAGCGACATGAGCCACGTACGATAAAACCTAATGCGACTCAATGCAAAGAGGGGAGACGGCATTTGCCCTCTCCCCTCTGCACTTGTGTCTGTTGACTCATCAGGCAAACCTGACGGCAAAACGGACCTTAGTAACGGCGATCACGTCCGCGATCACCACCACCACCGCCTCCGCCGCCACGATCGCTGCTACCGCCACGATCGCCGCCGCCACGGTATCCACCGCCGCCGCCACTACCGCCGCGATCACCACCACCGCCGCCGCCACGGTATCCACCACCGCCGCCGCCGCCGCTACCGCCGCGATCACCACCACCGCCGCCCCCACGATAGCCGCCTCCACCTCCACCGCCGCCGCCCCCACCACCGCCACCAGGACGACGGTCTTCACGAGGACGAGCTTCGTTGACAACAAGCTTGCGTCCCTGGAGGTCAGCACCGTTCAGTGCTTCAACCACAGCTTCGCCGTTTTCGGCGACTTCCACGAAGGCGAACCCTCGGGACTGACCGGTCATCCGGTCCATCACCACATCGATCGACGTCACGGGAGCGTACTGTTCTACAGCCGCTCGCAGGTCATCGGTTGTCGTCTTAAACGACAAATTGCCCACGTACAGTTTCATGCTCATGCTTTGAACTTGCGCCTTTGCGCTCGAGAACCCTTCTCGACACCACCGGTCCCGGCGGACCATTGTACGGTTCGAGATCTGCCCGGGTTGGGGTCAAACTGACATTGTTGCAACAAGCACCAATCGCCAGCCACCTCGTGTGCCTTTGCAGTCGGCTGCTCAGTCTTGGAAAATGCACAATCCGAACGGACCAGCAGGAAAACCAAACCAAGGAAGCGTAAGCAATTGCAAAATCGGACCGCAGCATAATAGTCAAGCCTGCCCAGTATGTCCAGATGAGATCGAGAGAATTTCATGCGACCGAGGTCCCACTGAGAATTTGCCAGTGGGCAGAACAACGAGCAAGCCCCCTCTCCGATCACCAGGCGTCAAACAAACATCAAGCCTCCCGTGGGATTGAGACCTGGACTCAGATGCCACAACCCGCTCGCTTCGTGGATCGAAAATCCACCTCATCGTTCCGTTGCTGGTCCAAAAATCAACATTCCACGCTAGAATCCGTCCGCCTCAACTGGCGTCGCAGCTGCGCAATCAGTGTACCGCAACCTGCCACGACAATGTGACTGAATTGCGGCGTGTGGGGGCTTCGATGGGGGACTCTCTGGAGACTCCGTCTGCCTCCGCGCGGTGTGTCGGAAAAACGCCCAGTTTGAACAGCGGGATCTGAACAGCGGGAGGCCATGAACGCCAAGCGTGCCATTCGAAGTGTCTCCGCTGCCTCGGAGTTCTTCTGTTCGAATTCGAATCAGGAAGTGGTATTCGACCAGCCTCTGACAATGACCTCTGCTCGTTCTGCGACACCATAAATCGATGGAAAAACCAAACATTCCACGGGCGACTCACTCGCCCTCACTCGCCCTCACCGCTCCACATGCTCCGTACTCACTGCGCAGTTTCGATCGTCGAAGAGGTTCAGGTAGAACACCTTGGCATCGGCGGGAATCTTGGCAGTGACGCGATTGGTCTGCGTGTCGATTTCGGCGGGGAGCTGATCCCACTCGCGGTCCTGCCACTTGCCGGTCGCGCGGGTGAAGCAGAGTTCGGCCTTCGTGATCAAGGCTTCCGATGGGAATGTCGCCCAGGCTTCGTCGGCGGAGTGACCTTGCTCGGTGATCTTGGGGAGCGGCTTTTCGCTTCGCAGGATCTGGTTCGCGAAGATGTGGATCTCCTCCGGGTTCTCGCCAGCGGGGCCGTGGCCGTGGGGCATCCGGATCCGGAGGCAGAGCGTCCGCTCGCTCTGCGGCAACCGGTATGACTTCTGCCAGGAGTCCATCGGGTAGGCAAAATCATTGGTCCCATTCACCCACAGAATCGGCATCTTGGCCTGACCCAGATAGCTCGACGGATCCCACTGCTTGAGCCACAGTTGGGCCTTCTCGGGACCAAGCTTCTCGAACGAGTTGAGCCAGGCCGAATTATCGCCCAGGAACCCGCACCCGTACACCGGCACCGCCAACTTGAACCGGGCGTCGACTCCCGACACCACCGAGGTGAGATACCCACCCCACGAGATCCCCGTGACGCCGATCCGTTCCGCGTCGATCTCCGGGTACGACCGGATCAGAGAGTGGGCCAGCGCCACCGCACTGACCGCGTGGTAGGTCCACTGGTCCTCGACCGGAGCATCGAGCTGGCCGAAGCTGGCATCCCAGCCCGGCGGGCCGCCGTGCTCATGCCGCTTCCAATTCCCATACGTCCCGACCGGCACGCAGCCGCAGGTATCCATCGCAATCGCGGCGTACCCACGTTCGTTCCAGACCTTGACCCACCGATCAAACGCTGTCCCGCCGCCGCCATGAATCAGCACCATCGCGGGGAGCTTCTGCCCCTCGACACTTTTCGGGACGCCGTAGTATGCAAAGACCCGAGTCGGCTTTCCTTGATACGGAACGCCTTCGAAGAAGAATGATTTCACTCCCTCTGCAGAAATCCCGTCAGCAGGGAAGACGGCGGGAGGCTTCGAGAGTGCCTCTAAATCCAAGTGAACGTCCGGCGTGGCACTCGCGGCTTCCGACCCGGTCGAGAGGCTGGGCTTGTTCTCGGCCAAGCAATCATCCACCAGCAGGAACGAACCTGGAAGTCCAATGATCGATAGAACAGTGATCACCAACAGGCGGGAAGTCATCGGAGTCTTCTCGATGGAGAGATGAGTGGGCCAGTCCAAGCGACACTTCACGCGGGGCGAAATGAGTCGTAGCTGCCCCTCGCCAGAGGGCGGGCACGTGAGCCAATTCGCCCACGTTCTGGCGAAACGTGGCTACGTCGGAATGTCTCACTTTTGTCCGTGCGAAGTATAGACTGAATCAGCGCCCTCTGCGCTCGGCCCGACGCTCACCGGCCTGTTGATTTTATTGATGGTTTTCCACGTATCCTAGGTTTCCCCACTTCCCCGGTGCGCGACGGGGCTTTTAAGGGGGGGCGGCGGATCGGGGCGGGGTTCAGGGGGCGGC
>JAYTCW010000143.1:0-3444 GCA_043736295.1 Planctomycetota bacterium | reverse complement strand
TCCTCGGATCCAGGTCGAACACACGGTGACCGAAGAAGTCACTGGCTTTGACATTGTGAAGTCGCAGATTTTGGTCGCTCAAGGAGTCCGCCTCGACGATCCTGAAATCGGCATGACCTCGCAGAGTGTCATCAAGACCAACGGTTTCGCAGTCCAATGCCGCGTGACCACCGAAGATCCGGAGAATAACTTCACGCCCGATTACGGGCGGATCGCTCACTACCGATCGACGGGTGGTATGGGGGTCCGGCTCGATGCGGGTTCTGCATTTTCGGGTGCCGTGGTGACACCCTATTATGACTCGTTGATGGTCAAGGTCACCGCTCGCGGACGACGGTTCGTCGATGCAATCTCGCGGATGGAACGAAGTCTGGCCGAGTTCCGTGTGCGCGGCGTGAAGACCAACATCCCGTTCCTGACGAACCTGCTCAAGCACCCGACGTTCATCGAGGGGCTCTGCACGACGCGGTTCATTGATGACACCCCCGAGCTGCGGACCATCCCCAAGCGTCGCGACCGCGCGACGAAGGTGCTGTCGTACCTCGGCGATGTGATCGTCAACAAGAATGCGTTGGTGAAGGGCCGACCCGTGGCCAAGCGGATCACTCCAGCCCCCTTGCCGAAGTCGAATCGCACCGTGGACACCACCGAGCCGCTCCCGAGCGGGGCGCGGCAGGTCTTCCTCGATCAGGGAGCCCAGGGACTCTCGAAATGGATTCTCGATCAGAAGCAGCTGCTGATTACCGACACCACGTTCCGTGACGCCCATCAATCGCTGCTCGCGACTCGTGTCCGCACGTTCGATCTTCTCCAGATCGCACCGATCTATGCCGAGAAGCTGCCGCAGCTGTTCTCGCTGGAGATGTGGGGCGGGGCGACGTTTGACACCACGATGCGGTTTCTCCGGGAGTGCCCGTGGGACCGGCTGCATGAGATGCGGCAGCGCTGCCCGAACATTCTGTTTCAGATGCTGCTGCGGGCCTCGAACGCCGTCGGCTACACGAACTACCCGGACAACATCGTCCGCGAGTTCGTCAAGGAAGCGTACCAGTGCGGCAACGATGTGTTCCGCGTGTTCGACTGCCTGAACTGGGTGCCGAATATGCAGGTCGCCATGGAAGCGGTCTGCGAGGCGGGCGGCATCTGCGAGGCGGCCATCTGTTACACCGGCGACATCACCAACCCGACCCGCACGAAGTACGACCTCAAGTATTACGTCAATCTGGCCAAAGAGCTGGAGAAGATGGGGGCTCATATCCTGGCCATCAAGGACATGGCCGGTCTGTGCAAGCCGGAAGCCGCTGCCAAGCTCGTGAAGGCTCTGAAGCAAGAGATCGGCATCCCGATCCACTTCCACACGCACGATACGAACGGCATTCAAGCGGCCTCGTACCTGCGAGCCGCCGAGGTTGGTGTCGACATCGTCGACTGTGCGATGGCCCCGCTCTCGGGAGGCACGTCTCAGCCGAACCTCAATACGCTCAGCGAGTCGCTGCGGTTCCAGCCGCGCGACCCCGGACTCGACACGCACACACTCGATGAGGTCGCCGAGTATTGGCGTTCCGCACGGCAGTTCTACACCGCGTTCGAGAGTGACCCACTGGCGGGGACAGCGGACCTGTACAACCACGAGATGCCGGGTGGGCAGTACACGAACCTGTTTGAGCAGGCCCGGTCGCTGGGTCTGGAAGACCGCTGGAGCGAGGTCTGCCGCCTGTATGCCGAGGTCAACCAGATGTTCGGCGATATTGTGAAAGTGACGCCGACCTCCAAGTCGGTGGGCGACATGGCGCTGTTCATGGTGGCGAACAACCTGACCTGCAACGAGGTACTCAACGGCACGCGCGAGTTGTCGTTCCCGGAAGGGGTCATCGACCTCATCAGCGGGGCGATGGGACAACCGCCCGGCGGGTTCCCACTGCAAGTGCAGAAACGCATCCTCGGTGACCGCAAGCCGTTCACCGGTCGACCGGGGGCCGAACTGCCCGATGCTGACTTCGAGGCGGCCCGCAAGAAGATCGTCGAACTGCTGGCGGGTGAGCCCGTCGAGGAAGAGTGGCTCAAGCGGCACACGCTGTCGTACCTGCTCTACAACAAGGTCTACGAAGGCTACGCCGCCCACCGCCGCAAGTTCTCCGACACCAGCGTCCTGCCCACGCCGAACTTCTTCTACGGCATGCAGCCCGGCGACGAGATCACGATCGACATCGAATCCGGCAAGACGCTGTTCATCAAGTTCCTGAACGTCGGCCAACCGCACCCCGATGGCACCAGAACGGTCTCGTTCGAACTCAACGGCCAACCCCGCGATGTCACCATCACCGACGCCACCGCCGCCCCGCAACAAGCCGCCCGCGCCAAAGCCGACCCGGATGACCCCGCCGAAATCGGAGCGACAATGCCCGGCATGGTGGTGTTAGTGCCCGTGAAGTCCGGTGAGGCCGTGACCAAGGGGCAAAAGCTGCTGACCCTGGAAGCGATGAAGATGGAGACCTCCCTCTACGCCGACCGCGACGGGACCGTGCGGGATGTCCGCGTGAAGCCAGGCGACGCCGTCGAGACCGGGGATTTGCTACTGACGCTGGAGTTCAAGGCGGAGTGAGGTGAGCGAACTGGCGCAACGCTGGCATGATTGATGTAGAGCCTCATTCTTTACTGTGGACAAAAGAACATGTCTCCTGGTCGATCTCACTGGTTTCTCACGATTGTGTTCGCGAGAATCCTGCTGAAGGATGAGGTTTTGTCTGAATCCGAGACTTTGTCTCTGCTAAGATGATTCCAGAGTCTCGAAAGGAACACATCATGCTCATCTCCTTCAGCGTGTCAAACTTCCGCTCCTTTGGGGAAGAGCAAACTTTGAACATGGTTGCCAGCAATAAGCTGAGCGATCATCCAAACCACTGCGTAGCAATCCCCGGTTCAGACAACAGTGCTGTTCGGACTGCCGTGATTTATGGAGCTAACGCTGCAGGGAAATCGAATCTCGTCAAGGCAATGGCCTACGCTCAAGAGTTGATTACAGGGACATACCGATCTATTCCGTCGGTGTCGCCATTCACCTTCGACCGCAAGTTTGCAGACCAACCCAGTACATTCGATTTCCAGTTCCTCGTTGGAGACCGTGTCTTCCGATATGGGTTCGACATTCATCGTGGTCGTGTTGCGGGCGAATGGCTCGCAGTGAATGAGGGAACTTCTGAGAAGTTGATTTACGAGAGAAAAGTTGACGGATCGCTGGAGATCGGTTCTAGGTTGACCGAATCGCTCTTGGTCGACCAAAGGGCTGATAAGTTCCTGCGATCAGCTGCTCAGTTATCATCTGAAGTTTTGCATTTCACCCCGCAGTTCTGCAATAATGCTCACAAAGGGATTGTGAAGTGATTGGCGCAAACGACCCAGGGAGGGCGCAACCATGCCAGGGATTGTTGAGTACCCCACCATCGT
>JAYTCW010000142.1:0-10946 GCA_043736295.1 Planctomycetota bacterium | reverse complement strand
TCTTGACATAGGCTTCAAACCCCGCCGATGCGGGTCGTCCGCCAATCACCGCCCCGACCATCGGGTGTTTCGGGTCGCGGCACAGGCCGATCACGAACTCCGCCTCCGCATCATGCTGCTCCTCGGCGACATCGACCTCCATATAGATCGTCCGCATCAACCGACCCGCTGTGGCCAGCGCGTATTCCTGGCTGCGGTAGTCGTGCTGGAGGATCTCCGGTGCCCCCGCCAGCCAAGCCATCTTCTGCCACGACAAGTCCCACAGGTGCTGATGCGTATCGATCCGCAACAACTGAGGCTCCGCAGCTTGAGAGACATTCGGAAGTAGCATCGCTGCTCCAGTGATGAGGGAGGTCTGACGAAGAAACTCGCGACGGGTACTGGTCATGTTTGGTCTCTTGAAAGTGGAGAAGTCTGTGATGTCTTCCAAAGCCCCGGGGTTGCAACCCCTGGGCGTTACGCTGGACGCTGTGGATCGGCTTTGAGCGGCAGCGAGACTTTCTTTCCGGTCCACGCCGACTGGTAGATCGCCAGGATGATCTCGACGCTCTTGCGCCCCTCCAGGCCATCAATCGCCGGACGAGTCCCCGCGTTCACAGCCAACAAAAAATCCTCGAACTGCTTCTGATGCCCGATGAAGGAGATCGCCTTCGGGTCGCTCGCGCCGCCGGTGTTCCCGGTCTTCTGCGCCAGCGACGCACGCAAGGCCGCATCGGTCGGCTGCTCATTCTCGAACTGCCACAGCAGCACGTCGTCTTGCTCGACGATGACGGAGCCCTGCGTCCCGTGAATTTCGGTCTTCTTGTTCAAGCCCGGCCACGCGCTGGTCGTTGCCTGCAAGGTGCCGATTGCTCCGTTCTTGAACTTCACGACAGCTGAGCCGACATCCTCGACCTCGATCCGCTCATGGGCCAATGTCGCCGTCATCCCGATCACCTCGGCGACATCGCCCATCATCCAGGTGAGCAAGTCGACATTGTGGATCGCCTGATTCATATACGCTCCACCACCGTCGAGAGCCCACGTCCCCCGCCAGTTGCCGCTATCGTAATACTGCTGAGTCCGCCACCACTTCACGTACGTGTCACCCATCGTCAGACGGCCAAATCGCCCGCTGTCGATGGCCGACTTGAGAGCCAGATTCGCAGCTGAGAATCGCGAGGGGAGGATCGCCCCGAGTTGTACGCCCGCCTTCGCACAGGCCTTGATGATCGCATCGCAGCGCTCCAGCGTGATCTCCAGCGGCTTCTCGACGAGGACATGTTTGCCCGCCTGTGCCGCCTGCACTGCGGGCTCCCGGTGTGCCCCGCTGGGTGTGCAGATCGTGACGACCTGAATCGCCGGGTTCTTCAGAAACTCAGTGAAGTCCTCATACCCCTGGCAATCGTACTCCTGAGCAAACTGCCCCGCCCGCCCCGGCACGCGGTCATAGCAGCCAACCAACTTCGCCCCCGTGATCGCCGCAATCGCCTTCGCATGAAAGTGAGCAATCATCCCCGTCCCGATGATGCCGAAGCCGTTGGTCATGGTGTGGTCTCTGAGTGCCGTGAATGTCAGCGCGGGGAATCTTCTCTCGCCACGCCCTTGGAGGATGACTACCGACCAAGCGAATCGCAACTGAGCCGTGCGATGTCGATCAGTCCATACCCAGGGTGCGAATCAATCGATTGTATCCCGCTGGCCCGCGACCCCTCCCGCGACATGGCTGAAGTGTCAGTGGTGATTGATGATGGGGATGCGTTCAAGTGAAGTTTCTGACCTACGCTCGACAAACTGCTGGGAAGCCTGTCGACTACCTCTCTATGGATTCCACACGACAACAACGGCTGGCAGAATTCGTCGATTGGACAGCGAAACATATTCGCGGCGACGAAAAGGGGGAGGCACACGTCTTTCTCGATCGGCTTTTCCAAGGGTTCGGCCAAAAAGGCACGCTTGATGTTGGTGGACAACCGGAGTTTCGCATCCGCAAAGCGAAAGAAGACGGTGGCGGGACAGCCTTTGCCGACTACGTGTGGAAGCCGGTCGTTTTGATCGAGATGAAGAAACGCGGACAGAACCTCGCGAAGCATTATCGCCAAGCGTTCGACTACTGGGTTCGGCTGGCTCCCCATCGCCCCAAGTACGTGGTCCTCTGTAATTTCGATGAATTCTGGGTCTACGACTTCGACAGCGCCCAGATTGACACTCCGCTGGATACGGTCAAGCTCAAAGAGTTGCCCGAGAAGTGGGGACCGCTGGCGTTTCTATTCCCGAATGACGAGAAGCCCGTCTTCGGGAATGATCATGAAGCGGTGACTCGCGAGGCTGCTGACCGATTGGCCGCTTGTTTCAATAAACTCATTGCCCGCAACATTGAACGCCCGCTCGCACAGCGCTTCATCTTGCAGATGCTCGTCTCGCTGTTCGCGGAAGACATCGGACTGCTGGAAAAGTACACCGTCACAAAGCTGTTGGCCGACTGCCATACCCCTCGCGACACGTATGATCTGTTGGGTGGATTGTTCGTCGAGATGAATACCCCCGGTAGAACACCGGGCGGGCGGTACAAGGGAGTGGGGTACTTCAATGGCGGGCTCTTCGCCGATCCCGCGCGGATAGAATTGACCGCTGACGAACTGACACTCTTGCAGAAGACTGCTCAGGAAGACTGGTCCAAGGTCCGCCCCGAGATCTTCGGCACGCTGTTCGAGCATTCGCTCGGGCATGAGGAACGGCACGCCTTTGGGGCGCACTACACCGCGCCGGTTGACATCATGAAGATCGTCGGACCGACGATCACCCAGCCGTGGCAAGAGGCCATTGAGGGGGCCAAGACACGTACGAAGCTGCGAGAATTGCTCTCCCAGTTGCAACACTTGCGCGTCCTCGATCCGGCCTGCGGATCAGGGAACTTTTTGTATATGGCCTACCGCGAGATGAAGCGGTTGGAAGCCCGGTTGATCGAACGGATTCAGCAGTTCCCCTCAACCAAGGGGGACAAGACCCAGCTGTCGTTCGGATTCGTCACTGCGGCCCAGTTCTACGGCCTCGACATCAACCCGTTCGCGATCGAACTGGCGAAGGTGACGATGATGATCGCCCGCAAACTGGCGATCGACGAACTGCATGTCACCGAACCCGCTTTGCCGCTCGACAATCTCGACAAGAACTTTATCGTCGGGGACGCACTGATAGATTCGCAAGATCACCCGTCCGTCTGGCCCGAGGTCGATGTGATCATAGGCAACCCCCCATTTCTGGGGGCCAAGCGGCTCAAGCCAGAGCATGGCCCGAAATACGTCAATGCGGTGCGTAAAGCGTATCCCGACGTGCCGGGGATGGCGGACTATTGCGTCTACTGGTTTCGGAAATCGCATGATCGGCTGCCGGAATGCACCGTTGAGAATCCGCTAATTGGCCGGGCGGGCTTGGTCGGCACGCAGAACATTCGCAACAACCAATCGCGCGTCGGCGGCCTCGATCACATTGCCGCCACCGGGACGATCACAGAGGCCGTCGACAACCAACCCTGGTCCGGCGAGGCAAACGTGCATGTGTCGATCACGAATTGGATCAAGTCGCAAGACGAGAATGTCGTGCCCAGCCAGCGGCGATTGTGGTTTGAGTTGGAAGCGAGGCCGGGGAAGACGAAGGCGAAGCGAGCACGCGGAACAGGACCAGCCAGCAAAGAGTATGAACTCGATTGTCGAGAGTGCAGCCACCTCAACTCCACACTGTCGGATCAAACGGATGTGAGCGGAGCGCAGTCACTTCGGGACAATGGTCGTGTGGGTGCCGTCTGCCAGGGAGTCACGCCAGGCCACAGCGGTTTCGTACTGTCGAAAACTCAGAGGGACGAACTCATCCGCAAAGATACTCGCTCGCGGGAAGTCATCTTTCCATATCTGATCGGTCGCGAGTTGCTGACCGGGGACGGCACGCCTCTGCGCTCTGTGATCGACTTCCAGCAAATGTCGATGATTGACGCTCAGCAATACAAATCCGCATTCTCGCATATCGAGCAGAATGTTCTGTCCGATTTGCAGAATCGCGCAGCGGATGAACACGTAGACGAACATGCCCACAAGGATCATATCCAGCATTGGTGGTGGCACTGGCGGTCGCGGCGCGAGATGATTGAAGCAGTCTCGCAATTGCCCCGATTCTTGGTCTGTTCTCGCGTCACGAAGCGTCCGATATTCGTGTTCGTGTCGAGTCGAATTCGCCCCGGAGACGCTTTGCAAGGGTTTGCCTTCGACGATGATTACAGCTTTGGCATCCTGCAATCATTAGCTCATTGGCATTGGTTCATCACTAAATGTTCAAAGCTCAAATCTGATTACCGCTACACGCCACCCTCCGTCTTCGACACGTTCCCTTGGCCACAGAAGCCAACCGTGAAGCAGATCGATGCTGTGGCGAAGGCCGGAAGAGAAGTGCGCCGGGTACGAGCTGAGGCACTCACAAAAGTAGCTGGCGGTTTACGAGGAGTCTATCGCTTGCTGGAACTCCCCGGCGCGAACCCCTTGAAGACCGCTCACGCCGACCTCGATGCCGCCGTCCTCAATGCCTACGGCTTCAAGCCCAAGAAGGATCTCCTCGCTCAACTGCTCGACCTCAACCACACTGTGGCAGAGCATCTCAGTCGCGGTGAGTCCGTCACGTCCCCTGGTATCCCGCCGAATTACAAGCATCCCGAGCGGCTCATCACGAAGGATTGCATCACACCATAGTGTGAGTGCGGCAAGACTCCGGGCGCTGACGCTTCCGGCTCGCTTACACGATGAACCAATCAAACCGCTGGGGGATGGCGACCTCGCCATCGACGTAGGTCTTCAGCATCGAGGCCAGACCCTGGGCTCCGTCTTTCTCGCCGTGGACGATGAAGGCCCGACCGAAGTCGCCGTGCTCGGTCGAGGCTTCCAGCCAGGTCTTGAAGTCGTTCACGTCGGCATGTGCGGACAGGCCGCCGAGCTTTTCGATGTGGGCCTTCACCGCGAACTCGGCATCGTGGATTTTGACGTACGGCTGCTTTTCCGAGATCCGCCAACCGAGGGTGCCGGGGGCTTGGTAGCCGATCAGGATGACAGTGTTTCGCTCGTGCGAGATGGCGTGCTTCAAGTGGTGCAGAATGCGTCCGCTCTCGCACATCCCGCTGGCCGAGATCACCACGATCGGCCCCGACATATTGTTCAGTTCCATACTCTGCTGCGGCGATTCGGTGTAGTGCAGCGTCTCGAAACCAAAGATATCCACATCGTGCCGCAGCGTCTTGTTCACATCATCGTCCAGGTGTTCCTGATACCGGCGATGCACCGCTGTGCAGCGGTTCGACAGCGGGCTGTCGACATAGATCGGAATTCGCGGCAGCTTGTTCTCATTGAACAGTTCGTTGAGGTGGTAGACGACCTGTTGTGTCCGCCCCAGACTAAACGCCGGGATGATGACGCGACCGCCGCGCTGGGAGGTCTCAGTGATGATCCGCAGCAGATCGATCTTCATATCCGCCACCGGAGGATGCACCCGATTGCCATAGGTACTTTCCGTAATCAGCACGTCGGCACCTTCGACTTTTTGAGGGTCGACCAGCAGCGGCATGCCGTACCGACCCAGGTCACCGGTGAAGACGATCCGCTTCCACTGGGCGCGCTCGCGGACCTCTAGTTCAGTGATCGCTGACCCCAGGATATGCCCAGCTGGGCTGAACCGCACACGGACATCGGTCGCCAGTTCGTGCCACTCGTTGAAGTGCAGCGGCTGGAAGAGTCGCACGACATCCTCAGCATCCTCGGAAGTATACAGCGGCTCGATCAGGTCGCGGCCCTTCCGCTTGCGGTTCAGGTACTTGGCATCCTCTTCCTGAATATGGGCGGCGTCTTGCAACATAATGTCGGCGATGTCAGCTGTGGCGTCGGTGCAGAAGATCGTCCCATTGAAACCGGCCCGATAGAGCCCCGGCAGGTTGCCGCAGTGGTCGATGTGGGCGTGCGAGAGAATCACTCCGTCGAGTTCCTTCGGACGGCAGTGGAACTCCTTGTTCTTCACCCGCGACTCGGTCCGGTGCCCCTGAAACAGACCACAATCGAGCAACAGCCGCAGGTTATCGGTCTCGATCAGATGCTGACTGCCGGTGACTTCGCCAGCTGCACCGAGAAAAGTGATCTTCATGAAATTGCTCCGCGTTGTCAGTCAGCACCCGCCGAGGATCGGACGAACCCCAGTACAGATTGTCCCCATGTGTACCCGGATTCGCCACGGTTGGGAATGGAAGCTATGGCACGACCTGAATCACTTGACCATCGGGCAGACGCAGCTGCGCCTCGACGATCTGCTCATCACCGGCGTCATCGGTCTCGTGTGTCACAGTCAGCTCACCAGTCCCCGCTGTCCCCACGGCATCAAACACGCTGACCTCCTCTTTGGTGGAAAGCGATTTTTAGACATCCAGGTCCAACGATTTCAACTCGCCAAGATGTTCACGGATTTTCGGATTGTCTCGCAATTGGACCAACAGTTCGTCCTCGACCAGTTGCCAACCCAGATAGGCCACACCCAGAGTCCCCGAGCAACATCCGATACCGAGGAACAGTCCGATCCCAATGGCCCACGGAATCCACTTGGACCTGGTTGCGGACGCAGGAGCGGACTTGCGAATCTTGCGCGGCTGAGGTGGGAAATCCTCTTCGTCTTCGTCGTAGGTCATGGACTTTCTCCTCGGATGTCCGACGGAAGCTGTCACATCAACGGATCGGTGTCCCGGGTCGGTCGCCCTTTGTATCGGGAGGGGGCGTTCTTTCGCGGAGCGAAAGACGACGATGCCCGCTACCCAGCATCCGCAGCACAGTAGCGAGTCCCGCTCCATAGACCAACCGGGCGGACCGGTTTACGATGACCGCCTCGATCAAGGTTGCCCGCCGCTGTTTCTCATGGACGGCGGCTGTTTGTGAACTCAAGGAGTCGATGATGCGTTTGTGGATTGCTGGACTGTCTTATCTGGGGGCCTTCGGGGCGTTGCTGGGAGTTTTCGGAATGAGTGAATTACCCGCTGCGGATGACATCGCCGATCGCTTCGAGAAGAAAGTCTTCACGGGCAAGGATGGCGGTACGCTCAACTACCGGCTCCTCACTCCCGCAGCTGTGAAGGACGGCGAGAAGCAGCAGAAGTACCCACTGGTCGTCTTCCTGCATGGAGCCGGGGAACGCGGGGATGACAACACTGCCCCGCTGATCCACGGCGTGAAGCGATTCGCGCAGGACGACTTCCTCAAGCAGTACCCCTGTTACGTGATCGCCCCGCAGTGCCCGACGGAGAAGCTGTGGGCCTCGAAGCACTGGAAGGATCCGAATCCAGAGCTCGCCGCAGAGCCGTCGGCCCCGACGAAGCTGTTGATGGAGTTGATGGACGGCATGGAGAAGGACTTGCCGATTGACACCCAGCGCGAGTACGTCACTGGCCTGTCGATGGGCGGCTACGGCACCTGGGAAATGGCCCAGCGGCAACCCAAACGGTTCGCAGCCATTGCCCCGGTTTGCGGCGGAGCGGACAACAAGAACATGGCGGGGATCAAGGACCTGCCGATCTGGGTGTTCCACGGTGACCAAGACGGAGCTGTCCCCGTCGAACGCTCGCGCGAAGCCGTCGCCGCCCTCAAAGCTCTGGGAGGCAAGCCGATCTACACCGAGTACCCCGGCGTCGGCCACGACAGCTGGAACCCGGCCTATGCGGATCTGAAGTTCTATGAGTGGTTGTTCGCCCAGAAGAATAAGAAGCCGGTGAAGTAGGGTGGCGAGAGTGAAGAGATCCCCGGTGGTTGATGTGCCGCGCTCAGTCCGCGAAGCCACGCAAGAAGTGAAGTAGTGGTTCGAACTCCGGGCGGTTGAAGTCGAAAACCTTCGCTTGAGCCCCTGGCCCGAGCCGTGGGTCTTCTGCGTTTTCGATGGCCAGCAACGCACTGATTCGCCCCTTGTCGAGTTTCTTCGGCGAGTGACCGCTCTTCTTCATGCACTCCAAAAAACTTTCGACACACAGCTTCGGTTCGGCGTTCTGGGGATCATTGGCCCAGGCATTCCACGCCAAGGTCTCCACTTCCCCGGGTTGTTGACCATTCGGGACAACAAAGAAGCCGATGTTGGGTTGCCCCTTGGACCAACCATTGTCTGCAAACGTCCGATCCTTGAGGCCGTCCATCGCGTGCAATCGTGTCTTGATCGCTCTAATCTGGTCCGCAGCGTTGCAGTCAGCGTCCAGGATGACCGCGACCGTCTGCTTTTCAGCCAACAGTTCTGGCGTCAGAAACGACCGGAGTTTCTGCTTGAGCCTTGATTCGCCGCCACACTCTTGAATGTAGACCTTCTCGTGAATTCCCAAGTACTCCAACGCTTCCGCGTAGAAGTGGAGGTCGCTCCATCCCTCCACAACGAGGACGTGGTCGAAATCGTCAATGTGCAATTCTTTTGCCATCATCCACGCAAATCGATCTTACCATCCATGGCAGCGGCGATGTGTTCTTGGTCGAGGACGCGCCCCTGGACAGAGACGGTCTTTCGGAAGAGTTGAATGACGCTCAGATCGTAGGATGTTCGCTCCGAGAACGCCTCGTGTGCGGCTTCGACGCACTCGTGGCTATGGGTCGTCGCGAAGATTTGAACTCCAAATTGCTCCGATATCTCAGCCAATCCTCGCCAAAGATCGATCAGGCTGGAGTGGTGGATGCCATTCTCGATCTCATCGATCAGGCATATCTTTGGGGACATTGAGATGATCTCAGCAAATATCTCGATGAGACGGTAAATTCCTTGTCCCATTTGAGACAGAGGAACCATCCGCTTGAGGCCGACATCAAGTACGATTCGGTTCCCTGGTACGCTCGGGTCGATCCTGAGCCTTTTGACTCTAGGGTCAACCTGCCGCAACAAGGACTCGATTTGCTCCTCGATCTTTGGATCAAGGAGAGCCATTCCCAGCTTGGGAACTAGCTCATCTGGATGGCTGTGAAATACCGGAATGACGCTGGCGCGGCAATGGGGCGAATCGTATTCATCGGGTTGTGGCAGTGACACAGGGAGTTGGCCGGTATTCTGCCAAGTCCCTTTCACGATCATTTGGCTATCTTCGGTGGAGGCGAACCACTGCCCCGATGATGCATCTTGCGGGCGAAGAGTGACACGATTAACCGTGTTATTTATGACTCCGCAAATCCCCTCCAACAACGAGGTCTTCCCCGAATTGTTCTTCCCCACAATCAAATTGACCCGTTGCAGCCCGTCCAGTTTGAGTTGGCGGAACCCGCGGAAGCCGGTGAGTTCGATCGAGGTCAACATGATTGGGAGTGTCGGAGGGACGATGGACTTCCAGCAAGTGTAACCCAGACGGGGCGGGGAGCAATGTCAGCCGATGGTCAGACGGCCTTTCCAGGCCGTCTCCGTGCCGATACATGTAGGGATGGGCAGGATTGCCCATCCTACGTGCCAAAACCCAGCGAGCGGGCGGACGTGAGTCCCCCGTGCCAGAGCGACGTGACCGAGCAATGCGGGGTGATCCGGCATTAGAGCGTCCACCAAACACGTTGGACTGACGTCCAACGCTCGCTGTCGAACTGGCACTCAATAGAGGTGCCCGCCACCTTTAAAGCCCAACCTCCACTCCGAATCGAAGAGTTCACGAGGCCGGGAAAGGCAGGGAATCACACGCTCCTGATCCCCAATATCCGTAGCTGGCCGGGCAGTGCGAACACTCGTTCCACACAGGAAGCCTGAACCCTCGCCAGTCGGGCAGCTGGTACACGCCTCGCAAGTTCTCAAAAAAACTTCTCGGAATGTCGAAATTGGGCTTGCCGGAAATCGGTCCATACAAAATGATTCCTGCACACGTGTCGTGGCCCACGCAGCACGACGGGACTATCGGCCCGAAACCCGCAGACCGGACGCCGGTGTGGATCGGGATACCAAACGAGAAAGGAGGAGGTCCAGTGTCTGATTCGATTACCCAACGAGGTGGCACCGTCTGACTGATTGTCGGCGGACCGTCAGTGACGGCCCCTCAACGCCAGAACACAGGTTCTGGCGAGTGCAGTTTGCAGGCCCAGCCCCCGTGCACGGGGGCTGGGCTGTTTTTATTGGCGAAGTTGCCAGTTGTCAGGAAACTCCGTGTGGAAGCTGTCTATCTGATCGGGAATGGTGAGGTCACACGGCCCGTGGGTCGCATGCCTCATCCCGACTCGTCCGAGGTCAGAGTTCGTACACCGATTTCTCCCTCTCGTCGTGGAGCCTCTTCAACTGCGATTAGCTGCGGCTCCTCCTGTTGCCGCATGACGCACTGCCGGTAATCGTGGCCGACGTTTCTGAGGTTCGCCCTTGCGGAATCGTAGAAGCGATCAGGGAGGCATTTTGGTATCTTGTTGTCTTCCGAATGTTGAAGAGGAGAGTGATTGTGCCTGCTGGAAAAAACGTGCTGGGAACGACGCTGGAGGTGTGCAGCGTCTCGCCGATGACTGGTTTCTTCCGCAACGGTTGTTGCGAGACTGGGGCATCCGACATGGGGTTACATGTGGTCTGTGCTGTGATGACGGAAGAATTCCTGGAGTTCTCCAAGGCTCAGGGGAACGATCTGTCGACCCCGGTTGATGAGTATGAGTTTCCGGGATTGATGCCCGGTGATCGCTGGTGTCTATGCGTGGCCCGTTGGAAAGAGGCATTGGAGGCTGGAATGGCCCCGCCCGTGGTTCTGGAAGCGACTCACATGTCGACCGTCGAGTTCGTGTCGATGGAAGAACTGCGGGAGTACGCAGCTGATGACAGGGACTAGAGCATTCCACAATTTGGTGAGCGCCCTCGTAGCCTGGACCCCTAGGTCCGGGCGGAACGGATCTAGATGACTGTTTCACAAGTCGTTCCGCAACTGGTATCGCGGTCGTTTTCCTTTTCTGCGAACCTGTGTTGCTGAGGTTGAAACGCATTTCGGAGAC